>JAPLSM010000054.1 GCA_026398635.1 Spirochaetota bacterium | reverse complement strand
TGCACCGTGGTGGGGGGCGGACACCCGCGGGGCATCTGCGGCACGGGCCTGGTGTCCGGCGTCGCAGCCCTGCTCGACCGGGGCGTGATCGATGCGACGGGCAGGCTCGTCGACCGGGAGGAACTCCCCGACGAGGCCGCTCGCGCACGCCTGTTCGCGCACGACGGCGAGGCCGCATTCGCCCTCTCGGACGACCGGCGGGTCTTCATCTCGCAGGGTGACGTGCGCAAGCTCCAGCTCGCCAAGGGTGCGGTGCGCACCGGCATCGAGACGCTGCTCGAGGTGACGGGGGTGGCGAAGGACGGACTGGACACCGTCCGCCTCGCCGGCAACTTCGGCGCCGGCCTCGACGCCCGGGCTGCGATGCGCATCGGGCTCATCCCCGCGCTCGATCCCGCGCGCGTGGAGGTGGTCGGGAACGCTGCCCTGCGCGGGGCCGTCCTGGTGCTGCTCTCCCGCGGGCACGGACGGATGGCCGAGCGCGCAGCGCGGAAGGCGCGGTTCGTGGAGCTGGGTGGCAAGCCGGAGTTCCAGGCTCGATTCGCCGAGGCGATGATGTTCTAGCGTCTTCCCAGGATGCCGCCGCGCGGCTGGAACGCGAACCATCGACCCGTGATCTTGCGGGCTTTATCCTCGAGCGACCGGTCGACGAATGCCGCGGCCTCTTCGTGCCCGACCCCCGCGGCCTTGAACCCATTGATGAACACCGACTTCTCGGCGTAGGCGTCGAGCACGCCCGCGGCGAACCCCTGCCACCCTTCCTGGACCGCCTGGTCGAGCGCGGGGCCCGGCTCGTCGTCCCGGCGCTCGCTGAAGCAGACGAGCGAGAGCACCCCCTGTCCCCTGCGCAGGAACACGCCGAGCAGCTCGCGGACCAGGAAGATCGGTCCCTTCAGGCCCTGGTCCATCGCGCGCTCGATGTCGACGCTCGCCAGCTCGTGCGGGAGAGCCGGCGGCGACGGAAGAGCCCCGGGCACCACAGCCTCCTCGAGCACGCCGAAGCGGTTCAGCGTGGAGAGCACCGCGGCACGGGCGCCGGCCGGCGAGCGCCGGCTCCACGGCACGACGAGCGGGGCACGGCTGCCGGTGCCCGGGAACTCTGACGCCCGGGCATCGCCGACGAGGGCTGCGACCTGGTGGCCGCGCGCGGTGAAGAGACGCACGAGCTCGCGACCGAGGGGCGTGTCGGCGTCGGAGACCAGGACAATGCGCTCCATACGCCCGTGATGGTACCCGTCGGGGGGCCGGGGGTCAATGCAAGCCGGTCGCTGCCCGCTACGGTTCTACGCCCGGCGCGCCCCTCGGCCGAACTTGAGCCTCCCTCCCGTTCCCTGCTACCATCCCCCGGTGCGCATCGCCCTGTGCCAGATCAACCCCACCATCGGCGACTTCGCCGGCAATCGTGCGAAGGTGCTCGCCATGGCCGTCCGGGCCCGGGAGGAGCGCTGCGACCTCGCGGTGTTCCCCGAGCTCTGCCTGTGCGGCTACCCGCCCATGGACCTGCTCGAGCACGCCTCGTTCGTCGAAGCCAACCTCGAGAGCCTCCGTGAGCTGCAGCGCGATGCACCGGCCGGCGTGGGGCTGGTGATCGGCTACGTGGACTGGAACCGGGGCCGGCCCGGCCGTCGGCTGGTCAACGCGGCGTCGCTCGTGGACGACGGGAAGGTGCTGTTCACGCAGACGAAGACCCTGCTTCCGACCTACGACGTGTTTGACGAGGCGCGCTACTTCGAACCCGCTCCCGCGCGCCGGGTGTTCCCGTTCCGCGGTGAACGGTTGGGGATCGCGATCTGCGAGGACATCTGGTGGGAGGGCGAGCCCGCGCCCGGCCTGCACTACCCCGTGGATCCCGTGAAGGAGCTTGCCGACGAGGGCGCGACGCTGCTCGTCTCCCTCTCGGCCTCGCCCTTCCACGCCGGCAAGGCGCGGACCCGGCTGGACCTGCTCGCGCGGATCGCGAGGACGTGCAGCCTCCCGACCGTCTACGTGAACTGCGTCGGGGCGGACGACAGCCTCGTGTTCGACGGCCGTTCCATGGCCACCGCGGCCGACGGCCGGCTCGTGCATGTTGCACGGGGGTTCGCGGAGGACTTCGCGGTGGTCGACACCGCGGCGCCGGGCCCTGCCATCGACGAGCCGGCAGACGGCTGGGACGAGCTCGAGGCTGCGCTCGTGCTCGGCATCCGGGACTACGCGGCCAAGTGCGGGTTCGAGCGGGTGCACCTCGGGCTCTCGGGCGGCATCGACTCGGCCCTCGTGGCGATCCTCGCGGTCGAAGCGCTCGGTCCCGACCGGGTGGCGGTGTTCGGCATGCCCTCCCGCTATTCCTCCCCCGGCAGCGTGAGCGACGCGAGTGCCCTGGCGGAGGCCCTCGGTCTGCGGCTGCACCTCGTGCCCATCGAGGACGTCTTCACGGCCCACCTGCGCACCCTCGAGCCGGTCTTCGCCGGAAGGCCGCCGGATGTCACCGAGGAGAACCTCCAGGCCCGGATCCGGGGCGCGCTGCTGATGGCCTGGTCGAACAAGACCGGCTCGCTGCTGCTCGCCACGGGCAACAAGAGCGAGCTGGCTACGGGCTACTGCACGCTTTATGGCGACATGTGCGGAGGACTTGCGCCGATCGGCGACCTGCTGAAGACGCAGGTCTACGGCCTTTCCCGGGCGATGAATGCCCGGCGAAAGATCATCCCCGACGCCACCCTCGAGAAGCCGCCCTCGGCGGAGCTCGCGCCCGACCAGACGGACCAGGATTCGCTGCCACCCTACGACGTCCTCGACCGGATCCTCGAGCGGTTCATCGTCGGCAACCGCAGCGCCTCGGAGATCGCGGACGAGGGCTTCGACGCCGGGCTCGTGCACCGCGTGATCGCCATGGTCGAACGGGCGGAGTACAAGCGCCGGCAGGCGCCGCCCGTTCTCAGGGTATCGCCAAGAGCCTTCGGGCTCGGCCGGCGCATCCCCATCGCCCGACGCTTCTCCTAGGCCGCCCGGTTACGCGAGGTCCGGCTTCCGGCCCGCGCCAGCTGCGACAGCCAACCGGTACCCCGCCTCGGCAACGAGCCGGCGCGCGTCGACCGGCCCCGAGGCCGGCGAGGGACGGGAGCGGCGGTCCCGGGCCCGCGTCCCGCTGCTCGCCGCCGGCGGCTGGACGTGCACGAGGTACGCGGTTCCCATGGGCAGCCGGTCCGCGAAATCAACGCACAGACGGGAGAACCCCTCGAGGGTCCGGCGCATCCACGGTTCCGACGCGAGAGACGCGAGGCCCGACAGAACGAACCCGGCTTCGGCCCCGGCACCCACGAGGCGCTGCCGGTGGAAGGAGTCGATGACACCGCCCGTCGCCGTGATGCCCTCGACCGGCGGGCGCGGATTGGCGTACACCCACGGCAGCACCGCCGAGGCCGCGTCGCCGATATCGACCGGTCCCCTTCCCGCCCGCGCACCGGAGCGCCCACGGGAGGTGCCGCCGGATCGCCGACCGGAGGCCGAACCCAGCCTGCCCAGGGCGACAAGAATCCGCCCGCACAGCAGTGCCGCAGCCGAGTCGGGGTCGCGCCCTTCCCGGGACGCCGGCAGCCATGGCGTGCCCCAGGGCAGTTCCGCGAGCGAGTGCGCAAGCGTGTCGAGCGCTTTCCGGTACCGGTCGCGACCCGTGTGTGCGAAGGTGCGCGCGAGCGGGAAGCACAGCTCGAATCCCGCGAGACCGGGTTCGAAAGGGGCGCGAACACCCGGCAGGTGAAGAGCCCCGGGCAGCTGAAACCGTCCCTGGTCGTCGAGGAAGAACTCCACGAAACGCACTCCTGCCAGACGGTACTTCGCGTGGGGAAGCCCCGCGTCGGAGAGCACACCGGCAAGAGCGAGCAGCCGGTCCGCGATGCGTGCCGAGGCGGCGATGCCGATGACGGGCCGGTCCGGCCGGCCGGGCACCCCCTGCCACTCACCACGGCCCGTGTGGTACGTCTCGAAGAAGAGACCCGACGGGTGCTGCCCCTTGAGGCTGAAGTCGACCAGGCGCAGCGCGAGTTCGGTCCGTACGGGGTCCGATGGGAAGAGCTCCCGCAGGAGGACGGCCATGCCCGCCCCTGCGGAGGCTGAAAGCAGCGGGCTCGCCGGTTCGACGCGAAGCCCCGCCACGCCGCCCTTCTCGAAGAGGTGCGTCCCGAGGCAGCGCTCCACGGCCCGGCTCACGGCCTCGCGGACCGTCTTCTCCGTAACCCTTGCGGACGGCTCCTTCTTTGTCCCGCCCGATCCCCCACCGATGGCCGCGAGGACCGCGGAAGCCCCCCTGAGCCAGGCCCGCCGCATAGGAGCGGACACGATGCGGAACGTCCGCGCGGCATCGAGGGTCCCCGGCGACTCGATGGACCCGAATGCGCCGACGGATGCGTCCTCGGATTTGGCGGTGCCCGGCAGCGTGAGCGCGAGCGACAGCGGGACGGGGCCCTCCTCCCGTTCGGCCGGCGGCACATCGTCCTGGCCGACGGGCGAGATTCCCACTCCGGCCGTGTACGGTCCCTCGTCGAGGGCGAATCCGACGGTCCCCCTGCCCCCGATGCCGAGGCATGCGGCCGACGGCCACGCCGTGCGGGCGCCGTGCACCGAGACTCCTTCCGCGGGCAGCTCGTTTCCGAGCGCGACCCCGGGGAGAAGGTAGGACAGCTTGCCCGCCGGTTCCAGGTGCACGTCCACGGTGAGGCGAACCGGTCCCGGGCTGTGCACCGACCATTCGCGGCGCACCAGCACGCCGTGCGAGTCGGTGGTGATGACGTCACGGATGGCCGCCGACAGGAAGAAGGCCGTCACCCGGGCGCCTTCCACGGTGATGCTCTCGGGCGGGCGGTCCCGCCCCTCCCACCAGAACCGGTAGGCGAGCGAAAACACGAGCCCCTCGTGCTCGACCCGCACGCTGCGAGCGTCGCGCTGGGTGATCGTCATGATGGCGCCATCGTAGCGGCGGCGGGTGTGGTTGGCAACCGGGGTGCGGGAGGCACCGTCCGCGCACCACCCCGACGCCGCGGAACGTCGCCCGCATCGCCCCTCGCCCGGCTCCCCGCCCCGGTTGACGGGACCCGCGGCTGCGGCTATTCTTGAATGAACGTTCATTCAGGAATCTGCCGGACTTACCCAGTGCCCGCAGGCGCCGTGGGATCCGGGTGGGTCGTCGGGAGGAGCCATGGCGCGGAAGTCCGACAGCGCAAAGCGCGCGATGCTCGTCGAGAAGGCGCTCGAGGTCTTCGGCGACCGGGGATTCCGGGGCACCACGATCAAGCACATCGCCGCCCGGGCGGGCATCGCCCCCGGCTCCGTCTACACCTACTTCAAGGACAAGAACGCGCTGTTCCGCTCGACACTCGACGAGGGCTGGGACGACTTCCTCGCCTCGCTCGACGAGCTGGCTGCGTCGCGCGAGCCCTTCGCGCGCACGCTCGAGCGGCTGCTCGCCACCGGCTTCGCGGAGCTCTCGAAGCGGCTCGCGCTCGTGCGGGGGATCGTTTTCGAGGCGGACCGGCGCGACCTGCTGCGGGGCAAGATCGACGAACTGTGCCGGCGGATCGAGCGCATCTTCGCCGCCGCCCGGCGGCAGGGCACGCTGCGGCCCGTCCCCGACCCCGCGGCGTGGCGGGCCATGCTGCGCGTCACGGTGAACGGCATTCTCTTCTCAGCGGCAGCTGCACCACCAGGGAATGTCGCGGGTGAACTGCGGAGCCTGAAGGCAGCTGTCCGGGGCATGGTCGCAGCCCGCATCGGGGAGGAAACCGGGATATGAGGCGCCGACCCGTCACGATCTTCCTCCTCCTCGTCCTGGCTGGGCTCGTCGGGTGGTCCCTATGGTCCCGGTTCGGCCGCCGGGAAGCCGCCGCTGAACCGGTCGCAGCGCCGGTTGCGGTGCAGTCCCCCTCGCGCGGGCCGATCAGCCGCACGCTGCGGTACGCAGGAACCCTCGAGCCGCGCGCGATCGTCACGGTGCTCTCGAAGGTGCCCGGCAGGGTCGAGCGAATCCTGGTGTCCGAAGGCGACACCGTGACGAAGGGGCAGCTGCTCGTCTTGATGGAAGACGACGTGGCGCACCTGCAGGCCGACCAGGCGTCCGCGTCGCTCGAGGCAGCCCGGGCCCAGCTCGAGAAGGCGCAGCGGGGCGTGCGGCCCGAGGAGCTCGCGAGCGCGCAGGCCACCCTCGCGGCCGCCGAGAAGGACCTGGCGGACGCCGATACGGCCTTCCAGCGCGCCGAGCGGCTCTATGCCGACGGCGCGATCACGAAGGCCGCCCGCGAGGACGCCGAGGGGAAGCTGCGAACGGCCCGGACCGGTGTCGACAATGCGCGCCGGAGCGTGCAGATGATGGAGCAGGGCGCGGGCTCGGAGGAGCAGCGCATGGCCGAGGCCCAGCTCGCCTCTGCGCAGGCGCAGTACGACTTGGCCAAGCTCAACCTGGACAACACGCGGGTAACCGCACCCATCGGCGGCCAGGTGGCAAAGGTACCCATCGACGAGGGCAACATCGCGGGCATGGCGACCGCGCTCGTGGTGATCGTCAACGAGACCGCGATGGTCGTGAAAGCCGCCCTGCCCGAGCGCCACTACGGGGATTTCCTCGTGGCCGGCGAGAACGTCCGGGCGGAAGCGGTGTTCGCCGCGCTGGCCGGTCGCGGCGCCCTGCCCGGGCGGCTGATTTCCATCAGCCCGACCATCGACCCGGCGACCCGAACGTTCACCGCTGAAGTCGAAGTGACCGACCCGAAGGGGGAGCTGCGCAGCGGCATGTACGCCAGCGTCACCTTCGAGGTGGAGCGGGCCGACGACGCCCTGCTCGTGCCGACCGCGGCGCTCTGCAGCAGGGGCGGCGGACGCGGCGTGTTCGTGGTCGACGGGGGCGTGGCGCGATTCCGGGCGTTGAAGACGGGCATCGAGGGCGACGGGATGGTCCAGGTCCTCGAGGGCCTCGCGGCCGGCGACCGGGTGGTCGTGGACGGCAACGCCTTCCTCGAGAACGGTCAGCGCGTGAGCCTCGGGGAGTGAGCCGGTGAAAATCAGCGAGCGCGCGGTCAGGCACCCGGTCACGACGATCCTCCTGTTCGTCACCCTCGCGGCGCTCGGGTTCCTCTCGTCGCGACGGGTCGGGCTCGAACAGTTCCCCGACATCGGGTTTCCCACTGCGGCGATCTTCACCATCTACCCGGGCGTCGGACCGTTCGAGGTGGAGTCGGGTGTCACGCGACCCATCGAAGAGGCGGTCTCCACCCTGAACGGCATCGAGAAGGTTTCCTCGACGTCCTCGGACGGACTGTCCCTCGTGATCGTCAACTTCAACTGGGGCACGGACATGACGGGAATGGTCGCCGACATCCGGGAAAAGATCAGCTCCATCGAGGCGGACCTGCCCGAGGGTGCCGAACGGGCGGCCATCTACAAGTTCAACCCGCAAGTTCTGCCCGTCCTCACACTCACGTTCTCGTCATCCGACCCGGGCATCGACGTGCGCCGGCTCGTCGAGAAGCAGGTGCTGCCGGCCATCGAGCGTCAGGAGGGCGTGGCGTCCGCGTCCGTGTACGGCGGCAGGCGTGCCGCGGTCACGGTGCGCCTCGACCTCGATCGCCTGTCCGCGAACGGGGTTCCCGTGCTCCAGGTGGTGCAAGCCTTCTCGGCTGACAACGTGAGCCTCCCGGGCGGCTCGGTCAGCCTCGGCGACCGGGAGGTGGTGCTCCGCACCATCGGCGAATTCCAGTCCCTCGACGACATCCGCACGATGGTGGTCGGCGCGAACGGGACGTCGGTCGTGCGCCTGCGCGACGTGGCCGAGGTCGCGCTCGACGCCCTGCCGCAGGAGGAGTTCGTGCGTGCCGGCACGGCGGCCGCGGAGTCCGCGGACGCCGTGCTCGTCGACGTGCAGAAGATGCAGGGCCGCAATACCGTGAAGGTCATCGACGCGGTCAAGCGGGCAGTGAAGGACCTGCAGGCCGGGCTGCCGCCGTCACTGGACGTCGAAGTGAGGACCGACCAGAGCGTTTCGATACGGGAGTCCATCTCCAGCCTCACCGACGCCGCGTGGCAGGGTGGCCTGCTCGCGGTGCTGGTGCTGCTGTTCTTCCTGCGCAACCTGCGCTCGGTCGCCATCGTGGCGGTCTCGATCCCGGTCTCGGTGATCGCGACCTTCCTGCTGATGGACCTGGCGGGCATCGACCTCAACATCATGAGCCTCGCGGGCCTCACCCTCGGCGTGGGCATGTTCGTCGACAACTCCATCGTCGTCCTGGAGGTCGTCTTCCGCAAGCAACTCGCCGGCATGACCCCCGGCGAGGCGGCCATCGCGGGAACCGGCGAAGTGACCACGGCGGTCGTGGCTTCCACCCTCACCAACGTGGTGGTCTTCCTGCCCCTGGTCTTCGTCACCGGACTCGCGAACATCATCATGCGCGACCTCGCCTACACCCTCAGCTTCTCCATGATGATGTCGCTGCTGATGGCCCTCGCGCTCGTTCCCGTGCTGTGCGCCCGGTACCTGCGGCTTCCGAGGGGCGCGACCATCCTCCCGCCGGTCCTTCACGGGGAGAAGGTCGACCTCGAGATCAGCCTCGCGGACGTCCAACTGCACACCGGCAACCGGATCGTGGACGCGGCGGCGGGATGGGTCCAGCGCGTCATCCGGTGGCTCGACGAGAGCTACGAGCGGGTCCTCGCGTGGGCCCTGCGCCGCTCGGGGTGGGTGCTCGGCGGCGCTGCGGTGCTCCTTGCTGCGAGCCTCGCCTCCATCGTGTTGTTGGGCATGGAGTTCCTTCCGGAAACGGACGAGGGGCGATTCGCCATCAGCATCGAGACACGGGCGGAGTCGTCCTACGCTCGCACCGCCGGCAAGGTGCAGGAGGTCGAGCGGATTGTGCGCGACGAGCTCGGGGCCGACCTCGCCTCGCTCTCCTCGGTGGTCGGCCGATCGGGTGGCACCCGGCTCGGGAGCACCGGCAGCCACGTCGCCGAGGTCAGCGTCGTGCTCACGGCGAAGGACCGAAGGAGGCGCGACATCTGGACCGCGACGAGCGTGCTCGCGCGCCGCATCGCCTCCGAGGTACGCGACGTGAAAGCCGGCATCTCCATCGAAGGCATCGCGTCGCTCGTAAACCTCGTGTCGGGCGACACCAATCCCGTGGTGGTCGAGATCGAGGGCGCGGACCTCAGCCGCTCGCTGGCCCTGGCCGGCTCCGTGGCCGGGGTGATACGCGCCACCGCCGGCTCTCGCGACGTGGACGTGTCCTACCGGACGGGCAAGAGCGAACTGCAGCTGAGGGTGAAGCACGAGGAGGCGGCCGGCCTCGGCATCAGCCCGCTCGCGGTCGCCGCCACGGTCCGCGCCGCCTACAAGGGCGTCGAGGTCTCGCGGTACCGGCAGGGCGACGACACCTGGGACGTTCACGTGAGGGTGCGCGACGAGGACCGCGGCAGCCTCACGCGGGTGAACGGCCTGTTCCTGGTCAACCCCGCGGGCGCCCGGGTGCCGCTCGAGAACCTCGTCGAATTTCAGCAGGACTCGGGGCCCGTGTCGGTGCAGCGCAGCAACAAAGTCCGGCTCGTCAAGGTGACCGCGGCGCTCACCGGCGAGCGGCCGCTCGACCGGGTGGTCGCGGACGTTCGCCGGGGGATCGACGCCCTCGGTCCCGTGCCCTCCGGACTGAAGGTCGCGGTCACCGGCACCCGCAGCCAGATGGCGGACACGTTCCGGCAGCTGGCGCTCGCGCTGCTGCTGGGGGCCGGACTCGTGTACGTGGTCATGGCCGCCCAGTTCGAGAGCCTGCTCCATCCCTTCATCGTGATGTTTTCCATCCCGTTCGCCGTGATCGGCCTGGTGGCCGCGCTGTTCATCACGAACACCCCCTTCAGCATGGTGGCGTTCATCGGCGCGATCCTCCTCGTGGGGTACGTCGTGAACAACGCGATCCTCCTGATCGATTACTTCAACGTGCTGCGGAAGAGCGGCCTGCCCCTGGACAAGGCCATCACCATCGGCGGCCGGACCCGGCTCAAGCCCATCCTGATGAGCACGGTCACCACGATCCTCGGACTCCTGCCCATGGCGCTCGGCATCGGGACGGGTTCGGAGCTGCGCGCACCGATGGCCCGGGCCGTATTCGGCGGCCTCGCCTCGTCGACCCTCATCACCCTGGTGCTCATACCGGTCATCTACCGGCTCGTCGAGTCGCGCCGGAAGGTGAGGACCCCATGAGGAGCGCGCTCATCGCGGCCGCGCTCCTGGTGCTGCCGCTCGCGGTTCGAGCCGAGCCTCGAGCCCTGTCGCTCGCGGAGGCCCTGCAGTTGGCAGATCGGAGCTCCGAGGCAATCCGCATCCGGACACTGCAGACCGGGAAGAGCGACGCCACCCTGGCGGAGGCCCGGTCGCAGCGACTTCCCCGGCTCGCGCTCGACGTCTCTGCGTCGTTCCTCGCCAACCGGCCCGAGGGCATTACCGTGCACCGGGGCGAACTCGGCACCATCGTCCTGCCCGGGCCCACGGTGATCGTGATCCCCACGGAAGACCTCGTGTTCGTGGAGGACACCGAGCCCACGTATTACAAGCTCGGCGCCACGCTCACGCAGCCCATCTACACCTCGGGGAAGATCACGGCGGGCATCAGGCTGGCGGAGCTCGAACGCACGGCCGCCGGAACGGAGCTGGACCGGCAGCGCCGCTCGACGCGACGCGAGACGGCTCGGGCTTACCACGGCGCCGTGCTGGCGGGCCGTTCGCTGCCGCACCTTTCGGCGATGCGCGCGGCGTACGCAGACATCGTGGCCGACCGGCTCGCATCCTTCGACGAGGGAACCGCCACCCGGCAGAGCGTGCTCGACGCGCGCGCCTCGCTGGCCTCCCTCGAGGCACGGATTGTCGCGGCCCGGGAGGCCCGGTCGAGTGCCCTCGAGGCGCTGGCGGCGCTCACCGGCCTCGCGGCCGCAGACCTCGACCCCGTCGACGGGTTCCGCGACGCATGCCCCGACCTCGACGAAGACAGTATGCGGACCCTGGCTGCAGCGGACGCGCCCGACATCGCCTCTGCGCGCACCCGGCTGGAGCAGTCCGGGGTGAAGCGCGACCTCGAGCGGGCGGCCGCCGAGCTCCGTCCCGACCTGGCGCTCTCGGTTGCCGGCAGCGTCTCGGGCCAGCGCACCCCGTTCGTCGGCTCCGACTGGACCGACTCGTGGGACTGGAGCGTGGTGGTGAGCGTGGGGGCGAAGGCAACGGCCTTCGACTCCGGAGCATCGCGCGCCCGGATCAACGCTGCCTCCTCGGACCGCGAGGCGGCTGCCGCGGCGCTGTCGCAGGCGGAGAAGCTCGTACGCCTCTCGGTGCGGCGGGCCGTGGAGATGGCCCGCAACGCGGGCGCCGCCCTCGACGAGCGCCGGGCGAAACTCGCCCTCGCCGAGGAAACGGCGAAGAACGCCCGAGTGTCGTACGAGAACGAGATGGCCACCCGGGAGCAGGCGCGCCTCGGGGAAATTGCCCGTCTCGCCGCGGCTCTCGATCTCGAGTCGGCCGGCTCCGCGCTCGAGGACGCGATCGGGGAAATCGAGTATCTTACCGGCGTGCCGATCGGCGCCCCGTAGACTGCACGCCCGGGCCCGTCGGCGGGGGAGCCGATGGTCAAGGAGAAGCAGCCAAAAACCTCGTTCGCGTGCTCGGCCTGCGGCCACCGGGAGCCGAAGTGGCTCGGCCGGTGCCCCTCCTGCGGCACCTGGAACAGCTTCACCGAGGAGGAAGCGCGGAAACCGCTGCGGCCGGCCGGCGCCCCTGCCACCGCCATTCCCCTCGCCTCCATTGAGAACACGGCCGGCCTGCGCATGGACAGCGGCATCGCGGAGCTGAACCGGGTGCTCGGCGGCGGCCTCATGCGCGGAGCGACCGTGCTCGTCGGAGGAGAGCCGGGCATCGGAAAGTCCACGCTGATGCTGCAGGCCGCCTCTCGCCTCGTCTCGCCCGGCCGGGTGCTCTACGTCTCGGGCGAGGAGTCGCCCGGGCAGATCCGGATGCGCGCGGAGCGCATCGGCGCGGTGTCCGACCGCATCGAGGTGCTCGCCGAAACGGAGCTCGGCGCCATCCTCCACGTTCTCGACGCGGTGAAGCCCGTGCTCGTGCTCGTCGACTCGATCCAGACCCTGTTCAGCCGGGAGGCGGGCGGCCAGCCCGGCAGTGTGACTCAGGTGCGCCTGTGCACGAGCGAGTTGGTGGACTGGGCCCGGCGCCGCGACGCGGCCATGCTGCTCGTGGCCCATGTCACCAAGGAAGGAATCATCGCGGGGCCGAAGCTGGTCGAGCACCTCGTGGACACGGTGATCTCCTTCGAGCAGGCAGGCACCGAGGTGCGGATGCTCCAGGCCGTCAAGAACCGGTTCGGTTCCGTGGACGAGGTGGGCCTCTTCCGCATGACCGAGGAGGGTCTCGCGGAGGTGACGGACCCTTCGGCCCTGTTCCTCGTGCACCGCGAAGACGGTCTGCCGCCGGGGGTCGCGGTTGCACCGGTGTTCGAGGGGTCGCGGGTGCTGCTCGTCGAGATCCAGGCCCTCGTGGTGCCGGCCAAGGGCGGCATCTCCCGCATCTATTCGGACCGCATCGACTCGGGCCGGGCAGCGCGCGTGGCCGCGGTGCTCGAGAAGCATCTCGGCGCCCGCTTCTCGGAGTTCGACCTGTACGTGAACGTGGCGGGCGGCATCCGCATTGCCGAGGTCGGCGTGGAGCTGCCCCTCGCCCTCGCGCTCTACTCGGCCAAGGTGGGCGTGCCCCTCCCCGACCGCCTGGCGGTCACCGGCGAGGTGAGCCTCGCGGGTGAGGTCAGGCCTGTTTCGGGCATCGAGAAGCGCCTCAGGGCCTGCCAGGAGATGGGCTTCACGACCCTCATCGGGCCGCTCGCGAGGCCAGACGGCCCCGGCACGAAGCGTCAGGCATCGCTCGAGGGTCTTACCACCGTGCCGCACGTGCGGGACGCGGTGAAGGCCGCGTTCGGCCGGGAAGCGCCGAAGGGAGGCGCCGGGTGACCATCGCACGGCCGAAGGCGGTCATCTTCGACCTCTGGGGCACCTTGATCGAATCCGACCACTTCGCCCCCGCGAAGGGGAACGCCCGGCTGCTCGAGCTGGCCGGTTCGCGTGTCAGCCTCGCGGAGCTGCAGGCGTTCGAGGACCGGATCGTGCGGGACGTCGAGCAGCGGGAAGACGAGGGCTGGATCGAGTACACCCGGCAGTCGCTCCAGCGCCTGCTGAACGACCGATTCGCGATCAGCTCCCCGCTCTCCCTCGCCGAGCAGGAGTGGGTGTTCTGGTCGTCCGCGATGACGATCCGGCTGGTGGACGGCGTCCCCGACATGCTCGACGACCTCGCGCGGCGTTCGATCCGGCGGGCAGTCATCAGCAACTCGAGCTTCACTGCGGACACCATCCGGCGCACCCTCGCGGACCTCGCCGTGGCCGACCGGTTGGAAGTCGTCATCTCGAGCGCCGATTACGGCGTGCGCAAGCCCCACCCGGTCATCTTCGAGGCCGCGCTGGCCCGGATGTCGCTCGCGCCGCACGAGGCGTGGTTCGCGGGTGACAACGTCGAGTACGACCTGAAGGGCGGGCTCGGGGCAGGCTTGTTCACGGTGCTCTTCAAGCCGCCGGTCGACGAGCCTTCGGGCCTCGAGGGTTTCCGGCGCATCCAGCGCTGGAGCGAGCTCGCGGGATTGCTCGACCAAGCCGGATAACCTCCGGGTGCCGCCCTCCGCTTCCAGCGCCGCCTGTCAGCCGAACACGGCCTTCAGCGCGGCGAGCGACTCGCCGAGCGCGGGGCCCAGCAGATGGTCGGTGTAGTCCCGGCCGGTCTTCGGCCCCGGCAGCTCCAGGTACCCGACGAGCTCTCGCACCGGGAACCGGTCGGCGTTGGCGTCGATCAGCGCGCGGAAGCGCTCGAGGTCCACGATGCCGCGCGCACGCTCCTCCGCGGAGAACCCGAAGGTCCGATCGAACCGGTCGTCGGTGTTCTTGAAGTGGAACTCGCGCGTGTGCGGGATGCCCGCCTCGAAGAGCTGCCAGTTGTCGACCACCACCCGCCGGTCGCGGTCCGCCAGGCCGTGGGAGATGTCCGCGCAGAACTGCACGGGCACCGTGCCGCCGGGATCGGCCGCGTGGAACGCGTCCATCTCCCGGGTCACCCGGTCCATCTCCGCAGGGGTCGAGGGCGGCTCGTAGAGCGACGACATCGGTTCGATGCACAGGGACGAAAGCCCGGCGGCCTTCGCGGTGCGTGAGAGCTCCTTCATGTGCCGGAACCAACGCGCGAGCCCGGGTTCCTTCTCGCCGGGGATGTCGCGGAGCACCGAGCCGCAGCTGGAGCCCGCGGACGAGGCTCCTACCCACGCGGCCACCCGGATCAGCCGCTCCCACGCGCGCCGGGAGGCGGCCTCGAGGTGCGGGTCGGCCGTGAAGAATCCCGTCATCTCCTGGTATGAGGTGTAGGTGCTCTCGATCCTGATGCCGCGCCGCTCAGCCTTCCGGCTGAGGTCGCGGAACCACTCCGCGTCCGCGTGGAAGAACGGGAAGG
>JAPLSM010000344.1 GCA_026398635.1 Spirochaetota bacterium | reverse complement strand
TTGACAGCCCGGTGCGCGATACCCTATAAGGGCCCATGCATCCCCTCGCCGTTGAGTTGAACCGGACCCTCGAAGGAACCGTGGCGGGCGACCTGCTATCCGATCTGGGCCGCCGGCTGTACTTCCCCAAGGGGATCGTCGCGCAGTCCGCCGAGGCGAAGAAATACGCCAAGCGGATGAACGCCACGATCGGCATCGCGTACCGCGGCGGCCGGCCGATGTACCTCGGCTCGATCCGGTCCCTCCTCGACAAGCTCGAGCCCGAGGAGATCTTCCCGTACGCGCCCACCCAGGGGCTTGAGCCGCTGCGGGAGCTGTGGAAGCAGGAGCTTCTCAAGAAGAACCCCGACCTCGCGGGCGCGTCATTTTCTATGCCGCTCGTGGTGCCGGGCCTGACCGCCGGGATCGCGACCCTCGCGGACCTGTTCGCCGGCCCCGGAGTTCCCGTCGTGCTGCCCGACCTTCACTGGGACAACTACCCGCTCGTGTTCGATACCCGGCGCGAGGCCCGGCTCGTCACGTACCCCTTCTACGCCGCGGGCGGCGGCTTCAACGTCGCGGGCATGGCTGGGGCGCTCCGCGACGCGGGGCGGGAGGGCAGGGTGGTGCTCCTGCTGAACTTCCCCAACAACCCCACCGGGTACTCCCCGACGAAGGCCGAGGCGGAAGCGATCGTCGCGGCGGTCCGCGACACGGCGCGCTCGGGCGCGCGCATCCTCGCCCTTACCGACGACGCGTACTTCGGCCTGTTCTACGAGCCCGACACCTTCACCCAGTCCCTGTTCGCCCGGTTCTGCGGCCTCGATGAGCGTGTGCTCGCGGCGAAGGTCGACGGATCGACCAAGGAGGACCTCACCTGGGGCTTCCGCACCGGCTTCGTCACCCTCGGCGCGAAAGGGCTCGGCGAGGCGCACTACGAGGCGCTCACGCGGAAGCTGATGGGCGCCGTGCGATCGTCGGTGTCCAACTCCAGCATGCTCGCCCAGAGCGTGGTGCTACGCGCCGTGCGCAGCCCGTCCTACGAGCGGGAGAAGCGGGAAGCATACGAGGCGCTGCGGGAACGCTACGCGCGGGTCAAGGCAATCCTCGCCGGTCGCAAGAGCGACGTCCTGGAGCCCCTGCCGTTCAACTCCGGGTACTTCATGAGCTTCCGCCTCGCGAAGGGGAAGGCGGAGGACCTGCGCCGGGAGCTGCTGATGCAGGACGGCGTCGGCACCATCGCGATCGACGAGCGGGTCCTGCGCGTGGCCTTCTCGAGCGTGGATGTCGCCGACCTGGAAGCCCTCTTCGACCTTGTGTACGCCGCTGCCGATCGCGTCGCGGCCCGCGCCTGAGCCCGCGGCACGGCTGCTGCCTCAGGAGGAGACGAGGTAGCGGCCGAGCTCCTTCAGCTCGGCGATGCGTTCGTAGACCGGACGCCGCTTCCCCGCAGCCTCCCGGTCGAGGGCGGCGGTTTTCACGTACAGCTCGTTCACGAGGTCGTTCAGGATCCCGAGGTTCACCGGGAAGTTCTGCAGCGCCATGTCCCGCAGCACGCGCTCCTGATCGCCGGTCGGGAGCTTGCGGCCCGAGAGCGTATCGCCACCGGTGGATGTCATCGAGCGCAGGTTCGGGAGGATCTTCAGGCGCGCCGCGTAGAGGAAGTGCGCCGCCGCGACGATCATCTCGTAGATCTCGTCGAACTGGTACCCCTGGGCCCGATGGTACTCGAGCCCCTCGGTGAGGCCCTCGAGGCGCTCCCACTCCGAGGGCTGCAGGTCGAGGACCATGAGCGCCTTGCGCACGAAGCGGTTCGAGATGTTCTTCTGGTAGTGCTCACTGATCTGTTCGACGATCTTGTAGACGTCGGGATCCTTGATCGGCACCGCAGCCTCCCCTGGAAGCACTCTATGCGATGCGCGGTGCGGGGTCAAGGAGAGTCGGGCTGCTGCACCGACCCTGGCGTGTGCCGCGGCGCCGCATCTCCGTATCGAGCATCCGGGTGAAGGCCGTCTTTCCGGGCGCTCGGCGCGGAGCGAGCAGGCGCCCGGGGGGCGTCTCCGTGACGAGCCGCATGACGAGCACGCGCGGGTCGAGACCCTCGAGGAAGGCGATCGTGTCGTCGAGCTGGCGTTCGGGGCCCGGCGCCGTCACCTCGCCGGCCAGCATCTCGCGCTCGAGCGGTGAACCGCGCACAACGTGCAGATTGTGGATCTTCACCCCGTCGACCCCGGCGGCGCCGAGGAAGCGCGCCGTTTCCCGTATCTCTGTGAGCCCCTCGCCGGGCAGGCCGAGGATCACGTGCACGCCGAGGCCGAGCCCCGCGGCCTTCGCTGTCCGCGCGGCGCGCGCGAAGTCGCTCGCCGTATGGCCGCGGTGCAGCCGGCGGAGCGTACGGTCGTCCGACGACTGGAGCCCCAGCTCCACCCAGACGTCGAGCCCCCGCGCGCGATAGGAGCCCAGGAGCTCCGCCTTCCGGGCGTCGAAGCAGTCGGGCCGGGTGGCCACGTCCAGCGCGACGAATGGCGCCAGATCGAGAGTCGCATCGTAGATCCGGGCAAGTTCTTCCACGGGCGCGTTGGTGCCCGAGAACGCCTGAAAGAAGAGCAGGAGCGCAGTCGTGCCCGGCACCCGCTCGAGCGCCCGGGCCAGCTGCCGGCGCACGGCCTCGAGGTCGCCACGGAAGCGCGGCTGGGCAGCGGCGCCGGCCACGGACACCGCGCCACCGGCGCAGAACGTGCAGCCGCCGGGGCCCCTGCCGTCGGCCCGGTGCGGGCAGCCGAACCCCGCGTCGACCGCGACGCGCCGGACCGGCGCGCCGTGCCGTTCCCGCAGCCAGCGGGCGTAGGAAGTCCAGGGCAGGTCCTGCACCGGACCATCGTAGCAGATGCGCCGCGTTGACAACAGGTCGCCCGGTTCCTACATTGTCCCCCGATGATACGCCGCCTCGCCGCGCCGCTCGCGGCTGCCCTCCTCGCCGCCGGCTGCGGCCTCCTGCCCGAGCCGACCGTGCGCCTCGCCACCAGCAGGACCGAGGTGGCCGCGTACGTGGAGCGCTTTAATACCCGGCAGGACGAGTTCCGCGTCGAGGT
Source organism: Spirochaetota bacterium (assembly GCA_026398635.1). Classification (GTDB taxonomy): domain Bacteria; phylum Spirochaetota; class Spirochaetia; order SZUA-6; family Fen-1364; genus JAPLSM01. The sequence continues at coordinate 10,405 of JAPLSM010000344.1, read as the reverse complement.
ACGCTGGCGGGAGTCGCCCGCCCAGGCGGTGCTCGAAGGCGAGGCGTTCGACGTGCTGATCGGCGAGGAGCTCGCCTCTGCGTCGGTGATGGACCGGCTGGAGAGCCTGGGCGACATCGTCAAGCCGGGCCGGCTCGATCCCGCGGGCTTCTACCCGGGCCTCCTGGCGATGGGGTCCCGCGACAACCGGCCGCTCGCGGTGCCACTCTCCTTCGACCTGCCGGCAATGGTGTTCCTGCGCGGCGCCCTGCCGCAGGACTTGCCGTCGCTCATGATCGGCATCGAGACCGTCCGCAGTTTGGCCCGGCCCGTGAACGCCATCGGGAAGGGCGGCGGGCTCTCGGCCGTCGGCTTCTCGCCACTCTGGAACCGGGAGTTCCTCCTGCTGTCCGCGCGGCTGTTCGGCGCCCGGCCCCGCGCGGGCCGGGGCGGCGCGCTGGCCTGGGACGCCGAGGGCCTGCAGGCGAGCGTGGATTTCACCCGCTCCTGGGTGGTCGAGGACAATGGCGGCGCCGCCCTCGACCGGGCGTTCGCCGCGCGAAACCTCGTGCAACCCTGGGAGCGCCTGCTCGCCTCGCGCAAGATCCTCTTCGCCCTCATGCCTTTCACGGAGTTCCTCGCGCTGCCCGAGGAGAAGCGCCGCGACCTCGACTACCGCTGGCTCGCGCGCGACAACGCCGTGCCGGTGCACGACACGGTGCTCTTCGCCGGAGTTCCTCGGGTCGCGCGCAACAAGCGGGGGGCCAAGGCGTTCCTCGAGTGGTTCGCCGGACCCGCCGCCCAGCGCGAGCTGCTCGAAGTGAGCCGCTCGCTGCGCCTCGGGGTGTTCGGCGTCACCTCGGGGTTCCCCGCGCTCATCGCGCTGAACGAGAAGGACCTCCCCCAGATGTACCCTTCCCTGCTTGGCCGGGTGCCGGCGGTCGGCCTGCTCTCCTTCCCCGATCCCCTGCCGTCCGGGTGGTTTCGGATGCGCGACGAGGCGGTCCTGCCCTGGCTGGAGCAGGCCGCATCGGCCGGTTCCCCGGGGTCGCTCGAAGATGCCATCCTCGCCTGGCAACGAGCTAAAGGGGCGGATTGACAGCGGGCCGGGTTCGTTCTATAGTAGCCGCGATAAGATAACCCCCATAAGGAGGTGCCGCATGGCAACCGTAGAGCTGAAGAACATGACGAAAGTGTTCGAGGGCGGGGTCAAGGCTGTTGACAGCGTCAACCTGAGCGTCAACGACAAGGAGTTCGTGGTGCTCGTCGGCCCGTCGGGCTGCGGCAAGACCACGACCCTGCGCATGGTCGCGGGCCTCGAGGAGATCACCTCGGGCGAGCTGTTCATCGACGGTAAGATGATGAACGACGTGGCGCCGAAGGACCGGGACATCGCCATGGTGTTCCAGAACTACGCCCTGTACCCGCACATGACGGTGTACGACAACATGGCGTTCGGCCTGAAGATCCGCAAGTACCCCAAGGCCGAGATCAACCAGCGCGTGCACGAGGCGGCGCAGATTCTCGACATCGAGGAGCTGCTCGACCGCAAGCCGAAGGCGCTCTCTGGCGGCCAGCGCCAGCGCGTGGCCGTCGGCCGGGCCATCGTGCGCAAGCCCAAGGTTTTCCTGTTCGACGAGCCGCTGTCGAACCTCGACGCCAAGCTGCGCGTGCAGATGAGGGCCGAGTTGTCGGCGCTCCACCACCGCCTGCAGGCGACGATGATCTACGTCACTCACGACCAGGTCGAGGCCATGACCATGGGCGACCGGATCGTGGTGCTCAAGGACGGCCTGATCCAGCAGATCGGCACGCCGCTGGGCCTGTACAATAACCCGGTCAACCGGTTCGTGGCCGGCTTCATCGGGTCGCCCCCGATGAACTTCCTCAAGGTCAGCCTGCGCGACCAGGGCGGAAAGCTGATGGCGGACGAGGGCAGCTTCCAGCTGGAGCTGACCCCCCAGATGGCGGAAGCGCTGCGCAGCTACGTCGGCAAGGAGGTCATCCTGGGCGTGCGGCCCGAGGACCTGCTGTACTCCGAGAGCGCGCAGCCGCACAACAACATCGTGACCAAGGTCGAGGTCGTGGAGCCCCTGGGCGCCGAGATCCACCTCTGGGTGAGCACCAAGGCGAACCAGATCGTGGCCCGGGTCGCGCCCCGCTACGCGTTCCACGTCGGCGACGTGGCGAACCTGCACCCCGACCTCGCGAAGGTGCACTTTTTCGACCTGGAAACCGAGAAGGCCATCCTGTAGGCCCCGATCGAACCTCGAAACGCAGATGGCCGGCCCATGGGGGCCGGCCGTTTCATTTCAGCAGGATCGGACCCGCGCGCCGGGTCGAGGTTTCTACTCGCCGGAGAACGAGTCATCGTCCTCCTCGTCGCCGAAGCCGCCCCAGGGCACCCTGCCGTCGTTGCGCAGCGCGAACAGGCGCGCCACGGACCGCACCTTCGCCATCTTCCGCTCGAGGACGCGACGATCACTCTCGAGGCGCTGGAAGAACTGCGTCGTCGTCTCCGATGTCAACCCATACCGGATGGTTCCCCTGCCGAAGCCCTCGTCGTGGTACTCCTTCAGCTCCAGGAGCCGAACGTAGATCCGCTCGAAGAAGAAGAGATTCAAGCGCAGCTTTTTCAGTGCGTCGTTGAGCTCCTTTCGTTGCGCCATCGTCTCCTGGGTGGTACCGATTCTACCCGCCCGATCCTCCGCCCTCCACGTGTCGATTGTTTTTTGGGCTTTCTCGAGCGCCTCGAAATCCCTGTTGAACCGTATGAGCAGCGTCTTGTACCGCACCGCGAACGCGACTATCGATTTGCCCGCGTTCGCCTTCAAGGCGGAGATCCGCTCGGTGTTCCAGTTGCGCTTGAACTGCTCGAGGCTCGAGACGGCCACCGGCAGCCGGCGGAAACGCTCTTCGAAGAGCTTCTCCACCACCTCGCCCGGCTTCGCTTGCTCCTCGTTGCCGTCCTCGTCAATGCACTCCACCTCGCCCTCGTCGCAGGCGACGAGGACATCGCCGGAGGTTGCGGCCGTGACGGTGAAGCTCGTGCCGCGAACGCCCATGATCGTGGTGTCCGTCTGGACTTTCACGCTCTGGCTGCCTGTGAGTTTCGCGCACTTCAGCGTCACGCTGCCGATCAACAGGCCCACGGTTGTCTGCTGCCGGGAACCTGCCTTCCCGATCTCGAGCGAGAATTGGGTGCGCGGCGCCACCCGGATAGTGGTCGCCGGCGCCATCGGCGAGGTGATCTGCACCTCCACCTGGCCGTCGGACCCGGTCTTCAGCAGGTCGAAGTTCTGGAGAGCGAGGCCCGTCTTCACGAGCGCTGGATCGAGCGTGTCTTCATCGCGCACTATTTCAACGGTGCCCTCGAGGTAGGCGATCTTCCCCACCGTATCGAGGGCAGCAAGAGGGAGCGCCGCGGCCGCGAAGAGAACGGCGAGGGGGACGCGCGTCTTCATGGGTGCCTCCGTCCGGACGTCAGCGGATGGCGAACATCCTCCAAGCCCCGTCCACCGGGTGGAAGAAGTACCCCTGCCAGGTCGTCCAGAACGGGATCGTGTCCGAGAGATCCATCCGGGCCTTCGCGCCCAGCAGGTACACGGGGCCGCCGACCTCGCTCTCGAAGTCGGTGGTTCGCTGCACGAAGACCGTCTCCGGGTCGATGAGCTCATCGAGGGTGACGCCGCCGAAGTCGGCGGATTCGAAGGTCCCGATGAAGCTCGCCTTCAGCTCCTCACGCGAGACGGTCTGCTGCATGCGCAGCAGGCGGACATCGTCGTCCATGAAGGTGACTGCGGCATCCGCATTCTTCGACAGGAACGCCGTGAGGCAGCCCGTCCAGGCGTCACGGACGGCCTGTGCGGTCTCGGCCTCGCTGGCCGCGGGTGCGGCAGCGGCCGCCGGGGCGGGTGTCGCCGGCCGCCAGGCGGCAGGGGGGGCACCCTGGCCGATGGCGGCGATGTACCGCTGGGAGGCATCCGAGCGGACGTAGAACTGCTGCTGCTTCTCCCAGAAGGGCAGGTACTGCGAGAAGTCGGCCCTCGCGTTCACCTTCAAAATCCACGTGTCGCCCCACGCTGCGGACAGCGACGCGGGCGCCTTCGTGGTGACGAGGGTGTCGAGGTCGTACACGTCCGAGGGGCCGAGCCCCGCGAGCGAGACGCCCTCGAACAGGTTCGCGAGCTGCTCCTCGGCATCTGGCCGGGAGACCTCCGAGCCCAGTTTCACCAGGTAGACGCTGCCGTCGAGGAAACCGGCGGCCGCGGGGGCATCTTCGTCGAGGAGCGCTGCCACGAAGCGCAGGAAGAACGAGCTCATGGTGCGCGCGGCCGCCTGCTCGTCGGCGGGCGCGGCGATGAGCCGGGCGCCGCCCTGCGCGAGCAGCTCCGCGGCCGAGGGCAGGGCGATGTCGCCGATCGAGGAGGTGTCCAGGCCCGGCCAGATGTGGTAGGCCATCTCGACGTACTCGGCGCCCTTCGCGGTCTTGCCGACCGCCTGGTACTGCTTCCCCGCGAGCCAAGTGGCCTCGGCTAGGGACTTTCGGGTCACGTCGTCGTAGTCCTTGTAGAACTGGGACCAGCCGAGAACGGCCGCCGCGCAGAGAAGCACGGCTGCGAGGATGAACCGGTTCTTCATGGCGCTCCTCCTCGAAACGTAATTGACCCATGATATCAGCACGAGTTCGAGTTGACAACCCTCATCTCCGGCTGGTACACTCCTTCTGGACCTGTCGGCCGCTCGGTCGGGCGGATCCCCTTTGTCGCGCGGCGGAACGGCACGGTCCGGCCAGAGGAGGAGAACATGTCGAGAATCCTGCGCATCCTTCCGTTGCTTGCGCTGTCGCTGGTGCTGATCAACTGTCCCTCCACGCCGAAGACGCCCAAAACCGCAGCCGCGCCAACCTTCAGCCCGGCAGCCGGCGTCTACACGACCGCGCAGACCGTGACGATCTCCACGACGACCGAGGGTGCCGAAATCCGCTACACGACCGATGGCACCGATCCGTCGGCGACGAACGGTACCGGGTACACGGGGCCGGTCAGCGTCCCCGCCACGGTGACGTTGAAGGCTATTGCACTGAAGAAGGAGCTTGCAGACTCGGCGGTCGTCGGTGCGGCCTACACCATCACGGGCACCGTGGCCGGCGTCACGTTCTCACCGGCGCCGGGAGCGTTCGGGGGCTCGGTCGAGGTCGTCCTCGCGAGCTCCACCCCGGGCGCCGAGATCCGATACACGACTGACGGCACGAACCCGACCGCCACGACCGGGTCGGCGTACACCGCGCCGGTGCGCCTGGGCGCCTCCGCCACCGTCAAGGCAGCGGCCTTCAAGAAGGACTGGGCCCCCTCCGCCGTCGCGAGCGCCGTCTACACGGTGCTCGCCGCGGTGACCGACGGGGAGGTGGAGGCGGTCCGGGGCGCGATCGCCCGCGCCCGCGAGTTCGATGCGGAGATCTACGATCCCGACAACCTCGCGGTGGCGAAGGCGGACCTGGAACGCGGCCTCGCGGCGCGCACCGCCGACCCGGTGGCCGCGCGCGCGGCGCTCGCCGACGCGAAGGCGGCGGCCGATCTCGCCTACGAGAACTCGGTCGCCCTGGGCGCCGAGGACCTCGGCCGTCGCATGGAGGAGTCCCGCCAGCGTCTCCTCGCGCAGGAGGCCGACCAATGGCTGCCCGCGGAGTACGAGAGCGCGGTGGGCGGTATCGCCGAGTCGGCGGACCTCTTCGGCCAGGCCGATTACGCGGGCGCACGTTCGCGGGCTTACCAGGCGCTGAAGGACATGGCCGACCTCTCGACCCGGCTCGACGAGCGCCTCCGCTGGGTGCGGATGCTGCGGTCGGACACCGAGCAGCTCATGGCCGAGGCCGAGGCGACGGACGCGTATGCCGTGGTGCCCGCCCAGAAGGACACGGTGAACGCCCTGTACACGAAGGGCGTCGAGGACTGGCAGGCGTACCGGCTCGACGACGCCGAGGAGAGCTTCGGCGCGGCTCGCGAAGCGGCGAGGGACACGCTGCGCCTCGCGCGCGAGGCGCGCGAGGGGCGGTCGTCGGTCGAGAAGAAGAAGGCTGACGAGCTGCAGGCGAAGGCCCAGGCCGCCCTCAAGGAGGCGGCGGGGCTCACCGTGGCCAACGACGAGGGCGAGGTCGTCACCCCGGACGAGTGGACCCAGTTCCTCCAGGACATCGAGAAGATGGAGCTGGAATACCAGAAGGCGGTACCGCACAGCATGCGCAGCATCCCGGCTTCCGGCACCCTGGTGCTGGCCGAGGAGACGTCGCTGAAGGATCTTCTGGAGAAGGCCAAGGAGTTCTACCGGCTGGGCCTGGAGGAGAAGGCGAAGGGCAACTACGAGCAGTCGCAGTCGTACTTCAGTGAGTCGCTGCGCTACGTGGAGATCTACAAGTCCTACGCGGTGAAGGGCGTCTACGTCGTGCGCCTCATTCCCGAGCGCCGCGACTGCCTGTGGCGCATCGCCGAGTATCCCGAGATCTACGGCGACCCGTACCTGTGGCCGAAGATCTGGCGGCGCAACCGCAAGCTGATCCAGAACCCCGACCTGATCTACCCGGGCTGGCAGCTCGTCATCCCGCTGCAGTAGCACGGTCCCCCGAAACGGAAAGCGGCGCCATCCGGCGCCGCTTGTTTTGTCTGCCCGGTCCCCGTCTCAGTCGTGCCGCGTCACCGGGCACCCTGCGTACTGCTCGACACCCTGCGTACTGCTCGATCCTGCTGGTCACCTCGCGTACGCGCACCGCGAGCTCGGCGGGCGTGCGCGCCTCCACGACGAGGCGCAGCAGCGACTCCGTGTTCGACGTGCGCAGGTTGAACCACCACGAGGGGAAGTCGATCCGGATGCCGTCGATGTCCGTGAGACTGCCCTCGGGGAACTCCTGGCGGACCGCCTCCACGATCCGCGCCCCTTCGGGCACCGCGAAGTTGATCTCGCCCGAGAACGCGTACCGGCCGATCTCCGCTGCGGTCTCCGACAGCGGTCGCCCGCCAGCCGAGAGCACCGCCAGCAGCACGAGGGCGGCGATGAAGGCCGAGTCGCAATAGAAGTTCTCCCGGAAGTAGTAGTGGCCGGCCAGTTCGCCGCCCATGATGCCCTGCGTCTCCCGCAGGAGCCTCTTGGCAAAGGAGTGGCCGACCCGGCACATCCGGGGTTCGGCGCCGAGCCGCTCCAGCTCCTCGACCACGCCGCGTGACGTGCGGATGTCGTAGCTCACGACACGGCTCCCGCCGGCGAGCCGGTCGGGATGCAGGCCGAAGTAATAGCGGGCGAGGAGGCCGGTGAGGAGGTCCGCCGAGATGTACCGGCCGAGTTCGTCGACGGCCATCACGCGATCGGCGTCGCCGTCGAAGCACAGGCCGAGGTCGGCGCGCTCCTCGAGCACGCGCGCCTTGAGGGCGGCGAGGTTCGCCTCGACGAGGGGGTTGGGCGCGTGGTTTGGGAACCGGCCGTCGGGATCGGCGAACATCGGCACGACGGTGCACGGCAGGCCATCGAGCGCGCCGGGGAAATACAGGGATCCGGTGCCGTTCGAATAATCGACGACGACCTTCAGGCTCCCGATGCCCTCCCGGAAACGCGCGAGGTGGGCGAGGTAGTCGGCTCTGATGTCGAGCGTGCGCATGCCTCCCGGGGCGGCGACCGGCGCGTCGGCCGGGGCCCCAGCGGGTGCGTCGGCCGGGACTGCGGCCGTCGTGCCGCCCGCGAGCAGGTCCGCGGTCAGCGCCTCCAGCCGGTCGAGGCCCGTGTCGTAGCCCACGGGGATCGCCTCGCGGCGCGAGATCTTCAGGCCGTTGTATTCGGACGGGTTGTGCGAGGCGGTGATCATCACGCCCGCGTCGAAGCCGTACCGGGCGGTGGCGAAGTACACCGCGGGGGTGTCGCACCGGCCGATGTCCGCGACCCCGCAGCCGGCCTCCCGGATGCCCCCCGAGAGCGCCTCGAACACCTCGTCCGACGAGAGGCGCGCGTCGCGTCCCACACAGATCTCATGCGCCTCGAGCAGGCCGGGCAGCGAGCGGCCGATCGCGCGCGCCGTCCGCCCGTCCCAGTCGCTGCCCCAGACGCCGCGGATGTCGTAGGACTTGAAGATTCCCATGCCCGGTCCTGGTCCTATCCTAGTCCGCCTTGTACCAGGCTTTCGTGACCTTCGCGAACGCCTTCTTCCCCGCGAGCAGGGCATAGGCGAGCACCGAGAGCCCCAGGTACAGCGCGAAACCACCGATGGTGATCCACAGCCAGATGCGATCCCCCGTGGCGTACCACCGGATCGGCAGGTTGATCAGGAGGATCATCGGGATCGCGAGCGCGAAGGTGATACCGTTGGAGTACACGTAGTCTGACGCCACGGGGGTCTTGAACTCGGGGTCCACCACGCGCAGCAGCGCGAGACCCGTGGAGAGCGTGCCGGTCATGTTGCCGAAGAGCATGAGGTTCCGGGCGAACTGGTGGTCGTCGAACAGGCGCGAGGTCATCCAGAGGCAGGTGAACGTGGTGACGATGCCGCCTACGATGCAGACAACGGCGATGGGCAGCCAGAACTGCGTGACCACCACGAGGGAGATGGCGCCGACCGCCGCGGCCAGCATGAAGTCAACCGATCCGCCGGCGATCCGGTTGAAGGTGCCCTCGTCGAGGAGGTGGTTGATCTTCAGCACCTTCATGAGCGACTTCGTCAGCATGCCGACGATCGCGGCGAAGACGAACGAGATGCCCCAGAGTGTGTCGCTGAGCTGCTTGCCCATGCTGCCGAGCGCGGCGAGCGGCCATGTGACCAGTTTCAGCACGAGGAACGCGACGAGGTACACGCCGAAGACGAGGAGGAGATGAAAGGACATCGAGTCGATGGCCTCGGTGTCGGTGCGCAGCACCGCGCCCACGGGTCCTTTCTCGTTCCTGCCGAACACCCCGGTACGCATCGATTTTTCGCCGATGGCCGCGTGGGTGTCCGCGTCCACCCAGCCCTTTTTCCGCCCGAAGTTGATCAGCCACACGCCGCCGATGCAGCCCCAGAGGTACCCGATGGCCGCGAAGATCAGGCCGATGTTACCGGCGTTGGCGAACCCCTTGAACCCCTCGGACGCCCCCTCCCACGCCTTGCCGATCGCGAATGACTGGCCGGGGCCGAGGCCGTACCCGAGGGCGAGGAAGAACCCGAAGTTGAGGAACAGGTCCGGCTTGATGGTGATGATGAAGAGCGCGGTGATGCCGAGCCCGATCGCCACCTGTATGGCGTAGTGCGCGATGACCGAAACGGCCGTGCTGAAGATCCGCTTCCCAGCCCCCTTCATCGAGCCTTCCTTGAGGCTCATGGAAATGAAGGAAATGTTCAGGAGGTGGAACACGAGACCGCCCAGGTTCTGGGTCCCGAGCCCGAGGGCGGGGGCTGCCACGTTGTAGAACACGAGGAGGATGAAGCCGGCGGTGAGGGCGTTCGGGATCAGGAACCGCTGGAAGAATGGCACCTTGGCCCTGAGCAGCGTGGCGATCGCCAGGGCGATGGCAATGATGCCCAGGTCGATAAACAGGGTCCACTCGTACGTCATGGCAGCACCTCCGAAACCTGACCACTTTACTATGGATTGCGGGACGCTGTACAGCATCGTGGGCCATCCGGTACGATGGAAAGCTGGAGGCCGACCACATGGGACTGCTCACGTTCACCGTCAAGCCGAACATCCCCGCGCCGCTCGCGCCGCTCGAGGAGCTGTCCCGCAACCTGTGGATCAGCTGGAACTACGAGGCGATCCTGCTGTTCATGCGCCTCGACTACGACGCGTGGCTCGCCTCCCGGCAGAGCCCGACTCGCATGCTCGGGCTCGTGTCCCAGAAGCAGCTCGACGAGGCCGCGGCCGACGACAGCTTCCTCGCCGCGCTCTCCGCCGTGCACGCCAAGTTCAAGCGGTACCTCGACGCCGAGCGCTGGTACAAGGGACCGACCGACCGGACCATCGCCTACTTCTCGATGGAATACGGCATCGACGTGTCGCTGCCGGTCTACTCGGGAGGCCTCGGGGTGCTGTCGGGCGACCACCTCAAGACCGCCTCGGACCTGGGTCTCCCCCTGGTGGGCGTGGGGCTGCTCTACCGCCAGGGCTACTTCCAGCAGTACCTCAACGCGGACGGGTTCCAGCAGGAGTCGTACCCCGAGAACGACTGGTACAACATGCCCGTCTCCCTGTGCCGGGACGCGAAGGGAGAGCCCGTCGCGGTGACCGTGGACCTCGCCGGCGAGAAGGCGAGCGCCTGGGTGTGGGAGGTGCGGGTCGGCAAGTGCCCGCTGTACCTGCTCGACGCCAACATCGAGGCCAACCCCGCCCCCGTGCGCGAGATCACCGGCTCGCTTTACGGCGGCGACCGGGAGAACCGCATCCGGCAGGAGATCCTCCTCGGCGTGGGCGGTATC
>JAPLSM010000102.1 GCA_026398635.1 Spirochaetota bacterium | reverse complement strand
CACGAGTTCTACGATTACCAGGCCAAGTACCTCGACGAGCACGGTGCGGCGCTCGAGATACCGGCCCGGCTCGAGCCCGTGAAGTCGGACGAGGTGCGTGCCCTGGCCGTGCGGGCGTTCAGGGTGCTCTGCTGCAGCGGCATGGCCCGGGTGGACCTCTTCCTGCGCCCAAATGGCGGGCTGCTCGTGAACGAGATCAACACGATCCCCGGCTTCACCCGGATCAGCATGTACCCGAAGCTGTGGGAGGCGAGCGGCATCCCGTACCGCGAGCTGGTGGACCGGCTCATCCGGCTCGCCATCGAGCGGCACGACGCGGAGCGGGGCCTGGAAACCTCGGTGTAGGCTCAGACGAACCGGGGGTCCGTGTCCCTGCGCCGGTCCTCCCGCTCCAGGCGCTCCACGTCGGCAGGGGTGACCGGTCCGGTGGCCCCGCGCTGCCCGGCCACGCAGGCGCCGAGCGCGTTGCCGTACCTGACCGAGCGCGCGAGCGACCAGCCCGCGAGCAGGCCGTGCGCGAAACCCGCGGTGAAAGCGTCGCCCGATCCGACGGTGTCCACGACCTTCACCGAGTACGCGGGATCGTAGACGGCGTCGCCCGACCGGGGGACGGCGAAGGCGCCGCCCGGCCCGAGCGTGATCACCACGTGCGAGAGCCGTGTCCTGCCGAACATCGCGCTGGAGAAGTCACGCAGCGACAGGCTCTCCAGCCCGTACAAGGGCGCGATCGTCTCCGCCTCGCCGTCGTTCAGCTTCAGCACGTCGGTCCGTTCGATTGACGACCGGACGCTTTCGGCTGACCAGCAGTCGCGCCGCAGGTTCAGGTCCAGCAGGCGAAGCTTCCCACGGAAGGACTCCAGCAGACCGTGGAGGGTGCGGGCCGAAACCGGGCTGCGCTGGATGAGCGTTCCGAAGCAGAAGCAGTCGGCGGCCGAGACGGCAGCCTCGGCCTCGGCGGACGGCTCGATGTGGTCGTAGGCCACGTCGGGCAGGATGGTGAACACCGGATTTCCGTTGGCGTCGAGGCTCACGGGCACCGTCCCGGTGGGGCGCCGGGTATCCCGCTGGATGCACCGTGCGTCCATGCCGATGGCTGCCATGGCTGCGAGCGCCTCCCGGCCGAGGTCGTCCCCGCCGAGCCGGCTGATGATGAGGCCGTGGTTCCCGATGCTTGCGACCCGGTGGATGAAGTTGAACGGCGCGCCGCCGAGCACCCGGCCCGACGGCAGCAGGTCCCAGAGCACCTCCCCGAAAGCGACGAAGCGGTACGCCATGCTTCCGCTTCAGTCCTTATACTCGATGTGGGCCGCTCCGATCTCGGCGTCGAGCGACGTGTAGGTGGCGTAGAAGCGCAGGAACCAGTACATCCGGGCATCCTCGTACAGGACCTGCTCGTGGCGCACCGTCTCGTCGCTCTTCGTGTCGATGTCCGCCACGTACGAACTGTCGCTGATCGTCGTGCCGTTCAGCAGCACCTTCCACTCGAGGGTGAAGGTCATCCGCTTTGCGTCAGCAGGGTTCTCGACCCCGCTGATCGAGAGGTCGAGGACTGCCGCGTTGTCCGACCGCTTCCCCTCGGCGTCGTAGAGCGGGAAGCTGAACTCCTCGTGCCCGCTCACCGACCGCTCGTCCGGCTCCCAGTCGAGCCGCTTTTCCAGGTCCGGTAGCCAGGCGGCCTGGAGCTTGTTCTCCACCACGTTCTTGCCCGGCTTGATCTCTATCATCATGAAATTCTTAACTTGCCAGTGGATGTCCTGCCGCAGCAGGTGCTTCCCGGGGGCGAGGCGCGTGATGGCCTTCCGGCGTTCCTGGGTCGAATCGCCGTCCAGCACCAGCTTCTCCTTCTGGTCCACGAGGGTCTCGATGTCGGGCCATTTTTCGAACCAGACCTCGGTGCGCCGGATCTGCATGGCTCCGAAGGCGATCGCGGCGCCCGCGATGAGGATGCCGATCCCGGCCCACACGGGGGGAACCGCGCGCTTGCGCCGGCCCGATTTCGGGGGCCGGGGGCCGGCGAACCGGGTGTCGACCACCTCGTAGATGGCGACCGGTTCCTTGATGCCTTTCAGCACCCAGTTCCCGTGGGATTTCCACGCGAGCGAGCCGGCCTTGCCCGAAGCGAGCCATCCCCGCGCACTGTCGAGCACCGGGTACGTGAGGTAGATCTGCCCCGCGTCGGCCAGGCTTTCGACCCGCGAGGCCCGGTTGACGTGCCGGCCGAACAGGTCGAGCTGCGTCTGGTTCTCGACAGCCACCTGCCCCATGTGCAGGCCGATGCGCACCTGGAGGCCCTCGTCGTCAGGATTTCCGGCGTTGAAAGTCCGGATGCGCTCCTGGATCCGCAGTGCGCGTTCCACGGCCGTCGACGGCTCGGAAAACACGGCCATCACCGAGTCGCCGATGTGCTTGACGACCAGGCCGCCGTTGTCCTCCTCGATCGCCTTCACGAGGAGCTCGTCGTGGCGCTTCAGGAGCTCGAGGGCGTAGCGCTCGCCCCGGCGCTCGGTGAGATCGGTGAATCCCTTGATGTCGGTGAAGAGGATCACCAGCACCGAGGTCTGGCGCAGCTGACGGTAGCGCTCGACGCTCGACAGCTCCTGGCTGGTCAGCTCGATGGGCCGGCCGTCCGTGGGGGCGCCGACCGCGGCACCGCCCTTCGCGGATTCGGAGCCGGTAGAAGTCTCGTCACTCATGCTAATGAGTATAGTACGGGCCGAGGCGGGGCGCGAGGCGGGCGGCAGAAAACCGCGAACGCTCCCCGGGCGCCTTGACGCGGGGAGCGCGGTCCTTCTAAGATTCCCACCACTTTGCCATGAAGCATGCGCTCGTGGTGGGTGCGGGCGTCGCGGGCTGCAGTGCGGCCCTCGAGCTTGCACGCTGCGGTACCAGCGTCACGATCCTCGAGCGATCCAGCCGCGTCGGCGGCAAGGTCCTCTCATACTGCTGCAAGGCCACGGATTCCTGCAGCCGGTGCGGGGTCTGCATCGCTCATGAAACCATCGCGGAGGCGATCCGGCACCCGAAGATCCGGCTCCTCACGAACGCGAAGATCGAGTCGGCCGATGACTCCGGCGCACGATTTTCCACCAAGGTGACCGTTTCCGGGCCCCGGATCGACCTCCGCGCGTGCATCGACTGCGGAAAGTGCCTCGACGCCTGCCCGCAGAAGGCGATCTCCCGATACTCCCGAGCCGGGCTCGTCCAGTATTCCGTGGACATCTCTGCCTGCAATTTATCAAATCGTAGAGAATGCACCTTGTGCGCGAAGGCCTGCCCGGTGGACGCTATCGACGCGTCGAGCCGGATGCAGGCGATGCGCATCTCCGCCGACGGGGTGCTCGTGGCCACGGGTCACGAGACCTTCGATCCCGTGGTGAAGCCCCGGCTCGGGTATCGCCGTCTCCCGGGCGTCATGACCGGCTTCGAGGCCGAGCAGGCGCTGTCAGGCAAGCTCGATCTCGGCGGCTCGAGCGTGGCTTTTGTCCAGTGCGTGGGCTCGCGCGACCCGAGCCTGTGTCGGAACTTTTGCAGCAGCATCTGCTGCGCGTACGCCCTCCGGATGGCCCGGGTGCTGAAGACCCGCAACCCGGGCGCCGACGTCACCGTCTACTACATCGACATCCAGCATTTCGACAAGGTGCAGTCGTCGTTCCGTGCCGGGGTGGAGCGCGCCGGCGTGAAGCTCGTGCGGGGCATCCCTTCCTCCGTGTCGCCGTCCGGCGGGCGGGTGGAGATCACCATCGACGATCCCGCGACCGGCTCGACCACTGCCTTGCACGACACCGTCGTGCTGTCGGTCGGCATGCAGCCGGCCGACGGCGCGGAAGACATCGCGGGCGTGTTCGGTCTCGGCCGCAGCGAGTTCGGTTTCTTCGACGCGGCCGCAGGACGAGTCCGAGCTGCCGGCACCTGCGTCGAGCCGCAGGGCATGATCGAAGCCATGGCATCGGGAAGGGCCGCGGCGCTGGAGCTTTCCGGGGGCGCCCGATGACCGGCATTTTCGCGTGCGTCTGCACGCGGGCGTTCCCCACCAAGGCTGCTGCCACCGGCCTGAAGAAGTTGACCGGTGCCGGTCGCGTGGAACTGGTGAAGGACCTCTGTTCGGCTGAAGGCATGGCAACCCTGGCCGCGAAGGTCCGCGAGCACGGCATCGACCGGATCGTGCTGGCAGGATGCCCGGTGATCGGACGGACTGGCCAGGCAGCTTCCGTCGCGGAGGCTGCGGGAATCCCGGCACCGCACGTGACGACCGTCCTCCTGTCGAAGAATGCCGATCCAGCCGGCACCGCACCCGCGATCCGTAAAGCCGTGGTTGCCCTCGAGGCGATGCCCGGCTTCGAAACCCGGAAGCTGAAGCTCGCACAGGATGTGCTGGTGATCGGCGCCGGCCCTGCCGGGCTCGAGGCAGCGCGTGCACTGGCAACGCTCGGGCACCGGGTGACGGTGATCGACCGGTCGGCCTCGGTGCCAGCCGCAGACGGACTCAAGGTGCTGCCGGGGACGAGGGTCGTGGCTTTCGACGGGGTCGCGGGCGCATATCGCGCGAAGCTGCGGGGGCCTTTCGGCACGGTCGAGCGTACCTTCGGCGCGGTGGTGGCCGCGACCGGCGTGAAGTTCGCCGATCCTGTATCGGCGCCGTTCGTGCCCGGCCGTGTCGTCCCGATGCCCGGCCTGCTCGATCGACTGGCCGGGCTGCGCCTCCGGGAGCTTCCCCGTTTGCTCGCCATCGTGCTCGACCTCGAGATCGACGAGGGAAAAGCATCCAACGCCGAAGCGTTCCGTATCGCCCTGGAAGCGACGCGCACGCGCCGCACTTCGGTGACCCTTTTCGTGCGAGACGCGAAGGTAGCGAGTTTCGACCACAATGCGGCGTACGATGCGGCGCGCGAGGCGGGCGTGGCGGTGCTGAAGTATACGGGAGTTCCCGCCATCCGTGCGGGGGACGGGGAGATCGCGATCACAGCACGAGACTCCGTGACCGGCGCCGACGTGCGGCTTTCCTGCGACCTCGTCGCTCTCAGCCCGTACGGCCTGCCGTCGCCGGCGGATGCGGGACTCGCCGGCGTGCTCGGGCTCGATCTCGACGCGTTGTCTCATTTCCAAAGCAACTCGAGCCGCCTGCTGCCGGCAGCGACCAACCGCAGGGGCGTGTACGTGGCGGGAGCGTGTCGGGGCGAGACGTGGCTGCCTGCGGTGCTGCGTGACGCGCGCGCCGCCGCCCTCGAGGCCCACGCGTTCCTCGCCCCGCGCCGGATGTCCGTCGACACCGCGCACGCGGTCGTGGACGGGGATAAATGCGCGCTGTGCCTGACGTGCGTGCGCACGTGCCCCTTCAAGGCCATGGGCATCCACGCGGCGGATCGCCGGGCCGACTGCCGGCCCGAGGCCTGCCGGCAATGCGGCATCTGCGCGGGCGAGTGCCCGAACAAGGCCATCACGCTTCCGGCGTGGTCCGACCCGATCGTGCTCGGCCTGGCGGAACCGGTGAGGCGGGCACCGGCTGCCGCGGGATCCCGCTGGGGCCGCGCATGAGTACCCGAACCCGCACCGGGGGAGGTACTCGCGGCGCCCGCATCACCGCCCTGCTATGCGAAAACTCCGCGTACCAGGCGTACCTCGACGTGGCCGACGCTCCCGAGTTCCGCGGGGTGGAGGTGGTGCGCCTGCCCTGCTCGGGCAAGGCGGAAACCGGACTCTTGCTGCACATGCTCGAGGCGGGCAGCCGGGGCGTGCTGGTGGTCGGCTGCCCGAAGGAGAACTGCGAGTACGTGCGCGGCAGCGACCGGGCCGAGCGCCGGGTGGCCGCAGCCCGGGCCGCGCTCGCGGACGCGGGCGTGCGCGCCGACCGGGTGCGCATGGAGTTCATCTCGTCGGTCGAGTCCCACCGGCTGCTGGCCGTGCTTCGGGACTTCGCCGGCTCGCTCGACAAGGAAGCCAACGGATGATCACGGCAACACGGAAACCGTTCGCGGAGATCGCCGCGATGATCGAGCCGTTCGACCGGGTGCTCGTGCTCGGGTGCGGCACCTGCGTCACCGTCTGCATGGCCGGCGGCGAGAAGGAGGTCGGCATCCTCGCCTCCACGCTGCGCCTGTCGGACCGCGAGAAGGGCCGGAAGCGCGAGGTGGTCGAGGCGACCATCGAGCGCCAGTGCGACCGGGAGTTCTTCGACGCGGTGAAGGACGCGATCGAGAGCGCGGACGCGGTGCTGTCGCTCGCCTGCGGCGTCGGTGTGCAGTTCGCGGGCGAGGTGTTCCCCTCGGCCGTGGTGCTGCCCGGGCTGGACACGAAGTTCTACGGTACCACCCTCGAGCAGGGCGTCTGGAGCGAGCGCTGCTCGGGGTGCGGGACGTGCGTCATCGGCGACTTCGGCGGCGTGTGCCCGATCACCCGGTGTGCGAAGAGCCTGCTGAACGGACCGTGCGGCGGCTCGGTGAACGGCAAGTGCGAGGTCGACCCGAAGACCATCGACTGCGGGTGGCAGCTCATCATCGACCGCATGACACGACTGGGCATCGCGGACCGGCTCGAGAAGGTGCAACCGCTCAAAGACTGGAGCACGGGCCGGCACGGCGGACCGGGCCGGATCGTCCGGGAGGACGCGAAGCTGTGAGCACGTTCAGCCTCGAGAGCCTGAAGTCCGGCAGCCGGCTCGAGCGCGTGCTCGCCTCCGGCGCCTTCGCCGTCACTGCGGAGCTGGGCCCGCCCAAGAGCGCGGATGTCGCGCTCATCGCGGCCAAGGCGAAGCACCTCTCGGGCTCCGTCGACGCGGCGAACATCACCGACAACCAGACCGCCATCGTGCGCATGTCGTCGATCGCCGCGGGCATCCTGGCCATGCGCGAGGGCATCGAGCCGATCATCCAGATCACCTGCCGGGACAGGAACCGGATCGCCATCCAGAGCGACGTGCTCGGCGCCTACGCGCTCGGCGTCAGGAACATCCTGTGCCTCACCGGCGACCACCAGAAGTTCGGCAACCACCCGACCGCCAAGAACGTCTACGACATGGACTCCGTCCAGCTCATCTCCATGCTCGCGGGGATGCGCGACCTGAAGCGCTTCGCCTGCGGCGAGGAGATCCGCAACTCGAAGAAGGCGCCCGTCGTCGAGCCGCGCATCCTCATCGGCGGCGCGGAGAACCCGTTCGGCGACCCGTTCGAGTTCCGGGACATACGCCTCGCCAAGAAGGTCGCGGCGGGCGTGGACTTCATCCAGACCCAGTGCATCTACGACATGGACCGGTTCGCCGAGTTCATGCGCCGGGTCAGGAACCGGGGCCTGCACCACCAGGTGAAGATCCTCGCCGGCGTCACGCCGCTGAAGTCCATGGGCATGGCCCGGCATATGCGCGACAACGTGGCCGGCCTCACCGTTCCCGACTACTGGCTCGAGCGCCTCGAGAAGGCGGCCGACAAGCCCGCCGAAGGCATCAGGATGTGCGTGGAGCAGATCGAGCGGTTGCGTGAGATGGAGGGCGTCGCGGGCGTGCACCTGATGGCCATCGAGTGGGAGGAGAAGGTGAGCGAGATCGTGAAGGCCGCGGGCCTCCTGCCCCGGCCCGAGCCCGCGGGAGGCCAGGGAGCGTAATGGCTATGGAAACCATCGCGATCGAACAGCTGAATCCGAACTTCAAGCACGAGGTGGCCGAGAAGCCCGGCGGTGCGCACATCCGCCGGTGCTACGCGTGCGGCACCTGCACCGCGGGCTGCCCGGTGTTCCAGGTCGAGACAGACTACAACCCCCGGAAAATCATCCGGATGATCCTGCTGGGGATGCGCAAGGAGCTCCTGTCCTCGAAGGTGCTCTGGCTGTGCCAGCGCTGCTCCATCTGCTCGGCCAACTGCCCACAAGATGTGGATTTCTCGAACATCATGATGGTGCTCCGCGACATGGCGGTGGCCGAGGGGTACGCCCCCGCGGACCTCACCGAGCGCATCGAGCGGATCAGCACCGCGGCGCACGAGCTTCGCAAGGACTGCATCAACCTGCTGCTCGGCCTGGGCACGCCAACCGCCGAGGGCATCCGGGCGAGCGCCGAGAAGGCGCTAGCCGAGGCCACGAAGGCATGAAGACCTCGAAGGCGGCCACACCGAAGGCCGCTTCCGCGAAGAACGTCGCCCCGAAGGCAGCTTCCGCGAAGGCCGCCGCGCGAACAGCGCCGGCAGCCGCGGTCCCGGGCATCCCGCCCGCCGACCGCATCGGTTCGGTGCTCGTGGTCGGTGCGGGAATCGCGGGCATCCAATCCTCACTCGACCTCGCCAACGCCGGCTTCAAGGTCTATCTCGTGGAGCGGCAGCCCTCCATCGGCGGGGCCATGACGCAACTCGACAAGACCTTTCCCACCAACGACTGCTCGATGTGCATCGTCTCGCCGAAGCTGGTCGAGTGCGCCCGGCACCCCAACATCGAGACCCTCACCTACGCGGAAGTCGAAGCGCTCGGTGGCGAGGCGGGACGGTTCGTCGTCGACATCCGGAAAAAAGCTCGGTCCGTGGACCCCGCGAAGTGCACGGGGTGCGGTAACTGCCAGGCAGCGTGCCCGACCCGGGTCACCGTGACCACCCCGGATCCGGTCGAGGACGACCTGTCCGAGGAGACCCGCAGGGTCGACGAAATCATCGACTCCTACGGCGGCGGACGGGAATGGCTGATCATGGTGCTGCAAGATGCGCAGAAAGCCTTCAACTGGCTGCCCGAGCCAGTCCTCCACCGCGTCTCGACCCGGCTCGACGTGCCCTGGGCCGAGGTGTACGGGGCGGCCAGCTTCTACAAGGCCTTCAGCCTCGAGCCGCGCGGCCGGCACATCGTGCAGGTCTGCGTGGGCACCGCCTGCCACGTGCGCGGGGCGCAGCGCATCCTCGACGAGCTGGAACGCCGGCTCGACATTCCCGCCGGCTCGACCACGAAGGACGGCCTGTTCACCATCGAGACGGTCAACTGCCTCGGCGCCTGCGCCCTCGGCCCGATCGTGACCGTGGACGGCGAGTTCCACGGCAGCATGACCGCCGCCCAGGTGCCCCGGCTGCTGGAGAAGTACGCGGAAGGCACGGTGAGAGCGCCCGCAGGCGCTGACTCCGCGGAGGCCGACGCGTGAGACTCGCCAGCGTCGCCGATCTCGAGCGCCTCAGGAGAGAAGCGTCAGCGTCCCGGGCTCCGCGAAACAGGGAAATCATCCTCTCCTCGGACTCGACCTGCTGCATCCTGCGCGGCAGCCTCGGCGTGGCCGACGCGTTCAAAGCCGAGATCGCCCGGCGAGACCTCGGCGAGGCGGTGGGCCTGCGCCTGGCCGGCTGCCTCGGGTTCTGCGAGATCGAGCCGATGGTCGTCATCCTCCCGCAGAAGATCCTTTACCAGCGCGTGAAGCCCGAGGACGTGCCCGAGATCATCGAGCGGACCATCCAGCGCGGGGAGGTCATCGATCGGCTTCTCTTCACCGACCCTGCCACGAAGCAGGCGATCGCCGCCATCGACTCGGTGCCGTTCTACCAGAAGCAGATGCGGCTGGTGCTGGGGTCGAACGAGTCGATCGAGCCGACACGGATCGAGGACTACATCGCAGCGGGCGGGTATTCAGCGCTGGCGAAGGTTCTTACCTCGATGACGCCCGAAAAGGTCATCGAGGAGATGAAGAAGTCGAGCCTGCGCGGACGCGGCGGTGCGGGATATCCAACAGGGCGAAAGTGGGAGCGCGCGCGCAACGCGCATTCTCCCGACGGGGTGCGCTACGTCATCTGCAACGCCGACGAGGGTGACCCGGGCGCGTACATGGACCGTGCCGTCCTCGAGGCGAACCCGCACTCGGTGATCGAGGGCATGATCATCGGCAGCTGGGCCATCGGCAGCCACGACGGGTACTTCTACGTACGCACCGAGTACCCGCTGGCCGTTGAGCACATCCGCATCGCGCTGCGCCAGGCAGAAGAGCACGGCCTCCTGGGCGCGAACATCCTCGGTTCCGGCCACGACTTTGCGATCAAGGTGGTGCGCGGGGCCGGCGCCTTCGTGTGTGGAGAATCCTCCGCGCTGATGGCGTCGATCGAGGGCCGGGTGGGCAGGCCACGGGCCAAGTACGTGCACGCCACCGACCGCGGACTGCGCGAGCGGCCCACCAACCTCAACAACGTCGAGACGTGGGCGAACGTGCCTCTGATCATCAACCGCGGCGCGGACTGGTTCTCCCGCATCGGCACCGCGGGCAGCAAGGGCACGAAGATCTTCTCGCTCGTCGGGAAGATCAACAACACGGGCCTCGTGGAAGTGCCCATGGGCATCGCGCTCCGCGACATCATCTTCGCCATCGGCGGAGGGGTGCCGAAGGGCAAGCGGTTCAAGGCCGTGCAGACCGGCGGCCCGTCGGGCGGCTGCATCCCCGAGAGCCTGCTCGACCTGCCGGTGGACTACGAGGAGCTCACGAAGGCCGGCTCCATGATGGGGTCGGGCGGCATGATCGTCATGGACGAGGACACCTGCATGGTGGACACCGCCCGGTACTTCCTCAATTTTTTAAAAGGGGAGAGCTGCGGCAAGTGCGTTCCGTGCCGGGAGGGCATCAAGCAGATGCTCGCCATCCTCGAGCGCATCGCTCGGGGCGAAGGCAGGGAGGAGGACATCGCGACCCTGGAGGAGATCGGCGCTTACCAGGTCGACTCCTCGCTGTGCGCGCTCGGCCAGAGCGCGGCCAACCCGGTGCTCTCCACTATCCGGTATTTCCGGAACGAGTACGAGACGCACATCCGTGAACGCTACTGCCCCGCAGGGGTGTGCAAGAGCCTCTTCCGCTACGTGGTGAACGCCGAAACGTGCACGGGTTGCTTGGCCTGCCGGAAGGCCTGCCCCGTGAACGCGGTCGAGGGCGAGAGGAAGCTACCGCATCTCATCCGGCAGGAGCTGTGCATCAAGTGCGGGGCTTGCTACGACGCGTGCCGGTTCGACGCGATCGAGCGGGCGCGCAATGCCGGGGTCGTCGTATGAGCGAGACCACGGTGAAGACCGGCACCGTCACCCTCCTCATCGACGGCCGCGAGGTGCAGGCCGAGCACGGCGAGACCATCCTCGCGGCTGCCAAGGCGAAGGGCATCGGCATCCCGACCCTGTGCGACCATCCCACGGTCGAAGCCTACGGCGCCTGCCGGATGTGCCTGGTCGAGATCAGCGTGCACGGCCGGAAGCGCCTGGTCACCTCCTGCAATTACGAGGTCGCCGACGGTCTCGAGGTGCAGACGAACTCCGAGAGGGTACGGCGCAGCCGGAAGTTGACCATCGAGCTGCTCCTGGCCCGTTGTCCCGAGGTCCCGGCCCTGCAGCGCCTGGCGAAGGTCTATGGAGTCGGGGCCCCTCGTTTCCCGAAGGAGCGGGACGACTGCATCCTCTGCGGCCTGTGCGTGCGGGTGTGCCGCGAGCGCATGGGCGTGGGCGCGGCCGACTTCGTGGGCCGGGGCGCAGAGATGCGCGTGGACACCCCGTACGAGCGGAAGAGCGAGGCGTGCATCACCTGCGGCGCCTGCACGTTCGTGTGCCCCACGGGCTCGAAGCGCCTCGACGAGGTCTTCCCGCACAAGCTCGTGCCCCGTCCGAGCGAGTTCGATATGGGCATGCGGCCCAGATCTACGGTGTACATCCCGTTCCCCCAGGCTCTGCCCAATGTGCCGGTCATCGACCGGGAGAATTGCGTTCGATTTAAAAATGGGGCATGCGGCGTGTGCGCCGAGGTCTGCCCGCCAAAGGCCATCGACTACGAGCAGCAGGACGAGATGGTGCGCGTCGAGACGGGCGCGGTCATCCTCGCGCCCGGCTTCTGCCTCTACGACCCCGTGCAGAAGCCCGAGTATTCCTACGGTCTGGCGCCGAACGTGCTGTCGAGCCTCCAGTTCGAGCGCCTGCTGTCCGCGAGCGGCCCGTGCATGGGCAACGTGGTGCGGCCCTCGGACGGGAAGGTGCCGAAGCGCATCGCCTTCGTGCAGTGCGTGGGCTCGCGCGACGAGGCGCACGAGTGGTGCTCGTCCGTGTGCTGCATGTACTCCCTGAAGGAGGCGATCATCGCCCGGGAGCACGAGCACGACGTTGAGTGCACGCTCTTCTACATGGACATCCGGGCCCACGGCAAGGGCTTCGACGCCTACTACGAGCGGGCGAAGGAGATGGGCATCCGGTTCGT
>JAPLSM010000028.1 GCA_026398635.1 Spirochaetota bacterium | reverse complement strand
GGCGCGGTGGCCGCGCCTGCCTCACATCGCGCGTGTCGCCCCCCAGGGGTGGAAGCAGTCCCACGCGGAGCCGATGTCCCCTCAGGCCGAAGCCACGGAGCCCACGACGGTGCCGCACGCCGCCTGTCGCTCAGCCTGGGCCAGACTGATTGCGAAGGTGTACGAGATAGATCTCTCAGGCGGCAGCTGGCCGCGAAGCGGACAGCGAGAGCCCGCTCCTCTGTCCCCGGTGTGGCTCCGAGATGAGACTCATCGCGGTCATCACCGACCCCGCTGAGGTACGCACGATCCTGCGCCACCTACTCAAGATCAGCAGGGCACCGCCGGGACTCGATCCGAGCGTGCTGAACTGAACCTCTCTTCAGTCCCCTGGTCCTGCGCTTCGATACCTTTCTGCGCGCTGCGAGACAGGTTTCCCGAATTCCTCGCTCAAGGTCGAGCTTGCGTCTTTCACGATGGACGGCGGTGTCTATTGGTGTCTTTCTGGAGCAGGCAACGGGTAGAGGCAGCTCGCCGGGGATGCTCACGGCAGCCCGGAGGCCGTAGCAGCCTCCGCTAAACCGTCGCCCCAAAAATCGATGGTTCTATCACTAGTGTGCCGTCCCCGAAGTTCCTGTCCCACAAATAACTGTACGTTTGTCTAGTAGTTTTGCCCTCGCGCAACTGACATACTCGCTACAGGAGGAAGCAGATGCGAGGAGTCAGTCGGGAGAAAGCCGTCGTGCTGGAGCCAGAACAGCGGGTGCAACTGGAAGCCTTCGCGCGGTCCCGTGCGCTGCCCCATGCGCTGGTACTGAGAGCTCAGATCGTGTTGTCCGCTGCGGAGGGCAAGCAGAACAGGCAGATCGCCGAGGCAACGAAGATGACCCGGCAAACCGTGGCGAAGTGGAGGGGGCGATTCGTGAGTCGGGGGCTGGAAGGGCTGTACGACGAGTACCGATCGGGACGGCCGCGCAGCATCGATGACGAACGGATTGCGGAGCTGGTGAACAGCACACTCAAGAGCAAGCCGCAAGGGGCAACGCAGTGGAGTTGTCGAGGGATGGCGGAAACTACGGGGCTGTCGAAGTCGACCGTGCAACGGGTGTGGTCGACCTTCGGGCTGCAGCCGCATCGCCAGGAGTCGTTCAAGCTGTCCACCGACGCGTTCTTCATCGAAAAGCTGCGCGATATCGTGGGATTGTACCTGAATCCCCCTGAAAAGGCGCTGGTGCTGTGCGTGGATGAAAAAAGCCAGTGTCAGGCCCTCGAACGGACTCAACCGATGCTTCCCATGGGGCTGGGCTACCTCGAAGAGGTGACGCATGATTACGTGCGGCACGGAACCACCACGCTGTTCGCGGCGTTGGATATCGCCAACGGATAGGTGCTGACGCAGAACAAGGGCCGTCATCGCCACCAAGAGTTCTTGGGCTTCCTGCGCCACATCGATGAGAACGTGCCTGCGGATCTCGACCTGCACATCGTACTGGACAACTACTCAACCCACAAGCATGCCAACGTCAAAGGGTGGCTTGCGCGTCACCCCCGGTATCACCTTCGCTTCACCCCCACCTACGCCTCGTGGCTGAACCAGGTGGAGCGGTGGTTCGGCATCATCACCCAACGCGCGATCCGTCGAGGCTCCTTCCGCAGTGTGAAGGAGCTGGTGGTGAAGATCGAGCAATTCGTCGCTGCCTATAACAAGAACGCGAAACCGTTCATGTGGCACGCTACCGCCGATTCCATCCTGGAGAAGCTTGGCCGACTATGTCAGCGTATTTCGGGGACGGCACACTAGGAGAGAGTCCCCTCGGGCGGGGCACGCCCAAGTCCGTCTCTCCCACTCACCCGCATAAGGGAGCCTGACGGTGAGACAGACAAGGCGAGCAGGCGCGAAAGCAGGTCTTAAGCCATCCGGGGGCGCCGCGAGGAGAGCTGCGTGGAAGCTCCTCTGCCGTGCCTCGTAGTCCGGCTCGCTG
Organism: Spirochaetota bacterium; assembly: GCA_026398635.1. Taxonomy (GTDB): domain Bacteria; phylum Spirochaetota; class Spirochaetia; order SZUA-6; family Fen-1364; genus JAPLSM01. Next base: position 4,961 of record JAPLSM010000028.1, on the reverse strand, counting down.
ACCTGCTCCCGCTTCCAGTGCCAGAATACGTATGCCAGCATGCCCGTGCTGCGTATCCTGACACCGGCCGGTTCACTCCGGCAAGGGGCAGGCGGGATCAGCGCGACCCGGCGGGCTCGACGTGGTCCGCCAGCAGCACGAGGGCGTCGAAAGGCTCCAGGACGAGCGCGTCGGAGACGGGGGCTCCCGAGTTCACCTGAGGCGCCTGGCTGCCGCGGATCCTGCGGATACCGGTCCGGTGGAGGTCACCGGAAAGCAGGGACCGGCTGATCGTGGCCGGGGCGCGCAGCGGATTCACCACCACGATCCCGTTCTCGAAGTCGCGCTTCCATGGCCCGGCCCCGCCCTCGGTCACCACGACGTCGTCGAACGCCATGCTGCCGGCGGACGACAGGAACAGGCTGATGCGGTGAACGCCGTCGCCCAGGGCGGTGAACGGGTATGAGACGCGACCCGTTTCGCCGGCGAACCTCGCGGGCAGGTTGGCGCGGGATTTCTCGGATCCCCGGCTGATCTCCAACACGGGATCGTAGTCGAGCGTAGTCAGCGCCTTCCAGGCCAACGAGATCGCGTATGTCACTCCCTTCCTGAGCTGCAGCTCCGGGGAAGCCCAGCCGGAGGAGGCGTCGGCGCGATGCTGGCTCTGCTCCACCACGAGGCTCTTCGCTCCCTGGATGACTTCCCCGGCCTTGTCGGACAGCCGCAAGGCGCCCCAGCCCGAAGGCCGGAACCCTCCCTCGAAGTCCTGGCTCCAGATCTCGCGTCCCGGACCTGCCAGCTCCTGCGCCGGGCCGAGAGCTTTCCCCAGGTAACCTTTTCCGGTCGCGGACTCACGGGCCACTCCGTCGGGGTCCACCGCGAACTCGTCGAACCAGGCAATGGAGCTCCTCGATTCGGTCAGGTCGTACTCGTAGAACGCGTCGCGCAGGAGCGTGGTTCCGAGCGCGAACCGGTTGCGGCGGATGTCCTCGTCCGTGATCTGGTACGCGCCATGGTCGGGGACGGCGAAGCTGTCGTGACGGCCACATGCTTCCACGACGTTCAGGCGGGGCGAAAGACACTCCCGGTCCATGACGCCGTAGTCGTCGAATGCGCGCCGCCACGCGGGCTCGGATGGCTTGCCGGTACCGTCGTTGAACCCGTCCCACGAGCCGCTGTAGCCCTCGAACACGTAGCCGTTGACGAAGGGTGCCATGCGGGTCTCCGGCAGCGGCCCCGCGTTGCCAATAACGAGCTCCCGGTTGCCCACTCCTTCCCGCAGGCCGGCTGCCAGGCGGACGGCCGCGGCCCGGTACATCTCGTGCAGCATGGCCGGTGTCTCGTCTCGCCGGCCGTTGCCGTTGATGTCGAAATCGATCTTCTCCGCGTTCCAGCAGTTCGGAATGTGCGGGTTCATCAGTGCAAAGAGATTGTCGATGAAAAGCCCGTCCCAGATTCCCGACTGGAGGTATCCCCGGCGGAACCCCTCTATGGCGTAGTCGGTGAAGCTCTTCCCGTTCACCAGGGGGCAACCGGGAGCGACGTTCATCTTCAGGATCCCCGGGTAGTCCGGATCATCGACGGTCTTTCCGCGGGAGTCCTTCACGAACCACTGCGGCGACAGGCCCCGGTCGAACCGGATCCCCGGATCGCCGTCGGGGTCGGCCCACGTGGCGGAGAGCTGGTGGGGCCCGATATGAAGCTCCGCGGCGATGACGTAGGGCAGAAGGACCGCGTTCGGGTTGAGCGCCTTGATGCGGTCCGGGAAGCCCGGGTCGAAGCTCGGGGTAGCGAACCCGAAGATGACATCGAACAACGCCAGGCGCCGCTCGATCTCTTCTACCGATGAGCGCCACGGCTGCCGCTCGAAACCGCCCCACTCCACCTGCTCTCTCGGGGAGATCATCGTGTAGTTCCCCAGCCGGGGGAACGGGGCGTCCCGCAGGTACGCATAGACGACGGGTTCTTCCGAGAATGGCTGCGGCTCTCCCCGCTCCAGGAGAATGGCGTCCACTAGCACCTTCGCGCCTTTTCCGCTCACCAACGAGATCACGTAGGGACCGCGCGATCCCGTGGTGAAGCCGGTGATGAAACGGCCCTCGGGGGCGGCGTTCCGAAGAACCGGATGCAGGTTGACGGCGTCCCGGGAATCCGGCGTCGGCAGCAGGTAGATCCTGAGTGATTCCGCGTCGGTCCCGGGGGACCGCAGGCGATAGTCGAAACTGAGCTTGAACACGCTCATCGGCGGCAGAACGAGAACCGACGGATCGCTCACGATCCCCTCGTCTCCTTCCAGACGGAGCCAGCCGCCCTCGTCCGTGCTGGCGCCGTGGCGCTGGAAACCGGGTCCAGGGCCGGGGCTTTGCCGTTCGAAGTCCTCCGCGAGCATCTCCCGGCCCGCCTGGAAGAGCCGGATCGTATCGACCTCGATGGCGCCCCTGCCCACGACGTTGAGCACCACACGGTAGTCGGGATAGTCGAACAGCGTTGCTTCCAGCCGGGCCGTGCCGGTCGTTCCGGCCGGACCGGTCACCTCGGTGGAGCGCACCCACTGGTTGCGGGAACCGCCCTGCGGCGAATAGAAGAGCGCCTCGAAGCCCTTATCCCCCGGCTCGAGGATCCTGTAGTCGAACGTCAGCAGGTAAGAGCCCTTGCCCTTGAGGGGCAGCGTCTCGGGCCGGGTTTGGAAGTAGGGCACATAGCTGCGTGCACCCGTGGAGCTTCCCCGAAGGGACGCGCGGCCGGCGAGAGGCTGCTCCGTATCGATGCGGCCGCCCTCTGCGATGAGGCACTGCAGACCGGTCGTCCACGTCATGGTGCTGAAGTCTTCCCGCGCCAGGGTCGACCAGGCGAGCCTCCACCCGGTTCCATCAGCGGCAATCCGTTCCTGGGCATCCGGACCGGGCGAAGAAAGGCAGCAGAGGAACAGAAGACCGGCGGCGATCCAGTGGGACGTTTTCATTTCGCTCTCCTGACTCGTTGCCGCGAGCTCGAGTGATAGCGAGACCAGCTGACCGTATCACGAGCAATGTGCCAGAGCAAGGCGAGACGCGCGTCCGGACGCGGTTGACCCTCATTCCCGCCCGGCGCACTATGGCGCATCCATTGTCGCGTCTTCCGGAGCCACGGATCATCTGCCTCTCGTGAAACTGATAGGCGGATTCGGTGCCGTCGGCGGAGAACTGCAGTCGCAGCGATGGCTCCACGATCACGTCTTTCGTCGTCTTGTCACGGAGATTCCCGAGGACCGTTCCCCACCGGCCTCCGCCGGCGAGCAGGTCACCCTCGGGGCTCATCGCGAGTGCCTCCACGGCGCCGACGAACGCGGCGTTCTTCCCTGTCGCCTTCAGGGTGAAGACGAGCTTGCGGTTCGCGATGTCCCAGGCCTCCACCGCCCCGTCGCGCGTACCGATGTAGAGCAGGGTCCCGTCTCTCGAGAAGGCCGTGCCGACCATGTATGCCCCGCCGGTCCGTCGGATGGTCGCCAGGCGAGCCCACGTCAGTGCGCTGAAGATCTCGATGGTGGAACCTCCGGACCCGTCGGTGAGCGGGACGAGGGCGGCGAGCCGTGTGCCCTGCGGGGCAAAGCACAGAGATTTTCATGGGAGGTCCTGGCTCGGTATCCCGGGATCGGGCGGCGGCGGTAAGGCGTCGGGTGTGGGGCTGGGCAGCGCGATGCCGCGCGGCCGGCCTGCGGGCTTTCCGCTGCGCCCCCAGGGCCGTTGCACCGCCCGCTCACGCGCTGGCGCACCCCGGCCGCGGTCACCCCTCAATCGCCATGGCCCTTGCCTCCGTTATGCTAGTCTGTGCAGGCGGCGGCGATACCCTCTGTCTCACCGTGGGCGGCTTACGCCCAGCGGGGCACCAACACCCTGCAGCATGTGTTCCGAGACCACTTCGCCAGCTTCGTGGCGGACTACGATGCGCGCTACGCGAAGGAGCTCGGCAACTTCCGCATCGAGAGGATCTCCCGCGTTGCGACACGCTTTCTCACCTGCGGCGACTACAGGCAGGGCGTGGCCCGCATCCGATGCTCGAATCCTGAATGCCGGCACGAGTACTTCCGGCCCTTCTCATGCCGTGGGTTTCACTTATGCCCGTCCTGCAGCCAGAAGCGGTCCCTTCTTTTCTCCGAGTACCTCGACGAGCACCTGCTGCTCGCCCTGCCGCACCGGCAGTTCGTCTTCACCATCCCCAAAGCTCTTCGGGTATTCCTCCGTTACGACCAGAGGCTCTTCGGCCTCATCTCCCGGCTGATCTTCTCGCTGATTGCCGAGTTCTGCTCCGCCGCTGCCGCCAAGCCCATCTCCAGCGCTGCAATCCTCGCCTATCAGCCCTTTGGAGATGCGCTCCGGTCTAATCCTCACATCCACGTCATGCCATGGATGGCAGAAACGCGCCGAGGCAGGGATGCCGAAAGGCGCGGCCCTGATCCTCGAGGGCGGCTTCGACCCGAATGGCCAGTTCTACTTCCTCCCCATCCACGACACCGCGCGTCTCACCCAGCTCCTGCGTCAGCGCACCGTCGGCTTGTTCCTGAAGTTCGGCCTCATTACGGGGCCGCCTTTCGGACATCCCTGTCCTCGGCGGCCTTGAGCCATCCCTGGCAAGAAGCAGTTCTCTGAGACCCTCCTGTGCTGGAGGCACTCCGGATTCTCAGTTGACAACTCTGTACGCCTGGACGGCGGCGATCACACGGCCCGCAAGGCCCTGGCCCAGTACATAGCACGGGCTCCCCTGTAGGCAGAACACGAACCTGTGGAGCGCTCCTGATTTCATCGCGCACCTCACCCAGTTCATTCCTCCCTGGGGAGTAACGGGTTGTACTCCTCACGATGCAAGGCGCGGTGGCCGCGCCTGCCTCACATCGCGCGTGTCGCCCCCCAGGGGTGGAAGCAGTCCCACGCGGAGCCGATGTCCCCTCAGGCCGAAGCCACGGAGCCCACGACGGTGCCGCACGCCGCCTGTCGCTCAGCCTGGGC
>JAPLSM010000187.1 GCA_026398635.1 Spirochaetota bacterium | reverse complement strand
GTACACGCACATGCCCAGCGAGTCGCCGACCAGGAGCATGTCGAGGCCCGCTTCCTCGGCGAATTGAGCGGTGGGGAAATCGTATGCCGTGAGCCAGGTGACCTTCTCGCCTTCCCGCTTCATCTTCAGCAGATCCAGGACCGAGAGCTTCGTCTTCGCCATGGGGGCCTCCTCGGGCTCAGTATACCCCGTGCACGGCGATGGGGACATGTTCTGCCGGGTTTGGAAGCCGCGGCGCTTGGCTCGACGGCGCTGAAACGGGTATCTTCCTCCTGCCGATCGGCCATCGAGGAGGAACTCCATGCCCGTCCGGATACCGAACGACCTGCCGGCCCGCAAGACCCTCGCGGACGAGAACATCTTCGTGATGACCACGGAACGGGCCATCCACCAGGACATCCGGCCCCTCCGTATCGCGGTGCTCAACCTGATGCCCACCAAGGTCGTCACCGAAACGCAACTCCTGCGCCTGCTCGGAAACACGCCCCTGCAGGTGGACATCACGTTCATCCGCATGGGCACGCACGAGTCGAAACACACGCCCGTTGCGCACCTTGACGCGTTCTACGAGTCGCTCGACGACGTGCTGCACGAGCGCTTCGACGGCCTGGTCATCACGGGCGCGCCCGTGGAGACGCTGCCGTTCGAGGAAGTCGACTACTGGGGCGAGCTCGTGCGCGTTATGGACTGGAGCACGGCGAACGTCTGGTCGACGCTCCACATCTGCTGGGGCGCGCAGGCCGGGCTGTACCACCACTTCGGCGTACCGAAGCACCCGCTGCCTGCGAAGATGTTCGGCCTCTACCGGCACCGGGTGCTCGTGAGGGACGAACCGCTGCTGCGCGGCTTCGACGAAGAGTTCCTCGCCCCGCACTCGCGGTACACCGAGGTCCGGCTGCGCGACATCGAGACAGTAAAGGGCCTCAAGCTGCTGGCTGTCTCGGACGAGGCGGGTGTCTACATGGCCGCCGCAGAGGATGGCCGCATGGTGTTCGTCACCGGGCATCCCGAGTACGACCGGCTCACGCTGAAGGCGGAGTACGACCGTGACGTGGCGAAGGGCCTGCCGATCGCCGTGCCGGCGAACTACTTTCCCGGCGACGACCCGACGAAAGAGCCGCTCGTGACGTGGAGGTCGCATGCGCACCTCCTGTACGCGAACTGGCTCAACTACCACGTCTACCAGACCACGCCGTACGATCTCGGGAAGCTGCCCGGGACCGACACGCCATTCCTCCGGAGGTAAGGTGCCGTACCCTGCGTACCTCATCCGTGGGTGGTGCCTGCGCGTGCGCGGAGACGGAAATGGGAGTGCGTTCGCGGCCTCGGTCGCTCATTCGGGGATGCGATGACCCCCTCGAGCGGCCTCCCGCGCCTCGTTGAACACCTCTCGGCCCGGGCCGGCGTCGCGGGGTGCTGGGCAATCTCGTCGGACGAGACCGCCAGGCTCCTCGGGGTGGACGCGGTCCGATTCTGGCGCGAGGTGAACGCCCTTCGCCACCGGATCAGCTTCGGCGACGCGATCGACGGATTCAGCCAGGACACGGTCGGTGACCTGGTGACGGTGCTCGAACGTCTCCTCGGACCGGGGGTGGAGGCGGCGCTGACCCGGGCGGGGCTCTTCCTGCCCTACAAACTCGGTGTCCAGCTCGCCGACCACCTGCAATACCGCGCGCGGGGATTCGCCGCGGCGCACGAGCTCCGCGCCGAGGATCTCGACGGGATGGTGAGGCATGCAGGCAGCGTGCGCGCGGCCATCGGTATCTACCTCGAGACGCACGTCGACCTCGATGCGATCCTCGATTCGTGCGCGGAGTCCTTCCGCACCGTGCAGGGCCTGCCGCCGGTCGCACGGGAGACCGCGGTGCGCTGGCTGCGGCGCATGTTCGAGAAGCACGTCCTCGATCGCCGCAGCCTCTTCACGCTCCTGGAGGAGCGGCTGCGGCTCGCCGCCGCCGAGATGGGTCACGTCGACCCGGAGGATCGCGCGCAGGCCGGCGGGCAACCGGGACCGGGGGAGAGCCGGCAGAGCGCGCGCCAGGCCTGGGCGCTGCGCGTGATGGGCTTCGGCGGAACCGGCGAAGCACTCGACGCCGATGCCCTGCGTGTCCGTTACCGGCAGCTGATGATGCGCCACCACCCCGACGTGGACCCCTCGGGGCTGGAACGGTGCAAGGACGTGAACGTGGCGTATTCCCTGCTGATCGCCGGGGTCGCCGAGGCCTGAAGCGGCCCGAGCCCCCGGTCCTATGTTCCAGCTTGTTGCTGTATCAACCCTTTACGCTGCCCATCACAAGCCCGGTTGTGAAGTACTTTTGCAGGTACGGATAGACGCACAGAATCGGTACCATCGCCAAAAACATTTGTGCTGCGCCGGTGGTGCGGGCGCTCACCATGGCCAGGTATTTGACCAGGTTGCCGCTGAGATCGGTGTTGCTGCGGAAAAATTCCTCAGGATTCACCACGACCGTCTGCAGGTATGTCTGCAGCGGATAGTGCTGAATCTTGTTCATGTAGATCATGCCGTCGAACCAGCTGTTCCAATGCCCCACGAACGAAAACAGCGCAACGGTCGCGATGGTGGGCGTCGCGACCGGAAGTATTATCCGGATCAGGGTCTGCACGTGCGTCGCGCCGTCGATGTACGCTGCCTCCTCCAGCTCCTTCGGCAGGCTGCGCATGTAGTTCATCACGACCAGCATGCTGAAAACGGGAAGCGCGCCCGGCAGGACGAGCGCCCAGATCTTGTCGATCAACCCGGTCGTCCTCACCATCATGTAGTTGGGGATCAAACCGGCGTTAAAGAGAATGGTCACCACGAAGAACCACGAGAAGACGTTCCGGGCCCTGAATTCCTTTTTCATTTTCGAGAGAGGATAGGCTGTCAGGACGATCAACAGCAGATTGATGGGCACTCCGAGCGCTGTCCGCTTGAGCGAGACCAGGAGAGATTGGACGAACTTCGACGTGTTCGTGATGAATTCATACGAGACGACCGTGAAGCCGATCGGGTAATACGTTACTTCTCCTGCAGCGACTGCAATTTTGTCGGAGAACGAGACCGCCAGCAGGTTGATGAACGGCGTTATGCACACGAGTGCCACAATCAGCAGGAAGACGGTATTGCACACACGGAAGATTCTTCGAGGTACTGATTCCTTCACTCTCTCGTCCTCCGCTAGAAGACTCTGTATCCGGCGTATTTGTCAGCCAGATAATAGGAGGCCACGATGAATATCATCGATACAGCCGACTTGAAGAGGCCGGCAGCCGTGGAGAGGGAGTATTGAGCCTGTTCGATGCCCAACCGGTAAACGAAGGTATCCAGGATATCGCCTGTGGAATAGACCACGGGGCTGTACATGTTGTAGATCTGGTCGAAACCTCCGTTGAGGATATTGGCGAGGCTCAATACAGTCATCAGCACGATAGTGCTTGAAATGCCGGTCAGCGTGATGTGCCATGTCTGCTGCCAACGGTTTGCGCCGTCGATCATCGCGGATTCATACAGCCCGGGGTCGATGCTGGTAAGGGCGGCCAGGTAGATGATCGTTCCGAATCCGAAGCCTTTCCAGATGTCGGTCACCACCATCGTGGCTGGAAACACTTTTGCATTGCCGAGGAAAAAGATCGGCTTGATCCCGATTTTTGAGAGGAGGATGTTCACAAAACCCTCGCTCGGCGACAGTATTTCAATGAGGATGCCGGCGAGAATGATCCATGACAGGAAATTCGGCAGATAGACCAGCGTCTGGAAAATACGTTTGGTGGCATTATTCCTGACTTCGTTGAGCAGCAGCGCAAACACGACCGGAACGACGATGTGGCCAATCATTTTGCTCAATGCGAGAACGACGGTATTGCGGATGATCTGCCAGATGTTCGGCATGGAGAACAGCGTCTTGAAATTCAGAAACCCCACCCATTGCTGTTTTCCGAAAAAACCCCGTGCCGGTACGAATTTCTCGAACGCGATCACGACGCCCAGCATCGAACCATAACTGTAGACAGCCACCAGAAAGACCGCAGGGATCAGCATGAAATACAGGGGCAGCTCTCTTAACGCCTTGTCTCTTCGTGCCAGGCGGGTATTCATGGGTTTTCAGCCGCCGTTGCATTATCGGGACACGGGACTGCCAGTGTCGGCGGGCAGTACAAACCTCTCTGCATCAAACGACCGCGGTGGGGAAAACCCCGCCGCGGAACCCGTAGGCTCGAACAGATCATTTCGCGGGATACAGTTTCTCGAGCTCGTCGAGCGTCTGCTGACCGCCCGCTTTCAGCCACTGCTGCACGAAGGTGTCGAAATACTCAACAGGCTTGGCGCCGATAATGATATCGGTAAAGGTTGTTATCGTGAGTGTATCTAGGTTGCCCATGCTTGTCAGCCACACGTCGGGCCTTTTAATGCCCAGGATGCTCTGGACCACCGCGCCGTCGGGCTGGTACTTGTTCAACACGATTTGCAGCGAGCCTGACTTGTTCATCTGGCCCCAGGTGCCATAGGCATTGTCGTCCTTTGCCATGGTGCCGTTCTCGAATCCTACCACGTAGGCGTAGAATTTCTTGGCAAAGGGGTCCAGGCTGTCGGGGCTTCCCTTGGCGAAGGCAGCCAGCAGGTCCTTCTGATAGACTTCGTTCGCGATGTCGATATACACGGGGCAGAGCCGGTACTGCTCGTCGGCCCAGTATCTGTTGAAGTCTTCTGTAGTCTGGCGATTGACGACTTGATCGTACAGGCTGAGGATCTTGATCGCCGCCTCGGGATTCTTGCACTTCTTGCTGACCAGCGTCATCTGGCCGGTGGCGTTGCTCTCGATACCCACCTTGTAGGCGTACCCGGCCTTCGTGGGGATGGGATAGGCACGCGAGATGACCCCATCCTTCTTGTACACGAGATTGTAGGGATACCACGTGCCCCAGTTGCTGCCATACGCCATGCCGATCTTGCCGTTGGTCCAGTCCTCAACCAGCGCGGATTCGTTCTTAGCGGTGAACTCCTTGTTGATGAGGCCTTCCGCATACATGTCGCGCAGCAGGGAAAGCGCCGGTTTCATGTTCGGCTCGATAGCCCAGAAGGTTATCTTGCCGTCCTTGCCGCGGTAGAAACTGGTCCTGTCACGCGCGGGAACGCCGAACGCGGAAACCAGGCCGAGAATGCTGGCGTGGTTCTGCCGGATGAGATCCTTATTGAGGGCAAGTCCATACGTGTCGCCATTCTTGCCGTTCTTGTCCGGATCGCCGGTGGCGAACTTCCGTGCGAGAGCGACCATTTCCTCGATGGTCTTCGGGGCCTGCGAGTTGGTGTTCTTCAGCCAGTCGTCGCGTATCCAGAGGAATGGCGCCTCGTGGAAGTTGTCGTTCATGCGCGGTACGGCATAAAGCTTCCCGTTGTACGAAGCGCCCTTGAACGCGTCAGCAAACCTGGTCTGGTATCCCTTGACGGTGTTGGTCGCGTATTGGTTGAAGACATCCGTGAGATCGGCCAGCTGTCCCGCCTCTGCCAGCTGGACGAACACATTCATATCCTGCGTTTTGAAGATGTCCGGCAGATCGCCTGAAGCAATGACGGCATTCAGCTTGGTCGCGTAGGCGGTGGTGCTGCTGTCGGCGGAAAAACCGACCGTGAGATCGATGTTGAGCTTTTCCTTGATCAGGCGGCTCCAACGGTTGTTTTCCCACGTATCCTTGTCGAGGAGCTTCGAAGCTGCCGCGGTCTGAATGGACCATGAAACCGTTACCGGCTTTGGGTACGGTGCCAATGGATCGGTCGACGCGGCCCAACATGGGGCGATGCTCAAAAGCAGGAGCAAGGCCAGAACGACGAGCGGGACTCTTTTGAGGTTCATCTCTTTGGTCCTCCTTGCGTGTGTATCCCTTCTGTGACACCGCTTTCCATCACCGTGTCACAGATAAGGACCGAATGCCCTACAATAGCACGGATGCCCAAGAATGCAAGCAAAATATGGAACGCGCGTTCCGAGGGATGGCATTGCTCCAGACAAACCCGCCCAGAGGGCTGCACGACTTCCGGAACATCCACCTCGCCCGCGCAATGGGGGGGCATCTGCTAAGTGCCGTAATGGGCTGAATTGCAGGCGCTGTGACCCTTCGAGGGCCGGGTGACGCCATGGAGGCCCTGACCGCTAAAAGCCGTTCGAGGCGATGACGTCCCGGTACCAGTACGCGCTCGCCTTCCACCTCCGCTCGAGCGATCCGCGGTCGACGCTGGCGAGCCCGAAGTGCTTCGTGAACCCGTCGTGCCACTCGAAGCAGTCCATCAGGGTCCAGATGAAGTACCCTCGGACCTTCACGCCGGATTGCATGGCGCGGTGCGCCTCGGCGAAATGGTCGCGCAGGTAGCTCACCCTTGCGTCATCCTGGACCCGACCGTCCTTTCGCAGATCGTCCTCGAGCGCAATGCCGTTCTCGGTAATGAAGATCTCGGGATGGCGATAATCGCTGTCCAGCCGCCGGAGGAGGACGGAGAGCCCCTCGGGGAATATCTCCCAGCCCATCTCGGTGAAGGTGGCGTTCGGGGGCTTTCTGGCTTCGAAACCGAGGCGTCCCTGGTCGGATTTCGCGACGAGGTGCCGCATGTAGTAGTTGACGCCGAGAAAATCGACCGGGCTCCGCGAAAACAGCTCCAGGTCGTGCGGTTCGATCTCCGGTCGATGGTACCGTTCCTGGTACAACCGCAGGATGTCATCCGGGTATCTGCCCTCGAACACCGGGTCGAGGAACCACCGGTTCATGAATCCGTCGTCGATCCGGCTCGCACGCTCGTCTTCCGCAGAGGGGCTGTTCGGGTACATTGGGACGAGGTTCAGCGCGATGCCGATCCTGCCGTTTCCCTTGTTCATCTCGCGGAAGCGGATGACGGCCTTCGCGTGCGCCAGCAGCAGGTGGTGTGAGACGTTCACGGCGAGAGGGAAATCCCGGTACCCCGGAGCATGGATGCCGTCCGCGTGTCCGAGGAACGCGACGCACCAGGGCTCGTTCAGCGTGATCCAGTGGCTGACACGGTCGCCGAGCGCTCCAAAGAGCGTGGCGGCGTAGTCCGCAAAGTGGTCGGCCGTCTGCCGGTTTCCCCACCCCCCGCGGTCCTGGAGCGATTGCGGCAGGTCCCAGTGATACAGCGTGACCATGGGGATGATCCCCTTCTGGAGCAACGCGTCGACAAGGGCCTTGTAGAAGTCCAGGCCGCGTGCATTCACCTTTCCGGTCCCTTCGGGGAATACCCGGGACCATGCGATCGAGAAGCGATATGCCCTGAGCCCGATCTCCTTCATCATCGCGACGTCATCGGCGAACCGCCGGTAGTGGTCGCATGCCACGTCTGCGGTGTTGCGGTCTCGGATGGTGCCGGGAGTGTGGCTGAAGCGGTCCCAGATCGTCTCGCCGCGGCCGTCGAGGGTGGCGGCACCTTCGAGTTGGTAGGAGGCCGTAGCCGCTCCCCACAGGAAGTCGCTCGGGAAGGATTTCGCGATCATGATACCCTCCCCGCCCTTGCCGGAGGCTCATGCTTGATGTTCAGCAGGACGCCCAGCGAGTCGGCACTCTCCACGAACACGTAGCGGCCGCCGGGATAGTCGCCGCTGTGCCGCTCCTCGATGCCCTTTGCCTTGAGGAACGAGAGCGTCCGCTGGAGATCGTCGACCATGAAGCCGATGTGATGGACCCCCTCGCCGTGCTTTTCGAGGAAGTCCTTCCAGGAGCTCGGCTCATCATCCGGCTCCGTCAGCTCGAGCGCGATCGGCCCCATCCTGAGGACGGCCAACCGGGCGCGGGTCCTCGTGGGCTGCCCATGGAAGCGGGTGTGGGCCTCCTCGGCAGGCGGCACGGTGAAGATCTCAGGCATTGGAAGCCCGAACACCTCGCTGAAGCTTCGTGCGGTCTTCTCTATGTCACGAACGACTATCGCGATCTGGCAGATTCTCTTCGGATCGATAGTATCCACAGTCTTCCACCTCCTTCGCGAGAGTTCCGTCGCGAGAATAGCATGGAATGAGGGAGCCATCGAGTGATTCTCTATCGTACTCGTTGCGGTTTTTCGCGCAAGGTGCCGCTGAGGCAGAAAATCTTGACGGCTCGTGGTGCGTTCACGTAGACTGCCAGAGCCCTCGGAGCAAGCTTTGCTGGGGTTCCCCGTCGGGACTGCTCGAGCGATTCGAAGGTAGTCTGGAGCAGAGGAGCGCTGACATGAAGCCCGTGATAGCCTTCCCGTCAAGGATCGGACTCGGCACGTCGCAGTTCGGCGACGCCCTCGGGGCATCGATGCCCGAGCGGGAGGTGAGGGCAATCCTCGACGCCGCCTATGGCAGAGGCGTCCGGCACTTCGACACGGCCGAGGGGTATGGCGACGGGCGATCCGAAAAGCTTGTCGGGACGATCCTGAAGGGGAGGGCTGGCGTCTTCGTCGCCTCCAAGATCGGCTACGTCGAGACCGCTCAGCGAGCAGTCGAGGCTGTCGACGCGAGCCGGGGCAGGCTCCAGAGGGACGTCATCGACCTCATGTATCTCCACTGGCCTCGGAAGGGACGAGACCTTCGACCGGTGATGGAAGGCCTCGAGCGGGCGAGGACACTAGGTAAGATCCGGTTCGTCGGCGTGAGCAACCTCGACGTCAGCCAGATGGATACCGTGAGCACGGCAGCCCGCATCGACGCCTTGCAGATCTGCTACAACCTCCTGTGGCGCTGGCCCGAGGCCGCGCTGATCCCGTACTGCATCGACCGGGGCATCGCCGTGATCTCCTACAGCACGCTCGCGCAGGGGCTGCTCACGGGGAAGTTCCCCGCGCACCCAGACTTCCGGCCGGGCGACCAGCGCCCGTCCACGGTCTATTACGAGGCACCGGTGTACCCGCATGTCCACGAAGCCGTGACCGGCATGCTCCAGGCCGCGACCGGCTCCGGCATGAAGCTCTCGCAGCTGGCGCTCCTGTGGGCACTGCGACAGCCGGGCATCGCCGGGGCGCTCGTCGGCGCCCGCTCCGTCGCCCAGGTCGAGGAGACGGCGGAGGTCGAGGGGATGCTGGGGTCGGCCGACGATTCGAGGGTGATCGCGGACAGGCTGCGGACTCTCACCGAGATCTCGAGTGTTGCCATGAGGTTCATTCCTGAAACCGGCAACATATTCAAGTACTATCCATAAAATGATAGAGCGATCGATTTCCAGAAGGCGGTTCCGTCAGAGGGATCGATGATGACCTCCATGAGCCTCATCTCGGATCCACAGCGGGGACAGACCAGGGGGCTCTCGCTGTTCGCTTCGCGAACAGCTGCCGCCTTAGCGATCGACCTCGTAGGCCTTCGCGATCAGCCGTGCCCATGCTGAGCGGCAGGCAGTGTGTGGCACCGTCGAGGGCTCGGTAACGACGGCCTGCGGGGGCATCGGTTCCGCGTAGAACTGTCGCCATCCCTGGGGAGCGACGCGGGTGACGTGGAGCCAGCGGTGCCACCGCGCCTTGCAGCGGGAGGAGTACAGGCCGTCGTAGTGAATGAGCCGCACCCCCCGGGAGGGATGAACTGGGTCAGGTGCGCGATGAAATCAGGAGCGCTCCACGGACTGAACCTCAAGAGACTGTCCAAGTTGCTCATCGTCCAGCCAGCCCTCAGGTGGGCAGCCTGGATAGCTGAAAGGCCCTCAGAAGGAAACTGATAGACCGAAAAAAAGTACAACAACCCTCATGGATGAAGTGGGGGGCTATTCAACTCAGTTTGTCAGCAGCCTGTTAGCGCTTGTGGCCGCAACCGGCATGCGATAGTATTGCGACGGAAACAAATGGATTCATAAAGGACAAACTGATGAGAAGCTGCGCCGTCTTTTCCGTCGTTCTCCTGCTTTCCGCAGGAGTCGCATTCGGTAGTCCGCCTCGCGTGGCCGTGGCTGACTTTCAGGTTTCAAGCGAGAATCCCCGGCTCAAGTTCGTCGGCAAGGGCTTCGCTGAGATGATCGCCGCGGAGCTTGTCCTGGCAAAGGACATCATCCTGATCGACAGGGACAAGCGGTCGGAGCTGTTGAGCGAGCAGGAGTTCGCGCTCTCGGAGGCCGCTGACACAGAGGCCCAGGTGCAGATCGGCAGGATCCTCTCCGCGGACTACCTGCTGTATGGGGAAATCGTCGACATGGATCAGAAGATCCTCGTCACGGTCAAGATGGTGAGTGTCGAGACAGGGCAGGTGACTTGGACGGACAAGAAGCTCGGTGCCCTGTCGGACTACGATCTCATCAGTTCTCAATTCGCCCGGTCAGCCCTGAAGTCCCTTGGGGCGCTGAAGGTCGCGGCTCTTCCCGCGCGGCCGTCGGCTGCGAAGGTCGCCGAGCCACGGAAGGAAGAAGCGATCATCGCATTCTCCCATGCGGTGGATTCCTACGACAGGAAGGACAGGGCGGAAGCCAGGAAAGCGCTGAATACGGCAAGGAGCATCGACCCGACGAACAGGGCTGTTGTGCTATACGCGCGAAAGCTGGGCGGAGCAAGCCCGCGGTTTCGGGTCGAGCTGGACAAGTATGCCCCGAGCTACAACCCCGCATCCCTCGGCTTGATAGATACCGGCTCAGTGTACTACTGGGAGTCGCTGAATCCTCCGTGGGAGATGATCAGCCCCCCGAAGTATCGATTCGGGGACTATGAGTTCTTCGAGATGGGAGCGACGTCACGCCTGGGCGTCCTCCTGCCTCTGGGGGAAAAGCTCGGTCTGTCGAGCGAGATTTCGTGGAGCATCACTTCGTCGGACATCAGAACGATTTCCTCAACGGACGTCGTTCTCAATTTCCCTGGGCCGTATCTCGAGTTCTATAACCATGCCTTTGGCGCGAATCTCGGCTTTGGCTGGGCCCTCGCGGAAGGGCTGAGTGTCGGCATGGGCGGTCGTATTGCAGCGGTCGGTCCGTGGAACTGGCTCATGGGTCGCGGCGATAATGATTCCCGCGGGGCCCTGACTCTCCTCGATGCCGTTGGTTTCTACCCAGCAGTGGACGGCGGTATCGTGTACAAGTCGCCGAATGGCTCCTTTGGCGCCGATCTCCAAGCGGTATGGTCGAACCAGGCAGACCCCTACATCGACCCTGCCACCAGAATGTTGATCAAAGGGAGCGTCCCGCTGATCCTGGCGGGCTCCGTCACCGGAGGATTCTTGGACAGGACCTTATTTGCCAACCTGAGGGGCATCGCGGACGTCTATATAGACGGCCGCTCCGGCTGGGCGCTTCGCGCGATCCCTTCCCTGGAGTGGTGGCCCTTCGAGTGGCTGGCGCTTCGCGCGGCCTACGAATACTCGCAGCTCAGCATGATCGGCTCCTCCGCGAACGGTCACGGGCTGATGGCCGGCGCGACCGCGGTGTGGGGGAACTGGGAGATCAACCTGAACTACGTGTACCGCTTCAGGCCGTACCGGCTTCTGCTCGGTCAGGGCAACATCGACAAAACCTTCCTCATAGGCGTGAGTTGGAACGGCATTATCCGTCGCACGAAGGCGAGCGCGGCAGCCCAGTAGTCGGAGTCCAGTTCTACTACCTTCCCATCCACAACACCGCTCGTTTAAGCCAGTGCCTGCGCCGACGCACGATCGGACTATTCCTGAAGCTCGATCTCATCACGGAGCAGTTCTCAGAGACCCTCCTGTGCTGGAGGCACTCCGGCTTCTCCATCGATTATGCGAACTGGACGGCGGCGACCAAATGATAGAACGATCGATTTCCAGAAGGCGGTTCCGTAGGCCAGGTGACGTGACGAGCGCGGGCGCTGCGGCGGTTGCCGGGGCGTTGTGAGGTTCCCCGGCGAGCTGCTTCTACCAGAATTAAGCAAGATCGGCCTGAAGCATGGAAGAGGGGAAGCTTGTCCCGCTGGGCGCGCGGGACGGTATCGATGCGCAGCATGACAAGGGGGAGGTGAGGGTTTTAGTTCAGCGAGCTGGGATCGAATCCCGGCGGAGCCCTCCCGATCTTGACCAAGTGTCGCAGGATCTTGCGTAGCTCAGAGGGATCGATGATGACCGCCATGAGCCTCATCTCGGATCCCCAGCGGGGACAGACCAAGGGGCTCTCGCTGTTCGCTTCGCGAACAGCTGCCGCCTTAGAGATCGACCTCGTAAACCTTCGCGATCAGCCGTGCCCATGCTGAGCGGCAGGCGGCGTGCGGCACCGTCGAGGGCTCGGTAACGACGGCCAGCGGGGGCATCGGCTCCGCGTAGGACTACCGCCATCCCTGGGGAGCAACGCGGGCGACGTGGAGGCAGCGGTGCCACCGCGCCTTGCAGCGGGAGGAGTACCGGTCGTAGTGAATGAGCCGCACCCCCCAGGGAGGGAAGAACTGGGTCAGGTGCGCGATGAAATCAGGAGCGCTCCACAGACTGGTGTTCTGCTTGAAGTAGGGATTATAGCTGGTGTGGTATAGGACCCTGCTGCCGTCTCGAGGGCGTCCAGTGGGCAGGCAGCGCTGCTCGAGGCGGGATGCAGCAGCCTCGCGACCGCCCCCTTCGCCTGCGGCGCCCCCTACGCCGAGGCATCCATCGCATCGCGGAGCAGCTTCCTGGGCGGAAGGGGAACCTTGCTCGAGTATTCCCGAGTCGCCTGCCGCCGGCCGACGGACCTCCACGCGGGAGTCCGGCTGCACCACCTGCTTGCCTCCTGGGACCCGGAACGGATCGCCTCTGACGCGCACGAGCTCGAGGTCCCTCCGACGCTTCGCGCGGGGGCCCCACGCTACCCCCTCCGGCGAGCTCGTGGAGCTCCTGGCGTCGTACGACAGAAGACTGTGGCACACCGGAAATCTGGATGAGCTCGACGCATGGCTCGGCCGGGCCCTGGAGGAGGTGCGGCGGTCCATCTCCAGCATGACCGGTCCGGCGAACAGGGCGGCCGCTTTCATCAGCCGGAGCTTCTCGACGGCCCCTGATCTGGGGGAGATAGCGCGTGCCGCGGGTGCAAGCCCGGGCCATCTGTGCCGAGTGTTTCGCCGCGAGCTCCGATGCAGCGTCATCGAGTACCGCGACAGGCTGCGGATCGAGCGCGCGGCGGAGCTCCTGCGCACCACGGACCTCAAGGTGTACGAGATCGCGGAGCAGCTCGGCTTCGGGAGCGTGGAGAGCTTCAGCAAGACCTTCAAGCGAAAGACGGGGAGCAGCCCGCACCACTTTGGCCGAGGGCAACGCGAGCAGGGGAAAACGCCCCCGGGGGTGCACCCCTAGAGGTCTCGCCCACGCGTCCCTGCGATCCCTCCCCGCGCGCCTCGCATCGTCACGGAAATCGGCACGGTGGGCGAGCGCCGGCGCGGCCGCCCGGCGTGCTCTCGGCGGTTGCGGGTCCGTTGCCACGAACCCGCCCGCGGTGCGACGATCGATCGGCCGCGCCGGCCGGCAGGTGGGGATCACGTGCGCGCGGGCGTGACTGACACCGCGTCTCGACGCCGGGAACAGCGCGGGGTACGCGGGCGGGAGGCTGACATGAGTACCACAGTCGCCGAGGAGATCGCCATCCGAACCGAGGGGCTCACCAAGCGCTACCCTGAGGTCACCGCGGTGGACGGTCTATGCCTGTCCGTTCGGTCCGGAGAAGTCTTCGGATTCCTGGGGCGCAACGGCGCCGGCAAGACGACCACGATCCGGATGGTTCTGGGTCTCGTGCGCCCGAGCGCGGGCACCGTGCGCATCTTCGGAAGGGACGTGGTCTCGAACCGGAAAGAGGCGGTCGCACCCGTGGGAAGCCTGGTGGAGACGGCCACCGCGTACCCCACCCTGACGGTGCGCGAGAACCTCGAGATCCACCGCCGCCTCACGCACGCGAGCCACGACGCGGCGGAGCGCGTGATCCGCCAACTCGGGCTCGAGAGTCTGACCGGACGGCAGGCCGGAAGACTGTCGCTCGGCAACCGGCAGCGTCTGGCGTTGGCGCGGGCCCTGCTGCCCGATCCCCGCCTCCTGGTTCTGGACGAGCCGGCCAATGCGCTGGATCCCGCGGGCATCGTGGAGATACGCCGCCTGCTCCGTCGCCTGGCCGACGAGCGGGGAGTCACCGTCTTCGTTTCCAGCCACATCCTCGGTGAGGTCGCACAGCTCGTGGATCGGATCGGAATCATCCATCGTGGACGGCTCCTCGAGGTTATCGAAACCGGAAAACTCTCGGCGGGCGCGGCGAGCGGCGTTGTGGTGCGGGTGTCGGAGCCCGAGCGCGCGGCGGAGCTGCTCCGAGGCGTCGCCGGTGTTGCGGACCTGCGGCGAGTGGGGGACGGTCTCGAGGTGGCGGGTTCCATCGCCCCCGCCGAGATCGCTCGCCTTCTCGTCGAGGCGGGACTGGCGCTGCACGAGCTGCGGCCGCGTCACGAAGAACTGGAGGCGAGATTTCTTCGGCTGACAGGAGGTGAGCAATGACGTTTCTTCGCGTGCTCGCCACGGAGCTCATGAAGCTGCGGCGGACCCGCGTCCCGTGGGTCCTGGCGCTGGTGTACGCCGTGACGCCGCTCATGCTGGCTCTGATGATGGTCGTCCTGCAGGATCCCGAGCTTGCACGGAAAATGGGGCTGCTGGCGGCCAAGGCGCAGATGACCGTGGGGTACGCCAACTGGCCCGCGTACCTGTCGATTGCGTCCTTCCTTTTCGTGGGAGGGATGATCGTCGTCAGCATCGCGCAGGCGTTCGTCTTTGGCCGCGAATACGCCGAGGGCACGGCCAAGAACATGCTGACGCTGCCCGTGGGCCGATCCGTCATCGTGGCGGCCAAGCTCACCGTCACGGCCCTCTGGTTCCTGGGTGCAGGTGCGCTGGTGTACGGGGAGGCCATCGGTTTGGGCCGCTTGGTCGGCCTGCCGGGATGGGACCCGGAGCTCCTGAGCCGTCATGCCTTCACGGTGGGACGGATCGCCGCCCAGGTGCTCCTCTTGAGCTCGGTGCCGGCCTGGATCACGGTGGCCGCGCGCGGATACATCGCACCCCTCGGTTTTTCCGTCCTCCTGCTCCTGGTGGGTGATCTGTTCGCCCACACCGGATGGGGGCCGTGGGTGCCCTGGTCGATCGTGTTGCTCACGGCAGGTGTCGCGGGGCCCGACGCACCGCTTCCGGGCGCCGCCTCCTGGATGGTCCTGGTGGCCGTCTTCGTCGCCGGCTCCATCGGCACCTGGGTGAGTCTGGACCGAGCGGACAACACGCAGTAGCCTGGTCCTGAGGAGAAGGGGCGGTATCGGAAGCTCCTGCACGGGCCGGATGAAGGCAGCTGCCGTCACTGCCAGGAGGGCCGACCTGGCGTGCCGGCGCGGCTTTCTCTCCCCTTGACCAGCCGCCTGCCGTTCGGCGCGGCCACGGTCGGTCTGTATGCCCTGTACGCCGCCAGCTGTGGTGGATGCTGCGGAGAACAGGGGGCTTCGGCCCACTGACCGCGCTCCTCTTCCCCCTGCCGCTCGCGTTCTTCCGCGCGGTCTTTGCGCGCTCCGTGTAGCTGGTGATGGTCCGCGGCAGCGTCACGTGGCGGGGCTGCCGGATCCAGGTACGCCCGCGCCCCGGGGCAAGGAATAGCCGGGGCGGCTGCGGGATTGCGGGCAGCTGCGCCATTCATTATCCTTGAGACCGGACATGGACGAGACCCCGTTTCCCCTCGAGCCCGTGCTGCTGGTCGACGACGACGAGATGGTCGTCGCCTCGATGCAGGCCCTCCTGGAAGCCGAGGGCATTGTGAACACCGTCGCCTGCACGCGGAGCGCCGAGGTGCCCGGCCTGCTTGCCCGGAGCCGATTCTCCGTCGTGCTGCTCGACCTTACCATGCCACCCCCCTCGGGACTCGAGCTGCTGCCCAGGATTCAGGAGGCGCACCCCGAGCTGCCGGTCATCGTGGTGACCGGCGTGTCGGACGTCGAGGTGGCGGTGCGCTGCATGAAGGCTGGCGCCTTCGACTACGTGCTGAAGCCGCTGGAGTCCGGGCGCTACGTCACCGCCGTGCGCAGGGCCCTGGATCAACGCGAGCTGGGGACGGAGCGGCAGCGGGTAAGGGATTCGTTCTTCGCCGAAGCGGTCCGCTGCCCAGAGGCTTTCGCCGCCATCGTCACCCGGACCCCCGCGATGCTTGCGATCTTCCGCTACGCGGAGGCGATCGCCCCGACCTCGCTTCCGGTGCTCCTTACCGGCGAGACGGGGACGGGCAAGGAGCTGCTGGCGAGCGCCGTCCACGAGGTGAGCGGCCGATCGGGACCCTTCGTGGCGGTGAACGTAGCGGGGCTGGACGACGCGCTGTTCTCGGACACCCTGTTCGGCCACAGGCGGGGCGCCTTCACGGGAGCCGCGGAGGATCGGCCGGGCATGATCCGGCGCGCCGCCCGGGGCACCCTCTTCCTCGACGAAATAGGGGACCTCGGCGTCGAGAGCCAGATCAAGCTCCTGCGACTGCTGCAGGAGCGGGAGTACCACCCCCTGGGCGAGGACGCGCCCCGGACCACGGACGCCCGGTTCATCTTCGCCACCAACCTGGATCTGGAAAAGGCGGCATCGGAGGGCCGGTTCCGCAAGGACCTCTACTACCGGCTGCGCTCGCACCGCATCCACCTGCCGCCGCTTTG
Source organism: Spirochaetota bacterium (assembly GCA_026398635.1). Lineage (GTDB taxonomy): Bacteria > Spirochaetota > Spirochaetia > SZUA-6 > Fen-1364 > JAPLSM01. The sequence continues at coordinate 636 of JAPLSM010000187.1, read as the reverse complement.
CGAGCGGCCGGCGGACATCCCGCCGCTGGTCGACCATCTCCTCGACCGGGCGGCACGCTCGCTGGGCCGCAAGGCGCCCCGGGCGTCGCGGGAACTGTACGCATGGTGCCGCAACCGCACCTTCCCGGGCAACGTCCGGGAGCTGGAGGGGCTAATCGCGGACGCCGTGCTCCGCCACGAGTCCGGCGACCTTTCGCCGCGCGACCTCGGGGCCGATCCCGGCTCTTCCGCGGGCGGAGCGTCAGGAGACGAGGCGCCCCCCAACCCGTTCGCGCCGTTGGGGCGCCTGCCGACCATCGACGAGGCCGAACAGATGCTCATCGGCGACGCGCTGCGCCGCTCCGACGGCAACCAGACCCTGGCGGCCCGGATGCTGGGCATGAGCCGGACCACCCTGAACAAGCGGCTGAAGCGGGAGGAGTGACCGGGCTTCAGGCCGGGGCGGGTGGCAGGTAGATCGTCACCGTGGTGCCCCGGCCGGGGGAGCTCTCCACGTCGATGCCCCCGCCGTGCTGGCGCACGATGCCGAGCACACGTACGAGCCCGAGTCCCGCGCCGCTGCCGAACTCACGGTTGGTGAAGTACGGCTCGAAGATCCGCTCGAAGGTTGCGGCGTCCATGCCGCTTCCCCGGTCG
>JAPLSM010000057.1 GCA_026398635.1 Spirochaetota bacterium | reverse complement strand
ACTACCGGATCGTCCCCCTCGCGGATGTCGCCGCCAGGACGAAGACCATGCCGAAGGAGTTCCTCACCCCCGACGGCAGCGACGCGACGGCCGATTTCTACGCGTACGCCCGGCCCCTGCTCGGATCGGGGTTCCCGAACGTGCACCGCATCCGGGCGCCGAAGGTGGCGAAGATATTGAAAGGCGGCTAGCCGCGCCGAACCGCGCGAAGCGCCTCCGCGGCGCGCGGGCTGAGGCAGGGCGGCCGGTCCGACCCGCGCCGCTACGCCCGCCGCCACGCCCTTCCCGCGTCCATGAACGCCTGGATGTTCGCCGGCGGCGTCTCCTGGGGCAGGTCGCACCCCGTGCTGAGCACGAAGTTCGGGAAGGGAGCCATCTCGGCGAGCAGGCGATCCACCTCGCGCCGGATCTCCTGCGGGCTTCCCGACAGCATGGTCGTGGCCGGGTTGATGTTGCCGATGACCACCACGTCCGGCGGCACCTCGCGGGCCGCGGCCGCGAGGTCGACGCCCGCGTCGCGGGAATCGAGGCTGACTCCGCTCACCCCTGCGCTCGCCATCTTCCCGACGAGGTGCATGGTGTTGCCGCAGGTGTGGTAGACGAAGTCGACGCCGCTGAAGCGGAAGCTCTCGACCAGGTGCCGGACGTAGACAGCGGAGAAGCCGGCGAACTGCTCGGGGCTCAGCATGACCGCAGTCGGCTCCAGGACGACGATCAGGTCCGCGCCCGCAGCGATCAGGAGCTGCACGTACTCCTGGATGCGCTCGGTGGTGAAATGGCACAGCGCGTGGAGGCCAGTTGGGTCGTCGATCGTCGCCATCACGGCGTCTTCCGCGCCCATCATGAGCCCGGCAAGCGTGAACGGCCTCGTCACGTAGGCGCCCCGAAGTATTCCGGGCGGCAGGGTGACGCTCATCATCTTCACGGTCTCCACGTACCCCAGCAGACGGCTGTCGAATGTGATGTTGATGCCCGACAGGCGCTCCAGGTCGCCGGGCCCGAAGCGGTCCTTGGGCACCGTCGCCGACTCATGCTGTGGAAAGATCGTGTACCGGCCCAGGGCGTTCGCCTCGACCGCGAGGTCCATCAGGGGGAAGACCGCGTCGGGCGAGAAGGTGTCCACCAGCTTCCGCACGGCCTTGTAGTGCTCGCCGAAGTTCTGCTGCGCGATCTTGATGCTGCTGCCGATCATCTCGACCCCGGGGAACCCCATGAGCGGGGCGACCAGGCGCCGTCCCCCGGCATACGCCTCCCGGGCGCGATCCGCCAGCGTGGGGCTCCTCATGCCCTCCCCCACCCGCGCCGGTGCTGGGCAGCTTCGCCGTTCCGTCTGCGGCGCGGCCCCCCGCCGCCCGGCCCGCCGGGTTCCGCCGCCTCCCGGGGCTGGTCCGTGGCCCAGACGTTGATCGCCTGCGCCAGCGCGTCGTCAAGAGCGAGGTGTGCTCCTTCGCACTCGACCACGAACGAGGGCCGGCGCTGGTGCAGCGTGACCATGGCTCCCGGGCGCAGCTGCAGGCTGTCGAGGGCGTGCAGCTGTGCATCCGAGCGCGCGTACACCCACGCGATCCTGCCCGACGCGCCGATCGCCAGCTCGGCGAGCGGCTTCACCTGGCGATTGACCACCTGCGCAGAGCGTTCGCAGCACTCACCGGGCGGTATCGGGTTGCCGTGCGGGCACTCCCGTGGGTGGCCGAGGAGGGTGCAGATCGCGTCGACCACCTCCGTGCCGAGGAGGTGCTCGAACTCGCAGGCGCTCGGTTCGGCGGACTGGCCGAGTACGTCCTGCACCAGCCGCTCGGCGAGCCGGTGCGACCGGACCAGCTGCCGGGCCCGGCGCTCGCCCTCGGGGCTGAACCGCACCTGCCCGTCGGCGCCGACGTCCACGAGTCCTACCGCCGAGAGCGCGCGGATGCAGTCGTCGCCGGGCCGGTCGGCAACGCCGGCGATCGGAACTCCTGCCGCGCCCTCCGCGCCGGCATGCGCTCCGATTCCCAGCTCCCGGCGGTGCCACAGGCGCTCGAGACACTCGTCCTGTTCGTGGTTCGCCCGCGTGTTCATCGAATCCCCCCCACCAGGAGCAGGAAGTGGTTCAGCACCCCCGCCAGCGCGAAGGCCGACACGTTGATGGCGAGGGTTTCCGTGAGCCCCGCCTTCCAGCCAAGCACCCGGAACATCGAGACGATGTTCGCGATGCACGGCACGAACATCGTGGTGATCGACACCGCCACCACCGCCTGCGACGCGTTCAGGGCTCCCGTGCTCACCATGCGCAGGAGCAGGCCTGCAGCCGCCTCGTGCCGGGCCATGCTGAGGATGAGCGCGTCCACGGTGTCGACCGGCAGGCCGAGCCAGCCGGTGATGACCGGCCGGAGCGCCGATTTCAACGCCCCGAGCAGGCCCACCCGGTCGGCCGTGAACAGCACGGCCGCGGCCACGAGGAACACGGGAAGGGCCTCGCGCAGGAATGAAAGCAACCGGTGGCCGGTCTTGCCCGCCACGCCCCGCAGGCTCGGCACCCGGATCGGTGGCAGCTCCTGGAGATACTCCCCGGCCTCGTCGCCGGGCAGGATGAGGTTCAGCACCACGCCCGCGAGCACCTCGACGAGCGCGAGAAACGCGACCGCGGCCGCGAAGGCGATCGGACCGAACGAGCCAAGGATCGCCATGTTCAGCCCGAGCTGCGCCGAGCACGGGATGGCGAAGGCGATCAAGTACACGACGATGAGGCGTTCTTTGCGCGACCGCAGGTTGCGCGCCGTCAGCGTGGCCATCGTCTTGCACCCGAATCCCAGCACGAGCGGGATGATGGAGCTGCCAGTCAGGCCCACCTTCGCGAAGAGCCGGCGCGACAGCACCGTGATGTTCGGAAGGTAGCCGCTGTCCTCCACGAGGGCGAAGAGCAGGAAGAACACGGAGAGGATGGGCAGGACCGTGCAGATCGCGTTGAAGAGACCGAGCGTGAGCAGGCCGTAGTCCCCGATCAGCAGGTCCGCCCAAAAGCCGGCTGGGATGATCCGCGACAGCAGGCGCACGGCGGGGTCCGTGACGAGTGCGGCGAGCCCCGAAGCGATCCATCCGGCCAGGTGCACCACCGCGAAGTACGTGACCGCGAGGAACACGGCGAGAATCGGCAGACCCCAGACCGGATGCCGGCTCAACCGGCCGAAGGTTTCGGCGAAGGCCGCACCCTGGGCGCCGCGGTGCCTCACCACCTTGTCCACGATGTCGTCGACCCACCGGTCGCGGCACGTCGCCGCGGTCCGTGCGAGACTCTCCGGCAGGCCGGCGGCGGCTTCCTCGACGGCGACCCGCGCCGGACCGGGATCCCACCCCGGCGCGACGCCCGCCAGGTCGGCGAGGATCCGCTCGTCGCGGAGCATGAGGAGCTCGGCGATCTTGCGCCGGAAGGGAAGGCGTTCTGGCAGCAGGGCTTCGACCCGGTCGATGGCCTCCTCCTGCCGGATTCCGAGACTCACGGACACGCCGGCCGGCCTGGCCCTGGCGAGGGCAGCGCGGAGCGCGTCGATCCCCCTGCCGGGCGCCGGGGACTCCACCACCGGGCAGCCGAGGCTGCGTTCGAGGCCGGCCAGGTCCACGACCGTCCCGTTCGCCCTCGCCTCCTCGGTCGAGCAGACGAGGACGACGAGCGGCAGACCGATTCCCGCGAGATCCGCGGCGAGGGCGAGGGACTGCTTGAGGGCGTGCGCGTCCACGCACAGCACGAGCACCGCGGGCGGGTCTCTCAACAGCTCGCGCCGCACGACCGCGTCCTCCTCGGACTGCACGAAGAGGCCGTGGATGCCGGGGGTGTCGACGATCGTCCACTCCACACCCGAAATCGCCGCTGTGGCGCTGCGCACCTCCAGGGTGGTCAGGGGATAGTTCGCCACGAGGTTGTAGCGGCCGGTCAGCCGGTTCCAGGCGGTGCTCTTGCCCGTGTTGGGCAAGCCGACGAGCATCACCCGGGCGGCAGCCTGTCCGCCGTCGGGTGCTTGCGCGACCGGTGTGCGGACGACCGGGGATCCCGTCGGCATTTCAGTGCGCGGCACGCCCCGCCCCCCGACAATCCCCGCACTCGCCGAACACCTGCATCGCGTGCTGATCCGTCGAGAACCCGTGCGCCGAAAGCAGCGATGCCACCCGGGCCTCGAGATCCGGCTCGTGGATCTCCACCACCCGACCGCACCGGGTGCAGACGAGGTGCTCGTGGTGGTCCGTGCCGATGAACTCGTAGTGCGCGTGGTCGCCGCCGATGTCAATGCGGCGCAGCACCCCCGCTCGCTCGAGGTGGCCGAGCGTCCGGTACAGGGTGACCCGGCTGGCCGGCACGCGCCGTCGGCGAATGCGACCGTACAGCTCTTCCGCGTCGAAGTGGGAGGCGCTGCGGCACACCTCCTCGAGGATGCGCCGGCGCTGCTCCGTGAAGGGCAGACCGCCGTCCTGGAAGTAGCGCCGGAAGCGCTCCACCTCGGGGTCCGGGCACGCCTGCCCCGCCCTCGGCTCCGTATTCCGCGCCTGGGTCTTGACTTGATTGAGACTCATTCTCATTCGATTGTGGCATGCTGACCGGATCCTGTCAAGCCGGATTTCGCTGGCATCGATCGGACAGTCCGCTATACTAGAAGAAAGCCATGACTCCCGAGAACGCTCCGTCCCCCGCTCGCGCCCCGATGCCCGCCTGGCTCCGCTACGCACTGGTGGCGCCCCTGTGCCTCCTGGTGGCGGGCCTCGCCTGGCTCGCCTGGACCAAGCGCGACGGCATGACGCTCTCCGCCCTCGAGCGCCGCATCCCGCTGCGCCGGCCGGTCTCCGTCACCCTCGACACCCGGGGCACGCTCTACACGCTCGACGACAAGTACTTCCGGATCCTCGGCATCGACGCCTCGGGACGCGCCGTCAGCCAGCGCTATGTTCGACCCGACGACGCGGAGCACTACGAGTACTGGTCGGAGCTGGCCGTGGACGCGGACGGCGTGCTCTACGCGACCAAGGTCGTGTACTTCCTCGACACGGAACTCGTGGACTACGAGGAGATCGACCGCTACCCGCCTGGCGGACGCGAGGAGGTGCTCTACACGCTCGACCACGACGCCGACGAGTACGCCTACGACACGCGCCTGCTGACCCTGCAGGTGCACGACGGCCACCTGTACTTCGACGTGCGGCGCGAGGAGGCCGTGGAACTGTGGCGCGTCCGTCTCGACGGCGGCGCCCCGCAGCACGTGCTCGACGTCGCGGTGCCCTCGGCCGACGTGTATAACCTCGCGGGCTACGACGAGGCCGGCCTTTTCGTCGCGAGCTATAGCGGCGACCGGGTCTTCCGGCTCGGTCCCGGCGGCAGCCTTGTCGACTCGGACCTTCACTCCGCCCGTCCCGGGGTGCCGGCGTACGTGCTCGCGGACAAGCTCTTCCTCGACCGCGACGGCCGGCTGCTGATGAGCGACCTGTTCAACCAGTGCGTCTACCGGGCGGGGAAGGACGGGGCGCTGGAGATGCTGCTGTCCAAGGAAGACCTGCCCGACCGCCCCGAGCGCGCCCTGTACAAGGACGTGTGGGTCGCAGACGACGGGCGGATCGCCGTGGTGGAATCGATCGGCGGTGAGGCCGGGCGGCTCGTGGTGTTCGGGCCCGACGGCACGGTGGAGCGCGAGATCACGGCTGCCGTGCCCTCCCTCGCGCTGTGGCTGCGTCAGCTCGCCCCGTGGGCGGCGCTGGCCGGCCTGGTCCTCGCCTTTGCGGGCACCGTGGTCTACGTCTACCTCGCCGTGCTCAACCGGCGCGTGGCGCTCGTGCTGAAGCTCATCCTGGCCTTCGTGCCGCTCGTGGCGCTGTCCATCGCGTTCATCGCGAACCGCATCTTCACCAAGACCTTCGAGAAGGTCGAGGAGGAGGTCCGCTTCCGGCTGTCGGCCCTCGCGCAGGCAGCCGGACGCACGATCGACGGGGACGCGGTGGACCGCATCCGGGTGCCCTCGGACTTTCTCGGCGAGGACTACACCGCGATCGCTGCCGGGCTCGATGCACTAGTGAACAGCGGGGCCGACCCCTGGAACCAGCGCGTCTTCGCGAACATCACGAAGCTCTACAACGGCATGTTCTACATCATGGTCGACTACGCCTCGAGTTACGGGGTGCTCTACCCCATGCCCCACGCGCCGTTCGAACGCTACCTGGCGGCGCTCGAGACCGGCACGCCGCAGCAGTACGAGTACACGGACGCCGACGGCACCTACCTCGAGGCCGCGGTTCCGGTGAGAAATGCCGCGGGGAAAGCCGTAGCGGTACTCTACGTCGGATCGTCGAAGGACGACCTCGTGCTGCTGCGGGAGACCTTTCGTGCCGAGGTGACCCGCACCACAGCGATCGCCGTGGCTGCGCTGCTCCTGGCCATCGTGGCGGTGAGCGTGTTCCTGCTGCTCTCCGTCAACCGGCTGCGCGGCGCCGTGAAGCGTATGGCGGACGGCGAACTGGACGCGGCGGTCTCGATCAGGAGCCGGGACGAGATCGGCGACCTCGGGCAGGGCTTCAACGCCATGGGCCGGCGCCTCAAGGGACACTTCGAGGAGACCTCCTCGATGAGCGATGCGTATGCCCGGTTCGTACCCCGCGAGTTCCTGCAGCTGCTCGGGAAGGAGAGGATCGCCGAGGTCGAGCTGAAGCAGAACCGGCTGCTGAACCTCACGATTCTCTTTGCGGACATCCGCGAGTTCACCTCGCTTTCCGAGACCATGGGTCCGGAAGACAACTTCAAGTTCCTGAACTCGTACCTCAGCAGGATGGGTCCGATCATCCGCAACCACCACGGGTTCATCGACAAGTACCTCGGCGACGGCATCATGGCCCTGTTCCCCGGCGAGCCTTCCGACGCCGTGCGTGCAGCCGTGGAGATGCAGCAGGAGCTGTACACCTACAACCCGCAGCGTCAGCGCATGAACTACCCGCCCATCAGGGTCGGCATCGGGGTGCACTCCGAGAAGGTCATCCTCGGTATCGTCGGCGAAAAGGAGCGCATGGAAGGCACGGTGATCGGCAACGCGGTGAACCTCGCCTCGCGGCTCGAGAGCCTGACGAAGCGCTACTGCGCCCGGATCATCGTGAGCGAGCGGATCATCGCCACCATGAGCGCGGACGCTCCCGACCACCGGTTACTCGGGCATGCCGAGGTCAAGGGCATCGACGGAAAGGTGCCGGTCCACGAGGTGTTCGGCGCCGATCCGCCGGAGGATGTGCGTCTGAAGCGCCACACGAAGGCGTTCTTCGAAAAGGGTGTGCGCCTGTTCCGCCAGGGCGACCGCGCGGGCGCCGGGCGCCATTTCCAGGCCGTGGCGAAGGCGCACCCGGCGGACCGTGCCGCCGCGTACTACGTGGACGCGTGCATCCGGGCTGCTACTCGGTCTGCGGAACCGGAAACACCGGGCGAAGCCTGACCTCGAGGTCTTGCCCGGCCTCGAGGTGCGCGAGGTCGTCTTTGAGCCTCCCGATCTCCACGGAGGGGCCGACCACCACGTGCGCCCGCATGCGGAACATGGGTGCCCCCGTCCAAGGGGCGGGCGCGGTGTCAGTCTCGAGGCTCTCGATGTTGACACCGTGCTTGCGAAGGGCGGCCGTCACTGTGTGCACGATGCCCGGGGTGTCCAGCGACACGGTCTCCAGCAGGTAGGGCCGTCCCGTTTCCGGCACCGGCCCGCGCGTAGCCTTCAACTCCACGTGCAGACCGAGCCGGGCCCCCCGCGGCCGCCAGGTCGCCGGAAAGCCGATCGAGCGCCGGAGTCCCGCCCGAAACCAGCATGATGACCGCGAACTCGCCGCCGAGCACGGCCATCCGGCCGGACAGGTCGTCCACGATGCCAACCCGGTCGGCTCCGATCGCGGTGAGGACTGCGTAGGATCACGTCATGGCCGTCACCCCGGGAACTTCGCACCGAGCAGGCCCACGCCGATCTTCGCAAGCATCGCCACCGCGCCGAGGGCCAGGCCAAGCAGCACCGCGACCACGACCCGCACCCACATCGGATCAAGGCCGAAGGCGAGCATCAGCACCGCGGCCGCGAGCGTCTCGAGGAAGACCGAGCCTCCCATCACCATCTTCCGCACTAGGAGCGGCGTGGTCACCCGGCGGAACCGGATCTTCCCGTCGAACACGCCGGCCACCCAGCCGGCGAGCACCGCGAGCGGCAGCACGGCGGTCATGACGACGAGCACGTTCGTCGCGAGGCCGGCCAGGAAGCGCGGGAAGGCGAGCGCAAACAGGCTCAGCGCGAAGGCCGATGCCGTGAAGGCCACGGTGAAGTGGATCACGAGCGGGTGAAGGTCCATCTCGAGCAGCGCCCGCCGCTTCTCGCTGACCGGGTCGGTCCACGGCTCGAACATCTTGCGCGGCACGCCGCAGGCCGGGCATACGTCCTTCAGCTTCCCCTCGGCGATCACGTACCCGCAGGACTTGCAGCGCATCATGGCGACCATGGGACCCTCCACTCGTTCGGATCGGATCACTATACTACCCCGCACCATGAGAACGGCGCAAGGATCGCCGCCCACGGGACGCCGGTCCCGGGTGCTGCTCGTCTCGATGCCCGACCGGGTCAGCGGCCTGGACGCGGTCATCCGCATCCCGAGCCTGGGGATCTGCTCGCTCGCGGGATCGCTCGCGGGGAACGAAGTGCGCGTGCTCGACCTCGCGCTGGCCCGGGGCCGCCTGGGGCCGCTTGTACAATCCGTCGTGAGCCGGTTCGCGCCGGACCTGGTGGGCATCAGCGCGATGAGCTTCCAGTACGACAGCGCCAGCCGGGTGGCGCGCCTGGCCCGGGAAGCGCTCCCCGGCATCCGGACCGTCCTCGGCGGCTACCACGCCACCCTGATGCACGAGGAGATCGGAGCGGGCAGCGACCGGGACCTCTTCGACTTCATCGTGCGCGGCGAGGGCGAGCGGACGCTCGCCTCCCTCGTCGAGCGGCTCGCGGTGGGCGGGGACTGGTTCGACGGTATCCCGGGACTGTCCTTCCGGTCGGAGGGGGGCTTCGTCCACAACCCGGCCGCCGACCTGCTGCCACTCGACGAGATGCCGCTGCCCGACCGATCGCACCGGGTGCTCGACCGGGGCCGGTTCTTCGGCCTGCGGTTCGACAGCCTCGAGACCTCCCGGGGATGCACCCTGGGTTGCGCGTTCTGCAGCATCCGACGGATGTACGGCCGGGCCGTCCGTTATTTCCCGCTCGAGCGGGTGCGCGACGACCTTCGCTCGCTCGAGCAAAGGGGGGCGCAAGGCGCCTTCTTCGTGGACGACAACATCACCCTGGACCCGGCACGTCTCGCCGAGCTGTGCCGCATGATCACGGCCGAGGGGCTCGACCGCATGGCCTACGTAATGCAGGCCAGCGTGGCCGGTCTCGCCACGGATCATCGCCTGCCCCGGCTGCTGGCCCGGGCCGGGGTGCGATGGGTTTTCCTCGGCATCGAGAGCGGCAGCGCGCGCAGCCTTGCGGCCATGCGCAAGCGCGTGGACCGGGACGACGCCCGAGAGGTGGTGGTCAGGCTGCGGAGGGCCGGCGTGTGCGTCATCGGCGGTTTAATCGTGGGCAACCCCGACGATGACCGGGCCGCCATCAGGGACACGTACCGCTACGCCCGCGAGCTGGGCGTGGACCACGCCATCGTGCAGTGCCTCACGCCGTATCCAGCCACCGAGACGCGGGAGCGCCTGCTCGCCGAAGGCCTCGTGACCAATCCCGATGACTTCAGCCGGTACAACGGGCTCATGGTGAACGTTCGCACCCGGCACCTTTCCGATCGAGCCCTCGCGCGGTGGATGGTGCTGCATGGCCTGCCGCTGTACTTCGACCCGGTGTTCGTGATGCGCAACCGGCTGTGGTGGAGCGATCCCGGCGATGCGCCGGTGATGCTCGGCAACAACTTCCGGTTCGTCGTCGAGGGCCTACGCGGACGCCTGTTCCATTCGCGGCACCAGTGGTGAGCCGGCTGCTTTTCATCGCCAACATTGACATTCGCCCCTGACAGCCGTAGACTTCAATGGAAAGAGGAGGGGACGAAAGGCCGAAGAACGGGATGAAATCTCGCGTCCCCGTCCTGGTTGTGTTGATTGTTCTGCTTGCAGCCCTGGCCGGTTTCGCTGCAGATCGGCCGGTGCGCGGCAGCGTGCTCGTCCTCCTGAAATCTGCCACCGCCGAGGAAGACCAGGAGTTCCGGTCGCTGATGCTCAGCGTAATCCGGGTCGAGATCGAGGATCGTGAGCTGGCGGTGATCGAGCCCGATGCCCTGCCCCCTGAAGGGGAGCAGCCTTGGCAGTCGGCGAAGGAGGCGGACGCCGAGTTCGCACTCGTCGCCACGTACACCATGGGGCAGCGCGAGGCCGCCTTCGACCTGACCTGGTACGATACCTCCGAGAAAAAGCAGGTCCAGGCAGTCACCCGTAAGGCATCCCTCGACTTCATCCTCGACGTAACGATTGCTGCCGCCGTCGCAGAGATCCTCGACGGGCAGAAAGATCGGATTTCAGCGTTGCCGCTGAAGCCCACTGCTGCAGAGCTGGCAGCCGTGGCGCCGCCGGCCGAAGTCCCAGTAGGTCAGGTGGAACTGGGTGAAGACGTCGTGCGGCTCGAGCCGATCAAGCCCCTGCTGATAAGCCTGGGCGCTTCGCCGCTCATTTCGACTTTCAGCTCGGCGGAATACATCCAGGGACTTTACTTCGGCGCGAAGGCCGCCTTTGCCTGGCGGTTCCCCCTGCTCGGCGGAGCCGGCGGACTCGGCATCGTCTCGGGCTTCCAGAAGTACTACGTGACAAACGTGGGGCACCCGGGAATGTTCTACGGAATACCCGTCGGCGGCCAGGTGCAGTACGGGACCCGGATGCCGGGACCGATCGACTTTTTCGTGCACTTCGACGGCGGGGCGCTGATCTGGTACTGGGACCAGGAAGATGGAAACCTCGTCAATGGGGTGGTATGGTTTATCGCGGGAGGAGTGGGGCTCGTGGTAGACATCTTGAAGAATTTAGGGATCGCGATAGACGTCACCTATGCGTACTACCCGCTGAATCCCGCGTTCACCTTCCTCGAGCCGTCGGTGCTGCTGCTCCTGAAGCTCTGATCCGGAAGGAAGTCCCATGCGTGAACTGAGAATGCCGGGACGAGTACCCGTGGTTCGGACGACACTGCTGATGGCCGCATGGTGCGTCATGGGCCTCGCCCTGCTCACGTGCACCCCGCCCAACTTCGACGACGACCCCGTCAACCCCGTCCCGACCGGCCAACCGCTCACGATCGCGCCGCTCGAGCCCGAGGTGACGGCAGGCATGTCCTTCACCTTCAAGGCGGCAGGCGGCACTTCCCCCTACACCTACTCCGTCACCGGCAACGGCAGCATCAACCCGTCCACCGGCAAGTACACGGCAGCGGATACTCCCACCCCGCCGTCCGCCACAGTGACCGTGACCGATTACGATGACGAAGTCGTATCAACCATCGTGATCGTCCACCCGTCCCAGCTCTGGATGGTGCCGACGAATCCCGTGTTCGAGGCGAACACCCAGTACACATTCGCGGGACACGGGGGCACACCCCCCTACTATTACACGGAGTCCGGTGTTGGAACCATCGGATACACGAGCGGTATCTACAGTTCTCCTTCGGGTGGCACGACGACGGTCACGGTGACCGACAGCGCCTCGGTCAGTGTGAACACGACCGTGAACGTCAATCCTCCGGTGTTCCCACTAGAGATCAGCCCGGCGTCCGCGGAAATCGAAACAGGGGTCTTCCTCGGCTTCAGCGCGAGCGGTGGCAAGTCACCCTACACCTTCTCGAACACTGGTGTCGGCAGCATCAACTCGTCGACCGGCCTCTACTCCTCCGGAGTCACCCCCGGCACGGCGACCGTCAAGGTCACGGATGATGATGGCACCTTCGCCACCGCCTCGCCGATCACCGTCAACAGTCCTCCCCCTCCCCTCACCATCAGCCCTTCCTCGGCCACGGTTATTCTCAACGGCACACAGGATTTCGATGCAACAGGCGGCACCCCGCCCTACACGTTCTCGAAGGTCTCCGGCGTCGGCTCCATCGGTTCGTCGGACGGCGTCTACACGTCTTCCGTCGCAGGCTCCGCCGTGGTCAAGGTCACGGACAACAAGTCGAGGAACGCATCCGCACCGATCACGGTCACGGATGCACTCGGGATCACCCCCTCCTCCACCAGCGTCACCGTGAACGGGACCGTGTCGCTCGTCGCCAGTGGTGGCATCAGCCCCTACGACCACTGGGATGTGTTCAGCGGTGGCGGAAGCGTCGCTCCCACGACTGGCCCGATGGTGGTCTACACGGCGCCCGGAACTCCCGACACGGTAATCGTGCGGGTGACCGACCACGTTTCGGCTACCGCCGATTGCTTTATCGACGTCACGCCCGGACCGCTCACCATCAGCCCTGCCTCCATCACGCTCCAGGTCGGCAACTCCGTCACCTTCACCGCAGAAAACGGCGCCCCGTACACCTTCTCCGTCGCATCCGGTGTCGGTTCGGTCAACCCCGGAACGGGCGAGTACAGCTCGCCCACCGAAGGCACGGCCATCGTGCGGGTGACAGACAATTACGGGCGGACGCAGGACGCCTCTGTCACGGTGAACCCGCCGCCGCTCGGGCTCAACCCTTCGTCCATCACCATCCAGGCAGGCGGCTCCGTCACCTTCACGGCCGAGGGCGGCACGCTGCCCTATACGTTCTCTAAGGAGTCGGGGGTCGGGAGCATCGGCCCGTCGGATGGCCTCTACACATCGTCCGTTGCAGGCTCCGCGGTGGTCAAAGTCACGGACAGCAAGTCGCGGACCGACACAGCGACCGTCACGGTCGAGCCGCCGCCCGCTCCCCCGCTCAACCTGAGCCCAGTAAACGTGAACGTCCAGACCGGCTCGGACCAGACCTTCTCTACCGCCGGCGGGACCACTCCCTACACCTGGGACGTCGTGCAGGGTGCTGCGGGCGGGACCGTCACCTCGTCGGGCGTGTACACCGCCCCGGCCTCGGTCCCGTCGTCCCCGACACCGTACACCGTGAGGGTGACCGATTCCGCGACCCCCACTCCCACGGTCCGGACGGCCACCGTCAACGTGTACTCACCGCTCGAGATCAGCCCCCATCCCGCGATCATCGATGCCGGCACGCAGTTCACCTTCGTCTCGTCCGGCGGCATCCCCCCGCGCGCGTTCTCCATGCCATCAGGTGGGCGGGGCACCATCACCTCCGGTGGCCTTTACACCGCGCCGGGTACGACGGGCGTGGACACGGTGCGGGTAACCGATTCGCAGGGCAAGTTCACCGACTGGAGCTTCACCGTCATTGACCCGGCAACGTGGAACGCGCGGCAGTCGATCGATAGCTCCCAGAAGTCCGGCCAGTACGCGTCGCTCGCGCTGGACGCGAGCGGCAACCCGCAGATCGCGTACTGGGAAGCCCAGCACAAGGACCTGAAGCTCGCGAGGTGGACCGGCTCCTGGAGCTTCTCGACCATCGACAACAACGACAACAACGGAGACAAGTACGCGTCCCTCGCCCTCGACTCCGACGGGCACGCGCGCGTGACATGGTACGATGATGGCCACAACGAACTGCGGTACCGGGAATGGAACGGCGGCGGGTGGAACTCCACGGTAACCGTGGATACCAACGGCGATGTCGGCCAGTATTCCTCGCTCACGCTGGACACTTCCGGGTATCCCCGCATCGCCTACTACAACGCGACGAACAAGGACCTGAAATACGCGGCATGGAACGGCTCGAGCTGGAGCATCGAGACCGTCGACAGCACGGGCGACGTGGGCCAGTACGCCTCGCTCGCCCTGAACGCCTCCTCGGGATACCCGCGCATCGCCTACTACGACGTCACCAACGGTGACCTGAAGTACGCGGCGTGGAACGGCTCGAGCTGGAGCATCGAGACCGTCGACAGCTCGGGCACCGTCGGCCAGTACGTGTCGCTGAAGCTCAACTCCAGCAGTTATCCCTGTATCGCCTATTACGACGCCGACACCGCGAATAAAAACCTGAAGTACGCGGCGTGGAACGGTTCCTCGTGGGACATCGCGACGCTGGACAGCACGGGCGACGTGGGCAAGTATGCCTCCCTCGCCCTGAACGCCACGGGAGATCCACGCATCGCCTACTACGATGCCAGTACCACCAGCGGCAACCTGAAATACGCGTCGCGGACCGGCAGCATCTGGGTGATCGGCTCGGTTGACAGCGCGGCGGCAAACGTGGGTCAGTACGCCTCGATAGCCCTCGCGCCCTCGACGTACCTGATGCGCATCGCCTACTACGACGCGAACGCCCAGGATCTATTGTTTATACAGGAGCTTCCCTGAGATAGAAGGGCGGCCGTTTCGGCCGCCCTTCCAGTTTCCAGCCCGCTGCGCCCTACGGCGCCAGCGCCTTCAGCCGGTCGAGCACCTGCTGCAGGGCGCTTCGCTGGGTCTCCTCCGCGTAGCGCGTCCACATCCCGCTGAGGTCGTTCGAGGTCTTCTTCCCCAACAGGTAATCGGACACCGAGGTCACGTCCGCCAGGCCGGCGGCGCTGCCTTCGCTCCGCTTCTGCTCCGCGTACAGCTCGATGTACCGGTCGAGGCTGTTGGCGAGCCCCGGATGCTCGGCCTTCACGGCCTCCGCGTTCAGCGCTTCCTTCACGAGCACCTTGGCCTGCAGCAGGGTGATCAGCTCCTTGCGCGCCGCGTCCGCGGCCTGGCTGCCCCGGCGCGCCGCGGCCGAGAGGCTGTCGAAGAGGTTCTTCATCTTCTCCTGGACCGCGGCAGCCGCCTTCTGCTCGGCGTCCTGGCGGGCCTTCTCCCGGGCCAGCGCGTCGGAGGCGACCTTGTCCTTCGCTGCGGCGTCGGCGAGGGCCGACTTCTCCAGCGCTGTCGCGTTCGCGAGGGACTTCTCGAGGGCGGAAATCTCGTCCTCTTTCTGCTTGATCCGCGCGTCGACCACGCTCGAGATGCCGGCGACCGCGTTCTTCACCTGGGAGCTGAGCGGGTACGAATCCACGACCGACGCGTAGGTCACCAGCGCCTCGTCGAGGTCCCCGCGACGCGCGAGGCCATCGGCTTTCTCGACCAGGGTGCCCGCGGACCGGTCCTGCCGGGCCGCCTGGTCCGCGGTCGTCTGCCGGTAGCCGGCATCGGCGATGCGCGAGGCTGCCCGTGGCAGGTCCCTGGCCGTCTCCCGTAGCAGGCTGAGCGCCTTCCCGTACCGGTCGAGCGCGGTCTTCCAGTTCCCGGCCGCGTAGGCGGCATCGGCCTGGGCCACCGCGTCCGCGACCGCTTGCCGGGACGACGCAGACCCGCCCGCGTCCATGCCCGAGAGGCGCTCGTATGCGGTCTGGAGAGCCGGCAGCTTCCCGATGGCCGCAAGGTACAGCTCGCGCGCCGCCTTCGTGTCGCCGTCCGTGAACTTCACCTCCGCCTGCACGACGAGAGATGCCGCTTCCTGGGCCGCAGTGGCCGCGCCACGCGCTGCAGGATCGCCCCGGTCAACTGCCACCAGCCGGCGCATGCTCTCCACGAGGAACCCGTCAACGGCCGCCCGGCGCTGAACCGCCGGCAGGGATGCCACCGTGCCCTGCGCGAGCAGCCCCGCGATGGCGTCGAGCCCCACCAGCGCCTTGTCCCACAGTCCCGCCTTCATCGCGTCGTCCACCGACTGCCAGGCGGTGGTGAGCTGGCCGAGGGCGAGCTCCTCGCGCCGCGACTGCTCCGTCACCGCGGCCAGCTCGCGCGCCAGGCGCTGCTGCTCGCTGATCGCCGCCGCACCTGATGCCTGGGCCGCGGCGAGGTCGCCCTCCAGCAGCGTCCGCGCGCTCCGGGCGGCCACCAGGTCCCGCTGGTAGGCGGCGAACCGGGCGTCAATCTCCTTCTCCTTCGCGGCCAGCTCGGCGTCCATCTGCTTCCGGTACGCCTCGAGCTGCCGCGCGAGCTCGGTGGTCCGCTTCTGGTCGAGGGCGACCAGCTGGCTCTCGAGCGAGGCCGCGGCGGTTCCGGTCTTCTCCAGCCGCTGACGCTCGGTAGCGAGCTCGGTGGCGAGGGTGTCACGCAGGGCCTGCTCGCGCAGGGCGATCTCCGCGTCGCGCCCCGTGCGCAGGCTGACCAGATCCCGGCCCAGGTCGTCGATCCTCGACTGGATGCCGACGATCTCCCGGTCCTTCTCCGCGAGCTTCTCCTCGCCTTCCCGGACCACCGCGCTGACAATGCGCGCCTCCCCCGCGGGCTGCTCCGCAGTCTGCGCCACGATCGTCTGCTCGTCGCGGTCGAACAGCCGGGGCAGAAAGTACACGCCGGCGGCGATCAGCACGGCCGCGCCCAGGTTCACAAGCAGGGGGAAGAGCGCACCGCTGCGAGCCGCCCGGTATAGACGGTCCGCGTCATCGACGGGTTTTCGCGAGCTGGCCACCATCTCGTCGATCCGCACGAGAATTTCCTGGCGCTCTCGGGAGGAAATGTCTGATTCGGGGTTCCGCCCGGCTGGGGCGGTCGCTGCCGGCACGCCGCTCATCGGGCTAGTGTAGCGCGGGTGCCGCCGCTTGCGCCATCCCCAGCCACGTCATCCGCAGGATGCCGTGGCGACGCCGACAGCCACGAGCGAAGCTCGTGGCGAGAGGCCCCGCGACGCCGGCAGCCTTCGCACGGAATACCGTGCTGGGGCGAGAGGCTCCGTCTCTGTACTGACCGCGCCCGATTGACGGGTGCCGGAGCCTCCTCTATAGTCTGTGGTGCCGTGCGGATCCGATCGAAGATCATCCTCGTCGTGCTCCCCCTCATCATCACCCCGCTGGTGCTCCTCGGCATCGCCTCGTACTACGCGGCGCGCAACGGAATCACGGGGGTCGCGACCGAGTTCCTCGCCTTCAAGGCCGAGCAGCTCGCCTCGTACGCAGACAGCCAGTGGACGGCGCTCGAGCAGAACGGCCTCTCGAGCCGGCCCGAGTTCGTGGACCTCGCGAAGGCGGCCGTCGCCTCGTTCGCACGCTCGATGGTGCGCAGCCCCACGGAGGTGATCCTGGCTCTCGAAGCCGACGGGACGCCGGCCTTCCTCACCTCGGGCGCGGCACCGACGGCCGACGAGGCCTCCGCTCTCGCAGCCCTCGCCCGGGGCGAGACCCGGGGCTGGCGCGAACTCAACCTCGCCGGGGCGGCGCGGGTAGCCCAGACGGTCAAGAACGAATCATTCGGATGGACCATCGTGGTGACGGAGTCGCGCGCGACGTTCTACCGGGCTACGGAGCAGATCTACCAGCAGGGCCTGGTGATCCTCGGCGCAGCCGCACTCCTGGCTGTCATGTTCCTGCTCCTCTTCTCTGGCTTCCTCACCCGGCCGCTGCGCCTCGTGGTGCGGGCCATGCACGGGGTCATCGGTTCCAACGACCTGTCGCAGCGCGTCGACCTGCTCTACCGCGACGAGACCGGCGAGCTCGCCCACACCTTCAACCTGATGACCGGCGAGCTGGAGCAGGCCTATGGCCAGATCAAGTCATACGCCCTCGAGACGGCCATCGCGCGCAGCCGGGAGCAGAAGATCCGCAACATCTTCCAGAAGTACGTGCCCAAGGAGATCATCGACCAGTACCTCAACAGCCCCGAAAGCATGCTGAAGGGCGAGAACCGGGACCTGGCGGTCCTGTTCTCCGACATCCGGGACTTCACCTCCATCACCGAGCGCATGCGGCCCGAGGAGCTGGTCGAGTCGCTGAACGGCTACTTCTCGGGCATGGTCGACGTCATCGTCAGCCGCCGGGGCATCGTGGACAAGTACATGGGCGACTGCATCATGGCCTTCTTCGGCGCGCCCGTGCGCCACCCCGACGACGTCTGGCAGTCCGTGCAGACCGGTTTCGACATGCTCGACACCCTCGAGCGGTTCAACGAGCGGCAGCGCGAGAACGGCAAGACGCCCTTCCGCATCGGCATCGGCATCACCCACGGCTCGGTCACCCTCGGCAACATCGGATCCGAGAAGAAGATGGACTACACGGTGATCGGCGAGCAGGTCAACCTGGCCAACCGGATCGAGAAGCTCACCAAGCTCTACAAGGAGCCGCTGGTGATCACGGAGTCGGTCCGCCACGCGGTGGGCGACCTGGCGCCGACCCGGCCGCTCGACCGCATCGCGGTGCGGGGCAGCGCGAAGGGCGTCAGCGTGTGGACGGCGCGGCGCGCGCTGTCGGAGGTCGAGCGGAAGGCCTGGGCCCTGCACGAGCACGGCTTCCAGCTCTACCTCTCCAGGGACTTCGGCCGGGCCGTGTCCTTCTTCTCCGAGGTCCAGGCGCTGCTGCCCGACGACGAGCCGTCGCGCCTGCTCATCGAACGGTGCCGGAGGTTCTCCAAGGACCCCCCGCCCCCCGGCTGGAGCGGGCTGGTTTCCCAGACGCATCGGCCCGTGGGCGCGGCCTGACGGCGGCCCCGCTTTCCTCCTCACCTCCCCCCGCGATCCTGCCGATACCCGGTAGGAGAGGCACGGAGGAGGCTCCCCATGAACGAACCGTCACCCCGCGAGATGCTCGAATGGATCTCGGAGACCTACGAGATGGGACCCGACGCCCTCGCGCGCATGTTCCAGCGCAACCGGCGCACCATCAACGCCTGGATGCACGAGGGCCGCATCTCCGTCGCCAACGGCACCCGGATCCGCTCCAGCTTCTACTACCTCACCAACCGCCGGCCCCAGGCCCTGCCGGACTGCATCGCGGTCGACTCGTTCATGCCCTAGGCAGGGATGCCGAAGGTCGGCCGTGCGCACGGATGCGCGTAAGGCCGACCATAGCCATGGCGTACCAGCCACCTGATCTTACAGCCATCATCAGGCGCCAGCTCGACTGCTCGCTCGAGATGCTCGCGAAGGCCGTCGAGCTGTGCCCCGACGACGCGTGGGCGGACGACACGGGGCACGCCCCGGCATGGGAGCAGATCTACCACGCGCTCTTCTGGTTCAATGCCTGGCTCCGCGACTGGTCGAAGCCGATCGAGTACCCCGAGTTCCACATCAAGGAAGCGCTGGACATCAAGCGCCGCTCGGGCTCGCTGATCGACCGACGGCAGATGCTCGGTTACCTCG
Source organism: Spirochaetota bacterium (assembly GCA_026398635.1). Classification (GTDB taxonomy): domain Bacteria; phylum Spirochaetota; class Spirochaetia; order SZUA-6; family Fen-1364; genus JAPLSM01. Next base: position 9,311 of record JAPLSM010000057.1, on the reverse strand, counting down.
CCAAGGTGCGCACGGACTACGAGGCCTTCATGGCCGGCGTCGGCAACGGATCCCTCCTCGCGGAGGAAAAGGCGTTCGGACGGAAGTGGACGGTGGCCGACCGGCTCCTGGGTCAGATCAGGCACATCCAGCACCACGTCGGCTACCTCAACGCCATCATGAGCACGACCCGGGGCATCCGGGTCCGCTGGATCGGCTACGGGGAGCGCTGAGGCGCGTTCACCAGGTACACGGCCACGATCGAGAGCGCGCCCCCGACGAGCGTGACGGCGTCCGGTCGCTCGCCGAGCAGCAGCCAGGAGAGCAGGATCGCCGCGATCGGCACGATGAACAGGAACGAGCTCGCCCGGCCCGTGCCGAGCCGGGACGCCGAGAGGAAGAAGACCGTGGTGGCGAAGTCGGTGGCCACCACGCTGAGGAACAGCACCAGCAGCCAGAACGAAGGGCCTTCCGCGGGCGGCATCAGCCCGCCGCCGCGTAGCGCAAACGGCACCGCGAACGCCGCGGCCAGTGCGTAGGCAGCGAAGGTGTGCGTGGCGAAGTGGGACGTGGCCTGCGCCCGCTGGCTGAAGAACGTCACCGCCGACCACGTGGCCGCCGCGCCGATGAACAGCAGGTTCCCCGAACGGGAGAGCTCCGGGAGGCTGAACCGCCAGATCCGCACGATCACGAGACCGCCCGCCAGCCCCAGGAGCAGGCCGATCACCTTGAGCGCCCCGGGCCGGCGGCGCTGCAGCGCCATCGTGACGAACCCCGTGATGAGCGCGCCGACCATGGGCGTGACGATCCCGCCCACGCCCGCGAGACCCAGGCGCACGCCGTTGAGGAACAGCTGGTTGTAGACGATCATGCCGGCCGCCGTGGCGATGGTGTACAGCCACGCCCTGGCCGGCATCGCGGCGAAGCGCGGCGCATGCGCCCCAGGCGCCCGGGGGGATCGCGCCGCGGAGCGCTGCATGACCAGCAGCACGGGCAGAAAGGCGGCGGCGGTCAGGAAAAAGCGCCAGAAGATCGTCACCTCGGGCCGGGCTGCCGTCGAGGCGATCTTGCCCGCGGGCCACGTGCCGCCCCAGATCACCATGGCCAGCGACAGGAGCGGATAGAGAAAAGCGCTGGTGGAACGCGTTCGGGGCATGGGCATCGGTTTAGCACCTGCCGGAACGGAGGTCAATCACGCAGAGTGTCGCCCGGGCCGCCGATCAGCGCCGGATCCAGCCCGTCCCGTCCTCGTCCACGATCTCCGTCGTCCAGATAGCACCCGTGTCCGTCGAACGGACAACCCTGAGCCGGTACGCCCAGTCCTCGTAGTACGCGATGGCGAGGTTCTGCCCTGACGCCCCCGACACCGCGAGGGAGGCATGCAGGCCCGTCACGCCTTCGCCGTCCACCGTACCCAGCTTGCTCCCAGGTTGCCTTGTTGAGCGTCGACCGAGCGAGCTTCAGTCCGCCATTGGTGACGTCCTGGTACGCGAGCCAGATCGTGTTCGACGGCGTGTCGTAGCGGAGGCTGCAATACTTCCCGACGTCGCCGGGGCGGTCGATCTTCGAGTTGGTGAACGTGCTGATCGGGTTCGGCGCCCAGGCGAAGCGCAGGTCGGCATTCGTGACGTGGCAGTAGGCGGCGTAGATCCTCGTATCGTTCACCGCGATCGACGCGTACTGCCCGACGACCGGGGCGGAGGCATCGATGACGTTGAGCTTCCACGCGGCACCGGCGCCCTCACTCCACGCCAGCTTCAGGTCCGCGGCGCCCAACTCGTAGTAGGCGATGGTGATCGTCCCGTCAGCACCGATGGCCGTCGACGTGTACAGGCCTCTGGTCCCCGCGGCATCCACCGGGTACCGGTGCCATGTCTCGCCTGAATCAGTGGAAACCGCGCAGCGCAGGTCGGCAGCCCCGGCCTCCTGGTAGGCGACGGCCCCACCAGGCTGCCGGAAGCCGCGATGGAGGCGTGGCAGCCCACGTCGCCCGCCGAATCGATCGCCGGCGGATCTGCGACCGGGTCAGGGTCCGGGATGTTCCCGTCGCATCCGAATGTCGCGAGCAGGATGGCCACGATCACGAACCGGCACACGTTCCGCGCCCTCATGCGTGCTCCCTCCGCGCATCGCGAGATCCCGCCGCGGGCAGAGCCTCGAGTCCGGGGCCGGTACGGACCCGAAGATTGCATGATGCCGGAAACAGGCACACTCCGAAGCGGGGGCATCCATCCTGCCGCAGGGAGCGGCCTGGCGCAAGGATTTTTTTAAGACCGTGCGGACGGGACGCGAGGCGCCCCTACAGCTTGAGTATTCCGAGCAGTACCGTGGTCAACCAGGGCATGTAGGTGATCACGAGCACCGCCCCCAGCTCGACGATCAGGAACGGTACAACGTAGCGATAAATGGCTCCCAGCGGCTTGTTGAAGGCGTACGATGCGAGGAACAGGTTCATGCCGACGGGCGGGGTCAGGTAGCCCAGCTCGAGATTGGCGAGGAAGATGATCCCGAGGTGCACGGGGTTCACCCCGTACGCGACGCCAAGGGGAATGATGAGCGGCACGACCACGGTGATGGCCGAGAAGATGTCGAGGAAGCATCCCACGATGAGCAGGGCCACGTTGAGCAGAGCGAGGAAGATGTACTTCGATCCCACGCGCGCGAGCAGCCAGTCTGTCAGGCGCATCGGGATCTCGGCGTCCACGATGTAGTAGGACAGCCCCTTGGCCACCGAGAGGATGGCGAGCACGCCGCCCACGATGAGCCCCGACTTGAAGAACACCTCGGGCACTTTCTTCCACGGGATGTCCCGGTGCACGGCCACCTCGAGCACCAGGGCGTACACCACCGCGAAAGCGGCGGTCTCCACGATGGTCATCACCCCCCCGAGGAAGAGCAGCAGGATGAAGAAGGGCAGGAGCACCTCGCCGAGCGACGGAAGGATGCTGCGAACCGCCTCCGAGGGCACGAAGGCGACCCGCGGGATCTTGTCGCGGACGGCACGGACCACGCCCATAGCCGAGAGGGTCAGCACCATGAAGAAGCCGGGCAGGAGGCCGCCGACGAACATATCCTTGATGCTGACCTGCGCGATGACCGCGTAGAGGATGATGGGAAGGCTCGGCGGGAAGAGAAGGCCGATGCTCCCGGCGCTGGTGAGCAGACCGGTGCTGAAGCGCTCCTGGTAGGAGCCCGCCGTGAGGATGAACATCAGGAGGCTGCCGACCGCGAGGATCGTCACCCCGGAGGCTCCGGTGAACGTGGTGAGGAACGCGCAGATGACCACGCTCATGATCGCCAGCCCCCCGGGCAGCCAGCCGAACAGGGCCCGGAACAGGCGCACGAGCCGCTCGCCCGCCTTGCTTTCGGAGATGATGAACCCGGCGAGGGTGAACAGCGGCAGGGCGGGGATGGTGGGTCCCGACAGCATGGTGTAGGCCTCGTTCGGGATCACCTCCAGGGACCCGCCCGAGTGCGTGAAGAAGAGCACCGCGAGGCCTCCGAGGAGAACGAACACCGGAGCCCCGAGGAGCGCCGCGGCGATGAGGGCCAGGACGAGCGGCACGTGCAGCACGTTCATGGCGGCCGCCACGCCGGTCTGCAGCACTGCGGCCGCGGCCGCGATGCCGTCGGCGCCGAACGACCACAGCGTGTTCGCCACCGGTCCGAACCCGGCCAGGAGTCCGGCGACCACGCCCGCGCCGGCGATCCACCGGATGACCGGACGCTCGGACGACCGGGCCACGGCGCGCACGGTCATGAGCAGGAACCCGACCGGCAGCGCCAGGGCGGCGATCCACACGGGGAACACGCCGATCCGTGCGCCCGGGTCGAAACCGATCGCCACGAAGGAGGCGGAGGCGAGGGTGAGGATCGTGCAGATGAACGCGGAGAGGAAGCCGGTGAATCCGTCGATCGCCTGCTTCAGCTTCGGGCCGGCCCGCTCGCTGCCGACCGTCAGGGCGAGGTGCTTGCCCTCGCGCGAGGTGATGGCGCCGCCGAGGAAGGCCACCCACAGCACGAGGTGCTGGATGTAATCTGCCGAGCTACGGATGCCCGACAGGGAGAGAAGACGCGCAATCACCCCGACGAACGGCATCAGGGCGAGCAGCGCGAGCAGGAGGAACGAGAGGAGGTTCTCGGCCCGGTGCAGGCCGGCCCGCAGCTTACCGGCCGCCATGCGCTGCGCGGTACTCGGCGAGGTACCCCCGTGCCATCTCGAGGGACTCGCGGTCGAACGTCTTTCCAATCAGCAGCTCGAAGCCCTTCGCCACGAACCGGTTCCACTCCTCCTCGGCCTCCGGAGGCACCGGGTTGATCTTCAGCCCGTACTTCTTCATCACGGTAATGGCGTCCTCGTCGGCCTTCGCGAGCTGGGGCCCGAGCGCGTCGGCGGCCTTCTGTGCCGCTGCCACCAGCTTCGGCTGCAGGTCGCGGGGCACCTTGGACCAGGCCTGCATCGACACCACCGCCGCGCCGAACATGGGCGCAAGGCGCAGCCCGGTCTGGTTCTGCGCGATGCCGAACCACTGGTTGGAGGCGGCCAGCAGCGGGCTCGCCACCAGTGCGTCGATCATGCCGCCCTGCAGGGAGGTCATGATGTCCGTGGACGGCAGGGGCACCACGTGGAAGCCCGAGGACTGCCAGGCCTGCACCTCGTCGGGGTCGCCCACCCACACCCAGAGCTTCTGCCGCTTCAGGTCGTCGGGTGTGACCACGGGCCCGCGGGAGTAGAAGTAGACCCACCCGGCCGGCGCCCACATCACCACCTTGAACCCGCGCTCCTCGATCTTCCGCTCGAAGAACGACTGCATCTTCCCGAGCACGTAGGCGAGCTCCTCGTCGGTGCGGAGGAACAGCGGGTAGGACAGCGCCTTCACCCCCGAGAAGATGCCGTTCAGGCCGCTCACCGTGATGGCCGCCGCGTCGAGCTGGCCGATGCGGATCTTGCGGATCATGTCCGGCTCGTCGCCGACGATCCCGCCGGAATAGAGCTTCAGGATCACCGTGTTGTTGGAAAGACGCGCCCACTCGGCGGCGATCCCCTTCAAGCCTGCCTCCCAGGGGGAGCCGGTGGGTGCAAGAGTACCCATTTTAATGGTGAGCGCCCCCGCCGGCACAACCGCGAGAAGGGCGGCGGCGAGGAGCGCGGCGCAGGCGAGCAGAGTCGCGGCCGGCCGTTTCATTCGTCACCCCCTTCGGAAAGGAAGAAGTCGCCGATGTGCTCGAGCAGCCAGCGCGCCCGGCGCTGGGCGAGCACGTTCTCGAGCCGGTTCGACGGGAAGGCGTCGACGTCGATGGCCAGGGCCCTTCCGACCAGGTCGCGGAACTCCTTCGCGTCCTGGTTCTTGACGCTGACCGCCGTGGCGAGCGCGAGGTACGGACCGGCCTTCGCCCCCTTCGAGAGTTCGAGCGAACGCGCGAACTCCTCCCGGGCTCTCGCCTCGCTGCCGCCCATGTCGGCGGACGCTGATCCGTAGAACGAGACGAAGATGTCGTGGACCGCGCCGCTGCCCCACGCCGGATCCCACGCGTTCACCTGCGCGAGCAGCGCGACCGGCTGCTGCACGGTCACCAGCAGCTCCATGTCGAATGGGTCGATGGAGAACGCCGACATCCAGGCCGCGCTCGCCCAGTAGAGGTAGTCGGCGTCGTCCTTCTTCAGAGCCGCGAGCGCCGCGTCGACCTTCCCCGCGCCGAGAGCGGCGCGCAGTCCGGGCCGGCGCAGCTCGAGGCCGCGCAGCACGTACTCCCGGGCCCTGAGGAACAGGCGCTTGGCCCGTGCGCGCATGACCGCCTGCTTCTCGACCTCGGACATCTCGAGCATGTCCGCGGGCGTCTGCACGTACGCATTGGCATACATGACAAAGATCCGCCCGGTGGCGAGCAGGAGGTCGGCGTTCTCGGGATCGGCGGCCAGAAGGCTCTCGTACAGCTTCATGGCGAAGGGCAGCGCGTCGCCCACCAACTCGGGGTCGTCCTCGCTGGTGAACGCGTCGCCGCCCGCGCCGCCGCCGCCCGACAGCATGCCGGCCACTGCGCGCACGGCCAGCCGGTTGATCGAGCAGCCCGAGCCGCACACGACGACGGCGCACAGGGCTGCGATGAATAAGGTGGGCACCTTCTTCATGACGCGATTATACGGTAAAGTACCGCTGCCGAAAAGACCCGCGCATGCACTACCGTCTGCTCATGATCGACCACGACGACACCGCCGTCGACAGCACGGCCGTCGTCCACTACCCCGCCCACCTCGAAGCCCTGCGGGTCCTGCGCCCCCACCTGCCCCGGCCCAGCATCGAGGAGTGGTGGATCGCCAACTTCGAGCCCGGCATCATGGAGCACCTCGTTCACGACCTCGGGATGAACGACGCCGAGCTCACCCGCGAGTTCGAGATCTGGCGCTCGTTCACCACGAGCCGGGTGTCGCCGTTCTTTCCCGGTTTCCGCGAGGTGCTAGCGGACTTCCGCACGCAGGGCGGGCTGGTGGCGGTCATCTCCCATTCGGAGCGGGAGAACATCCTCAGGGATTACCGTCAGCCGGGCGGCCCGGCCTTCGAGCCGGACGCGGTATTCGGCTGGGACCATGACCCCGGCCGGCGCAAGCCGGACCCGTGGCCCGTGCGGGAGGCCCTGGCCCGGCTCGGCGCGGAGGCGGGAGAGGCGCTCGTGGTCGACGACCTGCGCCCCGGCGTGCTCATGGCCCGTGCGGCGGGCGTGGCGGTAGTCGGCGCCGGGTGGGCCCACCGGGTGCCGCGCATCCGCGACTGGATGCGCGGTAACTGCCTTGCGTATTACGACTCGGTCGAGGAGTTCGGCGCCTTCCTTCGAGGGTGAGCCATGCGCCGGGCGCGCGGCACCCCCCGCCCGCGAACGGTCCGGGCAGGGAATTTCGTTCGCGCCAGGCCCGGCACCGTGCTATACTTAAGTCCGTGCCCGACGAGAAACGCAACCCCCTGAAGCTCCTGGAGGCGAGCGAGCGCCTCTACCAGATCAAGGACCTCGACGCCCTGCTCGAGCGGGTCCTGAGCGAGGCCCGCTCCTTCGTCAACGCCGACGCGGGCACCCTCTACATGGCCTCGGGCGGTCACCTCTACTTCAGCTTCGTGCAGAACGAAACGCTGTTCCGTGGCGAGACCAAGGACAAGTATATCCCCAGCGGCCAGAGCCTGCCCATCGACAAGGGGTCCATCGCCGGCTACGTGGCGAAGACCGGCGAGGCGCTGCTGATCGACGACGTCTACCACATCCAGAGCAAAGTGACGTTCGCGTTCAACCCCGCGTACGACCGGGAGACCAGCTACCGGACGAAGAGCATCCTCGCGGTGCCGCTGAAGACGCGGGACGAGGAGATCGTGGGGGTGCTCCAGCTCATCAACGCGCGCAACGCCTCGGGCAGCACCGTGGCCTTCTCGATGCAGGACCGCATCTTCATCTCCGAGTTCGCCCGCAGCGCCGCCGACGCCATCGAGCGCGCGCGCCTCTCGCGCGAGATGGTGCTGCGGCTGGTGGAGCTGGCGGAGCTGCGCGACCCGTTCGAGACAGGCCGGCACGCCAAGCGGGTGGGCGCCTTCGCGGTCGAGCTGTACGCCGCCTGGTCGGCCCGGCGCGGCGTCTCTCCCCGCGAGGTGCACAAGGTGAGCGACGTGCTGCGCGCCGCGGCCATCCTGCACGACGTGGGCAAGGTGGCGGTGAGCGACGCGATCCTCAAGAAGCCGCACGAGCTGTCGTTCGACGAGAAGGTGCAGATGCGGAGCCACACCTGGCTCGGCGCGCGCCTCTTCAGGCGGACGAACTCGTTCTGGGACTACATGGCGGCGGAGGTCTGCCTCAACCACCACGAGAACTGGGACGGCACTGGTTACCCCGGCCACATCCCGGACATCTTCGCCGAGAAGGTCTACCCGGGGCCCGGCAAGAAGGCCGCGGAGATTCCCCTGTCGGCGCGCGTCGTCAAGATCGTCGACGTCTATGACGCGCTCGTGTCCGAGCGCGCGTTCAAGACCGAGTGGCGGCAGGAGCACGCCATGCGGTTCCTGCGCTACCAGGCGGGGAAGCAGTTCGATCCCGAGCTCCTCGCGATCTTCCTCACCATGGAAGATCTGCTGAAGGCAATCGCGCAGAAGTACGCGTACTAGCGCCGGCTGCCCGGTCCCTCCGCGTCGCGAAGGGCGCCGCCGTCCGCGGGACCTTCGTCTTCGGCGGACGCGGGATAATACTTGCTGAGACAGTCCGGACACAGCCCGTGGCTGAACTGCACCTCCGCGTGCTCGCTCAGGTACTGCTCCAGTCCCTTCCAGTAGCCCTGGTCGTCCCGGATCTTCTTGCAGCCCGCGCAGATCGGCAGCAGGCCCCGCAGGGTCCGGATGTCGGCCAGCGCCCTCTGCAGCTCGCCGATGAGGCGCTCGCGCTCGAGTTCCACCTCGCGCCGGGCCGTGACGTCCCGGATGACCACGAGCCGGCCCGCCACACCGCCCTCGCTCCCAGCGATCGTCGTGACGCGCAGGTCCAGATACCGGGCCGGCTCGCCGGGGAACCTGGTCTCGATGCGCTCCTCGCCCGTGCCCCACCTCGCGGGGATCATCCGGTCCCACCCGGCGAGCGAACGGGCCGGCAGACCCACCGGGTTGTCCTCCGCGCCGAAGAGCTGCCGGGCCGCCGGGTTGATGTCCACCACCCGGTCCTGCGCGTCCAGCACCACGAAGCCGTCGGTCATGCCGGCGAAGAGCTGCCGCAGCGCCACGGGCGCGAGGTCCAGCAGCCGGAAGCGCCAGAGCGCCAGCAGGAGCAGAACGCCGGTCGCCGTGAAGCTCAGCGGGATCAGGTCCAGCCCGGGCCACGGGTTGAGGGGGGTGAGATACACGACCACGCCGACCCACGGCGCCACGGCGGCCGCCAGCAGCACCGCGGCCTGCAGCCGGAACACCCGCTGGGCGCCGAAGGCCGACCGCGCGAGGAGGATGGTGCCCGCCAGGGTCAGGGCGAACGCGTACGCGGTCTGCACGTAGAACAGCGGACCGTGCCCGTAGACGAGGAGGTTGCTTCCCGCCACGGGGCTCGGGGTGAAGCCGGTCCAGAACAGCCGGTGCCAGTCGTTGGTGAAGACCGCGGCGAGCGTGGCGAGCGGAACGATCCACAGCGTGCCGAGCCGCGGGGCCTTCGGGCGCCGTTCCCCTGCCCGGCTGAGCAGGGCGAACAGGAGGAAGAGGGGGGCCGTGCACACGGTGCCGACGTATTCGATCTTGGAGATGAGGATCTTCAGGGTCGTGTCGACCGCTGCGGCTTCGAGGGCCGCGAACAGGGTCCACCAGACCACGGCCGCCATCAGGACG
>JAPLSM010000456.1 GCA_026398635.1 Spirochaetota bacterium | reverse complement strand
GGTGCAGGAGATGCACGCCCGGCTCGGCGCCAACGCCGTGCCCGTGCAGCTGCCCATCGGAGCCGAGGCTGAGTTCGTCGGCGTGGTGGACCTGGTCCGGATGCGCGCCCTGCTGTGGGACGGGGATGCGCTCGGCGCCTCCTACCGGGAATCCGCGGTGCCCGCCGACCTGGCGACCGCGGCCGCGGAGGCGCGTGCGCACCTCGTCGAGAAGGTCGCCGAGGTCGACGACGCGGTCATGGAGGCCTTCCTCGAAGGCCGCGACGTGCCGGCAGACGACTTGAGGGCGGCCCTGCGGCGGGCGACGGTGCAGAACCGGCTGTTTCCAGTGCTGTGCGGGTCGGCGTTCAAGAACAAGGGTGTCCAGCCCCTGCTGGATGCGGTCGTGGACTACCTGCCCTCGCCGGCGGACATCCCGCCCGCGATGGGCATGGTGCCGAGCACGGGTGATTACGTGGCGCGGCTGCCCGAGGACGCGCAGCCGTTCGCGGCACTTGCGTTCAAGGTCATGACCGACCCGTACGTCGGCAAGCTCACGTTCTTCCGCGTGTACTCGGGAACCCTCCCGGCAGGTTCGTACGTGTACAACGCCACGGCCGACCGGCGCGAGCGGGTGACGCGGATGGTGCGGATGCACGCCAACGACCGTGAGGACGTCAAGGCCGTTTTCGCCGGCGACATCGCCGCGGCCGTGGGCTTGAAGAAGACCACGACGGGCGACACCCTCTGCGACGGGGATCACCCCGTGATCCTGGAGTCGATGGTGTTTCCCGACCCGGTCGTTTCCATCGCCATCGAACCGAAGACCAAGGCGGACGAGGAGAAGCTGCTCGCGGCCCTGACGAAGCTCGCCGAGGAGGATCCTACCTTCAAGGTGCGCTACGACCGGGAGACCGGGCAGACGATCATCCACGGCATGGGCGAGCTGCACCTGGAGGTGCTGGTCGAGCGGATGTTCCGAGAGTTCGGCGTGGCGGCCAACGTGGGCCGGCCCGAGGTCGCGTACCGCGAGACGATCACCCAGGCGTCGGAGGTCGAGATCAAGTTCTCCAAGCAGACCGGCGGCCACGGGCAGTTCGCGCACGTGAAGATGGCCTTCGAGCCGCTTCCGGCGGGCACGGGGTTCGCCTTCGAGAACGAAGTCAGGGGCGGACGCGTGCCGAAGGAATACGTGCCCGCGGTCGAGAGGGGTGTGCGGGATGCCATGGAGAACGGCGTGCTGGCCGGCTACCCCACGGTGGATTTCCGCGCCATCCTCCTCGACGGCTCGTACCACGAGGTGGATTCGAGCGATCTCGCGTTCAAGGTCGCGGCGTCGATGGCTTACAAGGCAGGGCTTGAGAAAGCCAAACCGACTATCCTGGAACCGATCATGGCGGTCGAGTGCGCCGTCTCCGAGGAGCACCTCGGGGACGTGATCTCGGACTTCGGCGCACGGATGGGACACGTGGAGGGAATCGAGGATCGGCATGGGAGTAAGGTGGTGAAGGCCCTTGTACCCCTTCGTTCGATGTTCGGGTACACGACCTCCCTGCGCTCCATGACCAAGGGGCGCGCCACCCACACCATGCAGTTCTCACACTACCAGGAAGCGCCACGATCGATCCAGGATGCGATCGTGGAGAAGACACGCGGGCCGCGGACATCGTGACCGCGGGACGACGCGGGGAGTATTGACGACGGGGGCGGAGAGCCCGTCCCCAGGGAACGCCGGGAAGCGGGACTTTTGCCGCGCGTTGCGCGGCCGTCCCCCGAAGGTGCCGGCGGCGACAGAGGAGGACCGGTATGGCGAAGGAGAAATTCGTCAGGAACAAGCCGCACATCAACGTGGGGACGATCGGCCACATTGACCACGGCAAGACGACCCTCACGGCGGCCATCACGATGCACTGCGCCAAGCTGTACGGCGATAAGGTGATGCGCTACGAGGACATCGACAACGCGCCCGAGGAGAAGGCCCGCGGCATCACCATCAACACCCGGCACGTCGAGTACCAGTCCGAAAAGCGCCACTACGCCCACATCGACTGCCCGGGCCACGCGGACTACATCAAGAACATGATCACCGGCGCGGCCCAGATGGACGGCGCCGTTCTCGTGGTCTCCGCCCCCGACTCCGTCATGCCCCAGACGCGCGAGCACATCCTGCTCGCCCGCCAGGTAGGAGTTCCCGCCATCATCGTGTTCCTCAACAAGGTCGACATGGTCGACGACCCCGACCTCATCGAGCTCGTCGAGAGCGAGATCCGGGACGTGCTGACCTTCAACAAGTTCCCCGGCGACAAGATTCCCATCATCCGGGGCTCGGCCCTCGCCGCGATGGAGCACCCCGAGGACGCCGAGAAGACGAAGTGCATCGACGAGCTGCTGAAGGCGATGGACGAATACTTCCCCATCCCGCCCCGGCCGGTCGACAAGCCCTTCATCATGCCGATCGAAGACGTGTTCTCCATCTCGGGCCGCGGCACGGTCGTCACCGGGCGCATCGGCGGCGGCGTCGTCCACATCGGCGACGAGGTCGAGATCGTGGGCATCAAGGAGACGCGCAAGACTGTCGTCACGGGCGTCGAGATGTTCAACAAGCTCCTCGAGGAGGGCCAGGCCGGCGACAACGTCGGCACCCTGCTGCGAGGCGTAGAGAAGGAAGAGGTAGAGCGCGGCCAGGTCATCGCCAAGCCGGGTTCCATCACCGCGCACAAGAAATTCAAGGGAACCGTGTACGCGCTGACCAAGGAGGAGGGCGGCCGCCACTCGCCGTTCTTCACCGGTTACCGGCCCCAGTTCTACTTCCGGACCACCGACGTCACGGCGTCGGTGACGCTGCCCGAGGACAAGCAGATGGTGATGCCCGGCGACAACACGCTGCTCACCGTCGAGCTCATCTCGGCGATCGCCATGGACAAGGGCCAGTCCTTCGCCATCCGCGAGGGCGGCAAGACCGTGGGCGCGGGCCAGGTCACCGAGATCATCGAGTAACGAACCGGACCACCGGCATCCCTAGGAGGCCGGTGGACCACGTACCACGGGGGACGAACGATATGGCCAGGGAGAGGATTCGCGTGCGCCTGCGGGGCTTCGACATCGAGCTGATCGACCAGAGCGCGAAGTCCATCGTGCAGACGGTGCTGAAGGCGGGCTCGCAGGTGTCGGGCCCGATCCCGCTTCCCATGCGGATCAACAAGTACACGGTGCTGCGCTCTCCGCACGTGCACAAGAAGAGCCGCGAGCAGTTCGAGATGCGGACGCACAAGCGCCTGATCGACATCCTCGATCCCACCCCCGCGGTCATGGACGCGCTCATGCGGCTGGAGTTGCCGGCCGGCGTGGACGTGGAAATCAAGCAGTGAGGCCCGGCATGCTGGCACTGATCGGCAGGAAGATGGGCATGACCCTGGTGTTCACAGAGGACGGCACGCGCGTGCCCGTCAGCGTGGTACAGGTCGAGCCCAACACCGTGGTCCGTGAACGGACCGAGGAAGCGAACGGGTACCGGGCCACGGTGCTCGGCGCTGACCCCCTCAAGAAGCGCCGCGTGAAGAAGCCCTACGCGGGGCAGTTCCCGCAGGGCATCGAGCCGACCCGATTCCTCCTGGAGTTCCGCGACTACGAGCGGGAGTGCAAGGTGGGCGACCGGCTCGGCGTCGAGGTGTTCGAGGGCGTGCGCTGGGTCGACGTGCGCGGCACCAGCAAAGGCAAGGGCTTCCAGGGGGTTGTGAAGCGCCACGGTTTCAAGGGCGGCCCGGGGGCCCACGGCTCGAAGTTCCACCGCGAAATGGGCTCGGTCGGCACCGGCGCCTTCCGCAAGATCACCAAGGGGCGGAAGATGCCCGGCCGAATGGGCAACGAGCGCTTCACGGTTCAGAGCCTGCGCCTGGTGCGCGTGGACGCGGAGAAAGGGCTGCTGCTCATCCGGGGCGCCATCCCCGGCCGCCGCGGCGGCATGGTGGTGGTCCAGAAGGCCATCAAGAGATAGGGATGCCATGAAGACCCAGGTATACAAGCTGGACGGCACCGCGGCCCGGGAGATCGAGCTGGCGGACGCGGTGTTCAACCGCGAGCCGAGCGAAGGTTCGATCTACCACGCCATCAGGAACGAACTCGCCAACCGGAGAGTCGGCACGGCCTCGACGAAGACCCGCGCCGAGGTGCATGGCAGCAGCAAGAAGCCCTGGAAGCAGAAGGGCACGGGCCGGGCGCGCGCGGGCGACCGGAAGTCGCCCGTGTGGGTGGGCGGCGGAAAGATTTTCGGGCCCAAGCCCCGCGACTACTCCTACCGCCTGCCCCGCAAGGTGAAGCGGCTGGCTGTAACCTCGATCCTCTCGCTCAAGAACCAGGGCGACTGCCTACGGGTGGTCGAGGACTTCACGGTGCAGAGCGGGAAGACGAAGGACTTCGTGGCGGCCGTCTCGAAGATCGCCACGGGCGAGCGCACTGTGATCGTCCTCGGCGGCGAGGACGCCCTCATCCGCCGGGCGGGCCGTAACCTCCCGTGGCTGTCGTTCCTCGCGTGGAACCGGCTGGCCGCGCACGACCTCTTCTACGCCCGGCGCCTGCTCGTGCTCGAGGGGGCGGTGGGCAAGTTGAACGCGCTGCTCGGCGGGGACGGCGGGAGCACGGAGGGCGCGGCATGATCATCGAGCGCATCATCCTCGAGCCGGTCGTCACCGAGAAGACGAACATCATGCGCGAGCGGCACCAGTACACCTTCCGGGTCGACGCCCGGGCGAACAAGTTCCAGATCATGCAGGCCGTCGCCCGGCAATTCAGCGTGCACCCGCTCAAATGCAACGTGATCACGGTACGCCCGAAGCCGAAGCGCCTGCGCAACCGGGCCGGGCTCACCTCCTCCTGGAAGAAGGCCATCATCACCCTCCCGTCGGAGGAGAAGATCGCCATCTTCGAAGGCGCGTAAGGAAAGGGCAACGACGTGGGCATCAAATCCTACCGGCCCCTTACCCCGGGGCAGCGATTCAAGACCGGGCTCACCTTCGAGGAGATCACCCGCTCGAAACCCGAAAAGTCACTGACCCGCGGCGGCAGGAAGCATGCCGGGCGCGGTGCCGGGGGCCGCATCAGCGTGCGGCGCAAGGGCGGCGGGCACAAGCGGAACTACCGCCAGATCGACTTCCGGCGCGACAAGCGGGGCATCCCCGCGAAGGTCGCCACCATCGAGTACGACCCCAACCGCAGCGCCCTCATCGCGCTGCTCGTGTACGCGGATGGCGAGAAGCGCTACATCGTCGCGCCGTCGGGCATCGCGGTGGGTCGGGTCGTGGTCTCGGGGCCTGACGTGCCCTTCGAGGTCGGCAACGCGTTGCCGCTCGAGAAGATCCCGCTGGGCATGGCCATCCACAACATCGAGCTGAACCTCGGCCGGGGCGGCCAGCTCGCGCGCTCCGCGGGCACCAGCGCCACCATCGTCGCCAAGGAGGGCGACTATGTCACGGTGCGCCTGCCCTCGGGCGAGATGCGCCTCGTCAACCGTCGCTGCTACGCGACCATCGGAGAACTGGGCAACAAGGACCACATGAACGTGTCGCTCGGCAAGGCTGGCCGCAGCAGGTGGCTGGGACGCCGGCCGAAGGTGCGCGGCACGGCCATGAACCCCGTCGACCACCCGCACGGCGGCGGCGAGGGCAAGACCAAGGGCGGCCGGCACCCCGTCTCGCCATGGGGCCAGCCGACCAAGGGCTACAAGACCCGCAAGAAGCGCAACGTCTCCAGCCGCTTCATCGTGAAGAGACGGAAATAGGGGGACCGGAGTGTCGCGTTCGATCAAGAAGGGGCCGTTCATCGCCAAGAGCCTGTACAAGCAGGTCGTGGAGATGCAGAAGGGCGGCGAGAAGCGCATGCTGAAGACCTACTCGCGCTGCTCGACGATCATCCCCGAGATGGTCGGGACCACCATCTCGGTCTACAACGGAAAGACCTGGGTGCCCGTCTACGTCACCGAGAACCTCGTCGGCCACAAGCTAGGCGAGTTCTCCCCCACGCGGATCTTCCGCGGCCACTCGGGCACGGACAAGAAGGCGGTGAAGACGTGAGCGCCGCCAAGACCACAGGCTGGCGGGCGAGCGTCCCGTTCCTGCGCGTCTCCGCCACCAAGGTGCGCCGGGTGGCCGACAATGTGCGGCGCAAGCCGTACGTCGAGGCTATGGCCCTGCTCGGCGTGCTGCCCCACAAGGGCGCGCGCCTGATCAGCAAGGTCCTGCAGAGCGCTGCCGCCAACGCGCTCGCGGCGAACAAGGAGCTCGACGAGGGCCGGCTCTACGTGAAGGAGCTGCTCATCGACGTGGGGCCGTCCATGAAGCGGATGTGGACGCGCGGCCGCGGTCGGGCCGACCGGCTGCTGAAGAGGAGCTGCCACATCTCGGCGGTCGTCGACGAGATCGGGGCGACGGAGGAGAAGGCGAATGGGTCAGAAGGTTAACCCCACCGGCCTGAGGCTCGGGATCAACAAGACCTGGCTCTCGCGCTGGTTCGTGGATCCGAAGCAATACGCGGACACCCTGCACGAGGACCTGCTCCTGCGGCGGACGATCATCGCGGCCGAGGAGGCCCGGGGCGCCGACATCGCCCAGGTCGAGGTGGTGCGACACCCCCAGCGGGTCACCGTGATCATCCACACGGGCCGGCCGGGCGTGCTGATCGGAGCCAAGGGCGCCAATATCGAGAAGCTCGGCGGCACCCTGCAGAAGCTGATCGGCAAGAAGATCCAGCTGCGCATCAAGGAGATCAAGCGGCCCGAGACCAACGCGAAGCTCGTGGCCGAGAACATCGCCCGGCAGCTGAAAGCGCGCGCCTCGTACCGCCGGGCCGCCAAGATGGCCATCTCCAACGCGATGAAGTCCGGCGTCCAGGGCATAAAAATCAAGATGTCGGGCCGGCTGAATGGCTCCGAGATCGCCCGTCGCGAGGAGTTCAAGGAGGGCCGCATCCCCCTGCACACCTTCCGGGCCGACATCGACTACAACACGGCCACGGCCGTCACGACCTTCGGATGCATAGGCATCAAGGTGTGGATCTTCAACGGCGAGGTCTACGGCCACGAAAAGAAGGACGACGCCGGGCTGCTGGTGCGCCGGGGCCACGAAGGCCGCGACGGCCGCGACGACCGGGGCCGCGACCGGCGGGATCGGGAGTAAGACATGCTCGCACCGAAGCGTACGGAGTACCGTAAGCAGCAGCGCGGCCGCATGAAGGGCTGCGCCACCCGCAACGTCGAAATTTCTTTCGGGGACTTCGGGCTCATGGCACTCGAGCGGGCCTGGATCACCAACCGGCAGATCGAGGCGTCGCGCGTGGCCATCAGCCGTCATATCAAGCGCGGCGGGAAGGTGTGGATCCGCATCTTCCCCGACAAGCCCTTCACCAAGAAGCCCGCCGAGACGCGCATGGGCAAGGGCAAGGGCGCCCCCGAGTACTGGGTCGCGCCGGTCAAGCCGGGCACGGTGATGTTCGAGCTGGGCGGTGTTGACCGCAAAACGGCCGAGGAAGCCATGCGGCGGGCCGGCAGCAAGCTGCCGATCCGCACGAGATTCCTCGCGCGCGAGACGGAGTAAGGGTTATGAAGGACTCGTACAAGGAGCTGACCCCCGAGGAGCTCAAGGTGAAGCGGGCCGAACTCGCCAAGCAGTACGACGAGGTCAGCTTCAACGGCATCATCGGGCATCTCGACAACCCGCTCTCGAAGCGCACGGTGCGCCGGCGCCTCGCGCGCGTCACCACGCTGCTGCGCGAGCACGAGCTGGGGATCCGCAAGCGGCAGGGGGCGTGACGTGGAGCAGGTGAAGCAGACGAGCAACAAGAAAAGCGTGACCGGCCGGGTGGTGAGCACGAAGATGGCGAAGACCATCGTGCTCGAGATGGCGGTGCGCACGCTGCACCCGCTGTACAAGAAGTACATCACCCGCACGAAGAGACTGAAGGCGCACGACGAGTCGTCGGCCGCGGGCGTCGGCGACCTGGTGCGCGTCGTGGAGTCGCGGCCACTGAGCCGGGACAAGCATTGGCGACTCGTCGAAATCCTCGAGCGGGCGAAGTAGGGGAGGCCCGGCCGTGATCCAGATGAAGACGCTGCTCACCGTCGCGGACAACAGCGGCGCGAAGCAGGTGCAGTGCATCAAGGTGCTCGGCGGCAGCCGGAGGAGATACGCCCGCATCGGCGACATCATCGTCGTCGCGGTCAAGGTGGCGCTGCCGAACGCGCAGATCAAGAAGGGCGGCATCGAGAAGGCCGTGGTCGTGCGAACTCACAAGGAGTTCCACCGGCCCGACGGGACCTTCATCCGTTTCGACGACAACGCGTGCGTCGTGATCGACGCCAACAACAACCCGAAGGGCAAGCGCATCTTCGGCCCGGTGGCCCGGGAGCTGCGGGAGAAGGACTTCATGAAGATCGTCTCCCTCGCCCCCGAGGTCCTGTAGGAGGATGGCGATGGCGGGCCAGGTGAAGGTGAAGCTCCGGAAGAACGACCACGTGCAGGTGATCTCGGGCCGGGATCGGGGCAAGACCGGGCGCATCGTGCGGATCGACCGTGCGAAGGGCAGGGCCGTGGTCGAGGGCCTCAACATGGTGAAGAAGGCCGTGAAGCAGCGCAAGCAGAGCGACAAGGCCGGCATCACCTCGGTGGAGGCTCCGCTCGGGCTCGCGAAACTGATGATCGTGTGCAAGAAGTGCGGTCCCACGCGCATCCGCTGGCGCCTCGACGGCGAGAGGCGGTCGCGGATCTGCGCCAAGTGCGAGGGGGAGCTGTGAGCAAGGAGAAGTCAGCCTACGTACCGCGCCTGCGCCGGATGTTCGCCGAGACCGTGGCGCCGGCCCTGCGTGAGGAGTTCGGCTACGGATCGCCGATGCAGGTGCCGCGCCTCTCGAAGATCGTGGTCAGCGTCGGCCTCGGCGAGGCCATCGTGAACAAGAAGCTGCTCGACACCGCGGTCCAGGAGATCGGTCAGATCACGGGGCGCAAGGCCGTGCGCACAAAGGCGAAGAAGTCGATCGCCAACTTCAAGGTGCGCAAGGGCAACGAGGTCGGCGTCATGGTGACCCTGCGGGGCAACGTGATGTTCGAGTTCCTCGACCGGCTCGTGAACGTGGCCATGCCCCGGATCAAGGACTTCCGAGGCCTCAACCCGAACTCGTTCGACGGGCGCGGCAACTATTCCCTCGGGGTGACCGAGCAGATTATTTTTCCCGAGATCGACTACGACAAGATCGAGCGGATCAGCGGCATGAACATCGCGATCGCCACGACGGCGCGCACCGATGCGGAGGCCCGCAGCCTCCTCGCCCGCATGGGCATGCCCTTCCGAAAGTAACGGGGGACGAGTAAGCATGGCACGCAAGGCAGCGATCGAGAAGAGCAACGCCCGGCCGAAATACAGCACGCGCCGGGTCAACCGGTGCCGCATTTGCGGCCGGCAGCGCGGCTTCCTGCGGAAGTTCCGCATGTGCCGCATCTGCTTCCGAAACCTCGCCAGTGAAGGTAAAATTCCTGGCGTCACGAAGTCGAGCTGGTAGGGGAGGGATGGCATGAGCTTGTCAGACCCGGTCGCGGACATGCTGACGAAGGTCCGAAACGCGTGCCAGGCACGCTTCGAGAGCGTCGACATCCCGACCTCCAAGCTGAAGCTGGAGATCACCAAGATCCTCAAGAATGAGGGGTACATCAAGACCTTCAAGAAGGTCACCCAGGACGGGCGGAACCTCATCCGCATCTTCCTGAAGTACGACGCGGCCAACTCGCCGATCATCCACGGCTTGAAGCGGATCTCCACCCCGGGCCGCCGGATGTACGCCGGCTACCGTACCCTCCCGAGGGTGTACAACGGCTTCGGCACCCTCATCGTCACCACCTCCGTCGGCGTCACCACGGGCAAGAAGGCCCTGGAGAAGAAGGCCGGCGGCGAGATGATCTGTACGATCTGGTAAAAGGGGGACTGCGTGTCGCGCATCGGCAGGTTACCGTTCAGGATCCCGAAGGGCGTGAAGGTCAGCGTGACCCCCGGAACCGTCAAGGTCGAGGGGGCGAAGAGCTCGGTGACACGGGCTTTCGACCCGGACATCACGGTCGCCGTGGAGGGCGACGCGGTGGTCGTGGGGCGGAAGGTGAACACCAAGCGCGCCCGGGCCATGCACGGCCTCGTGCGCAATTTGATCAAGAACGACCTCATCGGCCTTTCGGCAGGCTTCGCGAAGGTGCTGGTCATCAGCGGCGTCGGCTACAAGGCCGAGATCAAGGGCAAGAATCTCGTGCTCGCCCTCGGCTACTCGACCCCGATCGAGTACCCGGTGCCCGAGGGCATCGCGATCGAAGTCGAGGCCAACACCCGCGTCACGGTACGCGGCGCCGACCGGGGCCAGGTGGGGCAGGTCGCCTCCGAGATCAGGTCGTTCCGCCCCACGGAGCCCTACAAGGGCAAGGGCATCCGCTACGACACCGAGCACGTTCGGCGCAAGGTGGGCAAGAGCGGCATCAAGTAGGCGAGGGGAAGTCGACATGAGGAAGATGGAAGAGAAGACCCGCCGGCGCCTGAAGCGCAAGGCAAGCATCCGCAAGAGGATCTCGGGCACAGCCGATCGGCCGCGCCTCAGCGTGTACAAGTCGAACCGCCACACCTACGTGCAGGCGATCGACGACGCGTCGGGCCGCACCCTGGCCTCGGCATCCAACCTCGAGAAGGATCACCGCGACATCAAGAATGTCGCAGCCGATCTCGCCCGCCTGGGCGCGCTGATCGGCGAGCGCCTCAAGGCGCGGTCCATCGAGACGGTGGTCTTCGACAGGAACGGCGCGAAGTACCACGGCAAGGTCAAGGTCGTTGCCGAGGGTGCCCGCAAAGCCGGCATCCGGTTCTAAGGGGGGAGCAGTGGCATTCGATCACCAGAGGTCGAGCAGCGAGTTCTTCGAGAAGCTCGTCAAGCTGAACCGGGTCGCCAAGGTCGTGAAGGGCGGCCGGCGTTTTTCCTTCTCGGCACTGACGGTCGTCGGGGACCGGGCGGGGCGGGTCGGCTACGGCTTCGGCAAGGCGAACGACGTCGCGGACGCCATTCGCAAGAGCATCGAAAAGGCGAAGCGCAGCCTGGTGAGCGTACCGCTCAAGAAGGCGACGCTCCCGCACCAGGTGCTCGGCCGGTTCAAGAGCGCCCAGGTGCTGTTGAAACCAGCGGCCCCGGGCACCGGCGTCATCGCCGGCGGCCCCGTACGCGCCGTGATGGAGGCGGCCGGGGTGCACGACGTGCTGTCCAAGTCCATCGGCTCGGCCAACGCGATCAACACGGTCAAGGCCGTGTTCGCGGGCCTCGCCTCGCTCATGAGCCCGCGCGAGATCGCCGCACACCGGGGCAAGACCCTGAAGGACTTCTGGGGGTAATGGCATGCCTGCGAAGCTTCAGATCAAGCTCGTGAAGAGCACCATCGGCTGCAAGCCGAACCACCGCCGGACGGTGAAGGCGCTCGGTCTGCGGCGGATAAACGCCGTGGTCGAGAAGGAGGCCACCCCCGCCGTGCTCGGGATGGTCCGCACCGTCTCCTACCTGCTCGACGTCAAGGAGATCGGCTGACATGGACGAAATGAATCTTCGACGGCCGAAGGGCCAGAAGACGAAGAAGATCCTCGGCCGGGGCCTCGGCTCGGGGCACGGCAAGACCGCGGGCAAGGGCACCAAGGGCCAGAAGGCCCGGGCCGGCGGCGGGGTGCGCCTCGGCTTCGAGGGCGGGCAGATGCCGCTCTTCCGGCGCATCGCGCGGCGTGGGTTCTCCAACGAGCCGTTCAAGATCGTCTACCAGGTCGTGAATGTCGGCGACCTGAACCGGTTTTCCGACGGCGACACCGTCACCGCCGAGTCGCTGCGGGAACGGGGACTCGCCCGCCGTCGGGGCGTGCCGGTGAAGGTGCTCGGCGACGGGGAGCTTACCCGGAAGCTGGTCGTGGACGTGGCGAAGGTCTCGGCCGCGGCGAGAGCGAAGATCACGGCGCTCGGCGGCGAGGTGCTCGGGCCGGCCGCTTCCG
>JAPLSM010000375.1 GCA_026398635.1 Spirochaetota bacterium | reverse complement strand
CCGGCAGTGCGCACGTCCAGGCTCTCGAGAGGGCGCCGGAGCGCCCGGGCCGCGAGCTCCTGGAAGGAATGGAACCCGTGGCAGAGGCCGAGGGCCGATAGCCGGGTCAGCGAGAGGATCGCGGTGAGGACGCGCGCCTCGGGGTTCGTGAAGTTGAGCACCCAGGCGCCGGGGCAGAGCCGCTCGATGTCCCGGCATACGGGCATGATGATCTTGAAGTTGCGCAGGGCGTGGAATGCGGCTCCCGGCCCCCCGTTCTCCCCGTAGACGTGGGGTGACCCGAAGGCGAGGGGGACCCGGAAATCCTGCTCCCAGAGCTCCATGCGCTTCACGGCCACGGAGATGAGGACGAAATCCGCGCCCTCGAGGGCCCGCTCGCGTTCGGTGGTCGCGTGGAACGCGATCCGCGCGCCGGCCGCTTCGGCGCACCGTCGGGCGTACGCGTGCATCAGCTCCAGGCTGTCACGGTCGATGTCGACGAGGTGCACGTCGAGGTCGCGCGATTCGTGGAGCTGCCTCTCGAGCACGAGGTCGTGGATGATGGCCCTGCTGAACTCCCGGCTCCCGGCTCCGACCAGGACGATCTTCAGCTCCTTCTTCATTCGATACCTCCATGTCGTTCGCTGCCGGTCGGGTGCCCAGCCGGTCGCATGCCCACGGCCAATATAGAACATCATCATTCGATTCCGCTATATAGCGTACGCCTCGTTCAGTCTGGAAGGGATCGCGCGTTCCGCGCCGGTTCACGAGGACGACGTCAGCCTGGACTTCTGGCACGCGCTGGCGAGCTGAGAAGGCGGGATCGCGGTGCCTTTCCCTCCCTTTGAACTCGCGAGCGCACGCACGTCGACCGCGGCGATGTCCTCTGCCAGGCTGCCGAGCCGCCGCAGGATGACGCACAGCCTGGCAGTGGCGAACGCCGACGGCGCCTTCTTCTGCCCGAAGGAGAATTGCTCGAAGCCCTTGAAGCAGGAACGTGGTGTGACCTTCCCGTCAGGGTCGACGTTGTAAGCGACAAGGCAGGCAGCGATTTCGGCGGTCGCACGCCGATCCTCAGGGCGCGCGCCGCGGCCGCGCCAGAGTCCGGGGTACCTCGACAGCACGTCCAGCAGCCACAGGGCACCGTACCAGAATACCGGCCACTTGACGGTCTTGAACTGCCTGCCGTGGCCGAAGAGGTAGGGCTTCTCGTCCCCACGTAGCTGCCAGGCGCGGAGCGAGGTCCGGGCTGCATCGAGGATCCCCCGCGGCTGCCGGGCTGCGGGCACCCGGGCGAAGGTACGAAGGGCTTCCAGGGTCACCTGGGGACAGAAATCCGTCCGGCGCCCCGGGCCACGGAACTTCGTCACCGGGTCCGGGATGCAGGGCCAGCCGGGCCCCTGGGCCGTGGAGGCGAGATCGGCAGCCATGCGATCGAGCGCCCGGCGCGTGCACGGATCGTCGGCCCGGCCGAAGCGCACCAGCGCGTCGGTGATGATGTGGCTGTCGCAGAGCAGTGCGCCCCAGTGCGGCTTCGTCTGTCCCCGCCATCGCGACAGGGACTGGAACCTGCTCGCCTCATCCTGGTGCGCGGCGAGCTGGTCGAGGAACCGATCCACGCGCCGGTCGTCGCCGGAGGCGAGCCCCATATCGGCGAGCAGGTGGAGGATGTTCGGCGCGTAGTTCGGGCTGTTGTGGCCCGAGGCGACGGATTCCTTCTCCCAGTCCGGCAGCCTCGCGATCAGCTTGCGGGTGCCCGGATCGGCGATGAGTGCCTGCTTCGCCGCGCGGACCTCGGCGTCCGTCCCATCGCGGTCGAGGAGCTCGGTCAGCGTCGCCCAGCGGGACGCCGGCTCGCCCGAATCCAGCAGCCAGGGCCGGGGGTCGGCGGGAAGGAGACGGAGCCAGGGTTCGCGCGGAAGGACAGCCATCGTGCGGACCGCGCCAATCAGGCGGCGGCCGCCTCATCCTTCTGGTCGCTGGACGGGGTGCTCCCGCCCCAGACCAGCAGCCCGATGCCGATGCCCGCGGCGATCCCGCCGGTGGCGAGGAAGCCGGTGGAGACGCGTCCGAGCGACAGGCGGACCGCATTGAGGACGGCGTCGGTGAACCCCTGACCCATGCCGATCTCGGCGAAGTCCGCGAAGGAAATGCCCATCCGTGCCCAGGAGAGAGCCAGCGGGGAGACGGCGGCCGCCGCGCCGATCGCGAGCACGCAGAGCGCGGGCGCGAGAAGCGATCCGCCCAGCCAGAGCAGGCGTTCGCGGGGCACGTCGCTGAAGGCGAAAGCCGACCCGAGCCAGGCCCCGCAGGCGAGCAGCATCATGACAACGGCCGCGCCGATAAGCATGCCGAAAGCCGAGAACCCCCTCCAGGGCAGAGGCACCGTGTCGCCCAGCTCGAGCCGGTCTGGAAGCGAGGCGAGGACCGGCGGCAGCGAGGCCTCGATGAAGCGCGCCGTCTGGTCGACCGTCCAGCCCTTCGGACGGTAGTCGGGGATGGTCCCCCGTTTCGGGACTGCCGTCGACGCCGAGGCCTCCGGCAGCCCCTTCGCCAGCGCGAGGGCGAAACGCTTCGCGCCGTCGCCGGCCAGGGAGCGCTTCACCGGCGAGAGATCCACGGAGACGTCGAGCGGGCCCCGGCCCCACAGGTACGTGAAGACCTGGTCGATGATCGCCGAGGCCTGGTCCCGGAGGTACGCGGGCGGGAGTAGCTCCCGCAGGGCTTCCCGACCCATTGCATGCGGGAATCCCGACAGGCCCGCGAACGAAAGGTGCCAGGTCGCGCTCGACACCGCGTCGGGAAGGTCGTATAGCCGCTCGTCGGAGAGGAAGCCGACGTACCAGCCTCGATCGAGGACGAAGGTTGACACCGCGACAGCCGACAATCCCCCGATGAACAGGGGCATCACGAGCAACAATACCAGCAGCAGGGCCGGCAACCATCGCATGGGGGGTCTCCTTTCGGGATCGGGCATCTCGAGTATATAACACCGCGCCCGCGCAGTCGCGTCCCCGGCACGATTCCTCGGCGGGACCGCCGGTTCAGTCGCTTGAGATGTGCTCGTCCCAACCGGCGCCGATGACCTCAACAAGAGGGTTGGTGATCGATTCGCCGAATGGGAAGGAGAGTGTGCCCGAGTGGATATCGCCGACGGACAGGTCGACGCCGGGCGTCCAGAGCTCCATCGGCGGTAGCGACCCGCCGGTTAAGCGGTCAACCGTCACCCTGATGTTGATTGTCGCGTTGTCCATGCTGCGAAATCCGGCATTGGTCAAGGTGTAGTCGACTTCCACCGAGTTGCCTAAAACTGCGATGTCGCCAAGCTCGAAATCCAGCGTGTAGTCGAGGCCGCAGGAAAGCGCAACGGCGGCGACCGCGACGACGAGGAGCAAGATCCTCACGAGTGAACGGGTATGCATAGCGAGCCTCCTAGCATCCATTGTAACACGCCGCGTAAACGGGAAACACACCTTCCTGCCCGGGGCGCTGGGCGCCTTCCGCCGCATCGTGTATCGTGGGCTCGTGCGTTCGATGCCCTCCGGGCTCCCCGCCGCGCTCCTCGCCCTGCTCCTGCTCCCCGCGGCCGTCGCTACGGGACAGGCGGGAACATCTGCCGGCGCAGCGGCCACCGGGCAGGTCACTCTCACCCTGAAAGCATTTCCGATCGGCTGCTCGGTCGCCATCGACGGTGCCGCCGCGAAGCCGAGGACCACGCAGGGGGCGCTCCGCACTTTCAAGCTCCCGGAAGCCTACTACTTCATCGGGCTCTCGGCGCCGGGCTTCCTCCCTCGGGATATCGTCGTGGAGCTTTCGGGCGACACCCTCCTCGAGGCGAAGCTCGAGCGCGAAGGCTCCGGCCTGGTCCGGGTCGCGGAGATGGCCACGGGCAGGCAGCCGAAGTGCGTGGAATATACGCCCGACGGGCGGTACATCCTCTCCGCCTTGCTCGAGGGCCCGGGTATCGACGTGTTCGACGCGAAGACGTTCACGAAGGTCACTACCCTCTCGCCGCCCGATCCCTGGCCGAAGTCCCGGGGCTTCGTGGAGATCGCGTTCCTTCCCGGGCGCGGCGAGCTGTGGGTGAGCCAGATGACCACGGGCATGGTGCACGCGTTCCGGATGGCGGACTTCGTGTATGTGGACTCGTTCAAGGCCGGCGGCCTCTGGCCGAAGGTGATCGTGGTTTCCTCCGACGAGCGCACGGCGTATATCTCCAACTGGGAATCGAAGACCGTCTCGGTGATTGACTCGGCGAGCCGCAAGGTGACGTCGCTCATCACCATGGGCGGTATCCCGAGAGGCATGGCCTTTTCACGTGACGGCCGGTTCCTCTACGTCTGCATCTATGAGCCCGGCGGTCTCGCGAAAGTGGACCTGGCCACGAACAAGATCGTGAAGACCATCAACGTCGGGTCGTCCGCCCTGCGGCATGTCGTTCTCCATCCGACGCGCGATGTGCTCTACGTCTCCGACCTGCTTCGCGGCCGGGTGTTCGCGATCGACGCTGCCGCCGACACGGTCATCGCGAGCGCGGTCGTCGACCACTGCCTCAACACCCTCAAGGTGTCGCCGGACGGGGAGCATCTGTTCGCTTGCTCGCGC
This sequence comes from Spirochaetota bacterium, assembly GCA_026398635.1. Classification (GTDB taxonomy): domain Bacteria; phylum Spirochaetota; class Spirochaetia; order SZUA-6; family Fen-1364; genus JAPLSM01. The sequence goes on along the minus strand of JAPLSM010000375.1, from coordinate 6,939 downwards.
GGGCCGAACAACCCGGTCAACTGGATCACCAAGGGGCCGGCGTTCGGAAAGCTCTACTGCCTCGATCCCCTGACGCTCGAGGTGATCGATTGGGCGTGGGGAGGGAACCAGCCGACCGGCCTCGGCATCTCGCCCGACGGCCGGTTCGTCTGCTTCTCGGACTTCCTCGACGCCCGGCTGGAAGTCTACGACATTACGGCCGCCGCGGAGGTGCCTGCTCCAATTGCGCCCGGGGCACGAGCGGCCGCTGCCGTTGCACCCGCTCCAATTGCGCCCGCGGCATCCGGGCGGTAGAATCTAATCGACAGGAGAAACGTATGCGCCGCACCATCACCGCCGTCGTCGCCGTCGCCGCTACGCTCTCCTCAATGCTCGTTCTCGGGACCTGCTCGGCCCCGCGGAACGCGCTGCGGCAGCCGGACCCCCAGGTCGTCCAGTCGGTCACGGCAGGCGTCGTGTCCCGGAAGGACCCGATCCGGGTCGCCTTCACCCAGCCGGTGGCAGAGGGGGAGATCGGAGCGGCGCTCGAGCGTTCGCCGTTCCGGTTCGTCCCGCGCATCCGGGGCACCACGCGCTGGATCGACGACCGGACGCTCGAGTTCGCGAGCGACAAGGAGCTTCCGGCTGGCAGGCGCGTGCGTGCCTCGGTGGACCTCGAGAAGCTGGCGGGGTTCGACTTCGTCTTCACGGTGGTCGCCCCCTCATACTCGTTGGAAGTCGGGCAGCTGGAGACCGCGGACGACTCCGGAACCTACCAGCTCTCAGGCACCATCCAGACATCCGACCACGAGCCATCGGCGAAAGCCGAGCAGATCCTTTCGGTGCGGCTCGCCTCCGGTAAGGGGAAGACCGCACCGCTTCCCGTCGCTTGGAGCCACGACGACGCGGGCCTCGTTCACTCCTTCACGGTGACGGGCATCACCCGGGCCGCCGAGCCGTGCAACCTCGAGCTCGCCTGGTCGGGAAAGTCCATCGAAGCGAAGACCTCGGGGCACTCCACCATCGCCGTGCCGTCGCTCGGCACCTTCGAGGTGCTGAGCGCCCGTGTCCCGGACGGTGAGGACCGGGTGATCGAGGTGGTCTTCTCCGATCCCCTGCGGGCACTGCAGAACCTTGCGGGCCTCGTGCGCATAGCGGGACGCGACGACGTGCGCCTGGCGGTCGTGGGGAACCTCGTGCGCCTGTTCACGTCCGCGGCCCTGGGGTCCACGGAAACCGTGACCGTCGAGCCCGGCGTGTCCTCGGAGTCCGGCGGGGGCATCGCGGTCCCCGTGCAGCTCTCGGTGACCGTGAAGGATCAGCTGCCCCAGGTGCGGTTCGCGGGCATGGGCGTGATCCTCCCGACCACCCAGGGGCTCACGGTGCCCGTCGAGACCATGAACCTCCGCGCGGTTGTCGTGGAAGCCTTCCAGGTGTACGGCGACAACATGACCCAGTTCCTGCAGGTGAACGCGATGGACGAGTCCGAGGAGCTGCACCGGGTCGGCAAGGTGGTGTGGCGCGAGGTGATCCCGCTCGGCACCACGGATGCCCAGAAGAACACCTGGGTCAGGCACGGCCTCGACCTCACCCCGCTGCTGAAAACCCACCCTGACGGCATGTTCCAGCTGCGGGTGACGTTCCGCAGGCCGCACGTGATGTGGGCGTGCTCCGCGCCCGACCCGTCCCCGGATACCGACTGGAGCTCGGTGCCGGTCGTGCAGGACGATCCGTCCGACAAAAGCTTCTGGGACTACTACGATCCCGAGTACCAGGAGGACTACTGGGATCACCGCAACGATCCCTGCCACCCCGGGTACTACGTGAGCTACTGGGACGACGAGCGCGACGTGCTCGCCGTGCGCAATGTCCTGGTGTCCGACATCGGCCTGATCGTCAAGGCCGAGACGAACGGACTGCTGCGCGTGTACTGCACGGACCTCCGCACGGCGCAGCCGCTCGCCGGCGTCTCGATCGAGCTGCAGAGCTTCCAGCGGAAGACGCTGGCCTCGGCGGCGAGCGACGCGTCGGGCATGGCGACGTTCAGCCCGCCCGGCGAGCCGGCGTTCGTGGTGGCCAGCTACGGTTCGCAGCACGGGTACCTGAAGGTGGACGGCAGATCCGCCCTCGTCACGAGCCACTTCGACACGGGCGGCGAGGTGGTGAAGTCCGGCGTGAAGGGGTTCCTCTACGGCGAGCGCGGCGTCTGGCGCCCCGGCGACACGATCCACCTCACGTTCGTGCTCTGGGATCCCCTGAAGACCGTGCCCGCGGCGCACCCCGTCAACCTCGAGCTGCGCGACGCGCGCGGGCAGACCGTCACGCGCCTCACGCGCACGACGTCGGTGGACGGGTTCTACGACTTCACCACCGCCACGGACGCCGACTCTCCTACGGGCGCGTGGGAGGCCCGGGTCAGGGTGGGTGACCGCACCTTCACGAAGACCCTGAAGGTCGAGACGGTCATGCCGAACCGGCTGAAGGTCGGCTTCGAGCTGCCCGAGCAGCTTTCGGCCGGGCCCTTCAAGGCGCCGCTCACCGCGACGTGGCTGCACGGAGCGGTGGGGGCCGACCTCGATGCGAGCGTGACGCTGCGCCTCCAGAGCGTGCCGACGACCTTCGAGAAGTACGCGGAGTACGTGTTCGACGATCCGGCCCGGGTCTTCGAGACCGCCGAACAGGAGCTGTTCGAGGGTACGCTCGACCGGCAGGGACGGACCGACGTGCGGGGCGCGATCGAGGTCGAGGGCGCCGCGCCGGGCCGCCTCGCGGCGCAGTTCGTCGTGAAGATCTTCGAGCCGAGCGGCGTGTTCAGCACCGAAGCGTTCCGGAAGGACCTGGACCCGTACAACCGGTACGTGGGCATCCGGGTGCCGAAGGGAGATGAGCTGCGCGGCATGCTCCTCACGGACCAGGATCACGCGGTGCGCATCGCACTCGTCGACCCGAAGGGCAACCTTGTCCGGTCGGGCCAGGTACAGGCCGAGATCTACAAGATCGACTGGCGCTGGTGGTGGGAGAAGGGCGACGAGGACCTCGCGGAGTTCGCCTCCAGCCGGTCCACGAAGGCGCTGAAGAGCGACAAGGTGAACGTCGTGAACGGCGAAGCCGTGTGGAGCTTCCGGATCAAGTACCCGGACTGGGGCCGGTACCTGGTCCGCGTGCGCGACCTCACCGGCGGACACGCCACGGGGAAGGTCGTCTACATCGACTGGCCGGGCTGGGCGGGCCGCTCCGGAGAAAGCAAGATCGGCGCCACGATGCTGACCCTCTCCGCCGACCGGCCGCGCTACGCGCCGGGCGACGTGGCGGCCGTGACCTTCCCGTCGAACGCGAAGGGACGCGCGCTCGTGACCCTCGAGCAGAAGGGCCGGGTGCTGCAGAGCACGTGGGTGCAGCCGGCCGACGGCACCACGCGCTGGCAGTTCACCGTCACCCCCGATATGGCGCCCAACGTGTATGTGCACGTCACGTTCCTGCAGCCGCACCTGCAGACCGCGAACGACCTGCCCATCCGCCTGTACGGCGTGGTGCCGGTGTTCGTGGAGGATCCGTCGACGCACCTCGCGCCCGCGATCGAGTCGGCCGACACGTTCCGACCCGGCGAGAAGGTGACCGTGGCGGTGAAGGAGGCGAAGGGACGGGAGATGACCTACACCCTCGCGCTCGTGGACGAGGGCCTCCTGCGCCTCACCGCGTACCAGGCGCCGGACCCGTGGAACACGTTCTACCGGCGCGAGGCATCGCAGCTTTCGGGCTGGGACCTCTACGACTTCGTGGCCGGCGCCTTTGCCGGGAAGCTCGAGAGCCTGCTCGCCGTCGGCGGTGGCGACGAGCTGACGGCCGCGGGCGAGCGAAAGGCCAACCGGTTCCCGCCGGTGGTGCGCTTCGTCGGGCCCGTCAACCTCGCGAAAGGGGCGACCAACCGTCACGAGATCGAGCTGCCCCAGTACGTGGGCGCGGTGCGCCTGATGGTGGTGGCCGGCCACGGCGGGGCATGGGGCGCAGCGGAGAAGGAGGTGCAGGTCAAGAGCGAGCTGATGGTGCTGCCCACGCTGCCCCGGGTGCTGTCCACGGGCGAGGACGTGTCGTTCCCCGTGACCGTGTTCAACATGAAGGACGACCTGCGCTCGGCGACGGTCAGCGTGACCACCAGCGGCCTGGTCTCGGTGTCGGGCAAGGCGGGCCAGTCGGTGACGTTCGCGAAGGCCGAGGAGAAAGTGGTCACGTTCCAGCTATCCGCGTCTGCCTCGACCGGCGTGGGCACCGTACGCGTGACCGTCCTGGCCGGCTCTTACCGGGCCGAGAGCGAGACCGAGATCGAGGTCCGCATGCCCGTCACCCGCCAGACGAAGGTGGTGTCCGCCACCGTGGCGGCGGGGAAGTCGTGGAAGCAGAACGTGACGCTTCCGGGCGTGGCCGGCACGAACGCCGTGCAACTCGAGGTGTCGCGCCTTCCGCCGCTCGACCTGGGGCGCAGCCTCGAGTGGCTCATCCGGTACCCGCACGGGTGCGTCGAGCAGACCACGAGCGCCGCGTTCCCGCAGCTGTACCTCGACCGGCTCGTGAAGCTCGGCGCCGAGAAGGCCGCCTCCACGCAGCGCAACATCGAGGCGGCCATCCTCAAGCTGAAGCGGTTCCAGGCGCCCGACGGCGGGTTCCAGTTCTGGCCGGGCTGGGGCGACAGCGGCGACTGGTCGACGACATACGTGGGCCACTTCCTGCTGGAGGCGAAGGCCCGGGGCTTCGAGCTGCCCGCCGAGCTGCTGGGGAAATGGACGGAGTTCCAGCAGGAGCGGGCTGAGGCCTGGACGACGAAGGCGGACGCCGACGGGCTCTCGCAGTCCTACCGTCTGTACACGCTCGCCCTCGCGGGCAGCCCTTCCCTCGGGGCCATGAACCGGCTGCGCGAGGTGTCCGGACTTGAGGCCACGGCGAAGTGGCTGCTCGCTTCTGCCTACAAGCTGGCCGGACAGAAGGACGAGGCGACCCGGCTCTCGCGTGACCTCGGCATGCAGGTGTCCATCTACCGCGCGCTCCGGGGCAATTATGGATCGGACCTCCGCGACAAGGCGGTGATCCTCACGGCGCTTTCCGACCTCGGCGCCACGACGAAGGCGGACAAGCTCGCTGTGGAGGTCTCGAACCAGCTCTCGTCGTCCGAGCCCTACAGCACCCAGACAACCGCGTGGGCGCTGCTCGCGCTCGCCCGTTACGCGCTTTCGACCGCGGGCGGCACGGCACTGTCGTTCTCCTACTCGTGGGACGGAGGGAAGGCGGTGCCTGTCCAATCGGCCACGCCGATGGCGCTCGAAGACCTCGCGCCGGGGTCGGCGACGCAGGGCGCGCTGTCCGTGGCGAACTCGGGCGGCGCCACGGTGTACGTGCGGGTCGTCGCCTCGGGCCTGCCGCCGCTCGGCGCGGAGACCGCCTCGTCGAACGGCCTGGCAATGGACGTCTCCTACCGGGACGCCAAAAACCGGCAGGTCGACCCGGTGGACGTGTCGCTCGCGAGCGACGTGACGGTTTCCGTGAGTGTCACCAACCTGAAGAAGTCGTCCCTCGACGGGCTCGCGCTCTCGCTGCTGCTCCCGGGGAGCTGGGAGCCGGTGAACACCCGGGTGTTCGCCGAGGAGGGAGAGGACACGGAGAAGGCAGCCGACTGGGACTACCAGGACTTCCGCGACGACCGGATCTACACGTACTTCAGTCTGCGCGGCGGGGAGAAGCGCGTGTTCACCTTCCAGGCCACCGTGACGTATGACGGCAAGTTCTACCTGCCGCCGGTGAGCGTCGAGGCAATGTACGACCCGACGATCAATGCCCGGATGCCCGGCAAGTGGCTGGACAAGACGCGCAAGAAGCCGTTGTGAGCCATGGGAACCGGCGGCCGGGGCGCGCGGGCCGGCTGGCCCGCCTGGCCGGCGCCGGAGTCCTCCTCGGTTTCCTGCCGACGCTCGCGCTCGCTGCCGGCTTCTGGTTCTGCCTGCCGTCCCGGCTCTTCGATGTGCCGTACTCCACGGTGCTCCTCGATCGCGACGGGCGCCTGCTCGGCGCCTCGATTGCGGCCGACGGGCAGTGGCGGTTCCCCGCCGACCGCGACCTGCCCGCGAAGTTCGTGCAGGCCCTCGTGATCCGCGAGGACCGGCGATTTTTCCGGCACCCGGGTGTGGACCCGCTCGCGGTGATCAGGGCCATCGTCTCAAACGTGCGGAGAGGCGAGGTGGTGAGCGGCGCGAGCACCATCACCATGCAGGTCATCCGGCTTTCGCGCGGGACTCCGCCGCGCACCCTGGGCGAGAAGGCCGTGGAGGCGGTGCTGGCCCTCCGTCTCAGCCTGTCGGTGACCAAGCCGGGGGTCCTCCGCCTGTTCGCCTCGAACGCACCGTTCGGCGGCAACGTGGTGGGCTTCGAGGCCGCCTCCTGGCGCTGGTTCGGCCGCGACCCCGACACCCTCTCGTGGGCGGAGTGCGCGGCGCTCGCGGTCCTTCCCAACAGCCCGGGCCTCGTGCACCCGGGCAAGAACCGGTCCGCACTCCTCGAGCGGAGGAACGGGCTGCTGGACGAGCTCGCCCGCCGCGGGGTGATCGACCCGGAGACGCTTCATCTCGCGAAGGCGGAGCGGCTGCCCGACGAGCCGTTTCCGCTTCCACACGATGCGCCGCATCTGCTCGTGCGCGCCCGGGAGGAGGCCGCGGCCGGGGCGGCTGCTGCGGGCGCTGCGACCGTGGCTGGCGCCCGGATCCGCACCACCCTCGACCGCGACCTGCAGCAGAAGCTGAACGATGTCGTGGTCCGTCACGCGGAGGCGTGGCGCGGGAGCGGGGTGGCCAACGGCGCAGTGCTCGTGCTCGACGTGCGCACGGGTGCGGTGCTCGCGTACGCGGGGAACGTTCCGGCCGTGGGCAGCGCGGATGCCTTCGGGTCGGCGGCGGCGGATGGTGGGGGCTCCTCCGTGTC
>JAPLSM010000443.1 GCA_026398635.1 Spirochaetota bacterium | reverse complement strand
TCCGGCGGTCGGGGCGGAGTAGAGCGGCCCCCGCGACCAGCCGATATTGAAAGAGAGAACCATGCCCGATACCTGTGCCGGCCCGAGGCGCTCGCGCGCGATCCCTGTGACCGCGGGGGTGCTCGCCGCGACGTCACTCTTCCTCCTCGCCTCCCTCGGCCTTGCCCTAGGCGTCGCCAGCGGCGTCGCCAAAGGCAGCCCGGCCCCCCGGCTCGTCCTCGAGGTCCTTGCCGCCCCGGGGCGGTTCCTCCTCGGCGCCTTCTCGTGGGCCGCGTTTTTCGTGCCGGCATACCTCCTCGCGGGGATGACGCTCCTGCTCGTGCGAGAGTTCCGGCGCCGATTGGTGCTGATGCTCGTTCTCTCGATCCTGCCGTTCCTCACGCTGAGCCTGATCCTTCACGTGCTGCGTTCGTCCGACGCGTATCTCAGCAGGGTCATGCTCACGGCGTTCGGACAGCTTCCCTCCGCGGTGCTGCTCTTCCTGCTTCTCGCCCTCGAGCTGATGCTGCTGTTCACGCTCCCGCGCGGGTTCGGCAGGGCCGCCGAGGAGCCTCCGGGCGGAACGGCTGCCGGCAGGGAGGGGCACGCGGGCGACGCCGACCTCACGCCGGCGATCCTGCGGCTCGGCGCTCATGATGCCGCGCCCCTCGAGCCGGGGGAGACCGCGGATCTCCCCGTCGTGGTTGCGGAAGAGACCGTGAGGGCGGCCCGGACCATCGAAGCCGACGCGGAGGAGATCGGGGAGCTCGAACCGGTCGACGAGGCGGAGGACGGCGGGACGGGAGGAGCCGCGGCTGCAGCACCCGCACCCGCGGGCGGGCAGGCCGAGCTGGACCTCGGCGCCGAGGCCCGGCGACGTCCCTACGGGATCCCCGTCGAGGGGGTGCTGAAGCGGCGCACCTCGCACGACTACGGCATCGTGGACGAGGCCACCCGGCACGCGGCCGACGTCCTGACCGCCGCGCTTAGCGAGTTCAACATCCAGGCCGAGGTGACGGGCATCCGCAAGGGCCCGGTGATCACGCTCTACGAGATGCTGCCCGCCCCGGGCGTGCGGGTGTCGAAGATCGCGAACCTCTCGGACAACATCGCGCTGCGCCTCGCCGCTCCCAGCGTGCGCATCGTGGCACCGATCCCCGGCAAGCACGCCGTGGGCATCGAGGTGCCCAACCGGGAACGCGCCATCGTGAGCTTCCGGGAGATGGTGGACCTCCCCGAGATGCAGGATGCCCGGCACGAGATCCCCATCAACTCGGGCAAGAGCGTGCTCGTGAACGCCATCATCTGCTCGATCCTCTTCCGCCGGTCGCCCGAGGAGGTGCGCCTCTTCCTCGTGGACCCGAAGATCATCGAGCTGAAGAGCTACAACGGGGTGCCGCACCTGCTCACGCCGGTCATCAGCGACCCGCGCAAGGCCTTCCAGATGCTGCAGTACTGCATCTCGGAGATGGAGCGGCGCTACGTACTGCTCGACGCCCTCGGGGCCCGGGACATCCGGGTCTACAACCGCAAGGCGAAGAAGCAGCGGGTGAGCCGGCTGCCGTACCTCGTGGTGGTGATCGACGAGTTCGCCGACCTCATGGCCACCACGGGCAAGGAGCTCGAGTCGACGCTGGCGCGCCTCGCGGCCATGGCCCGGGCGATCGGCATCCACCTCGTGCTGGCCACGCAGCGGCCCTCCATCGACGTCATCACCGGCCTCATCAAGGCCAACATCCCCTCGCGCATCGCCTTCATGGTGGCCAACAAGTTCGACAGCCGGATCATCGTCGACGGGGTCGGCGCCGAGAAGCTCCTGGGCAAGGGCGACATGCTGTTCTCCGCCGCGTGGAACCCGTTCCCCGTGCGCATCCAGGGCGCGTTCGTCGACGACGAGGAGATCGAGGCCATCACGGGTCATCTGAAGAAGAAGTACGGCGAGCCGCAGTACATCGACGACGAGGTGTTCTTCGAGGACGAGGAGGCCGGCGACTACGAGGGGGAGGCGGGCGGCGACCCGCTGTTCGAGCGCGCCCTCGAGATCGTCGTGTCGCAGGGCAAGGCCTCGGCCTCGTACATCCAGCGCCGGCTCAAGATCGGCTACAACCGTTCAGCCCGGCTCGTGGAGGAGATGGAGCAACGGGGCATCGTGGGGCCTGCGCAGGGCTCCAAGCCGCGGGAGATACTTCACATCCCCAAGGGCGGGGCGTAGCCCCGCCGCAGTGCGGCAGCAACCTGCGGCAGCCGGCCGCGCGAGCCCAAAGGGACTGCGTAGCGCCTCAGGTCTTGGTGACTTCCCGGCGGTGTGCTATCCGAAGTACAAGGATGGAGCCGCCGAGGATCGTAGAGACGATCCGGTAGTCCCTGACTCGGTAGGAGAACAGCCCCTTGAACGGACCAACGAGCGCCTTGTCTTTGCCGGGATCCAGCGCAAGGTCGGCGTCGATCCGCTCGACGATGCGGAGCGCCTCCCTGCGGTCGAGTCGCTTCAGGTCCTTGAGTGCCGAAGCCTTGTAGAGGACCTCAGCGGCCAAGCGCCCGCCTCACGTCGGCTGCGGAAATGACAGGATCGCTCTTGTCATTCAGCCGGTCGAGGGCCACCTGATAATCGGCCTGCTCAACCAGGTAGCTCTCGAGTGCCTTGCGGACGATGAAGGTCCGGGGCCGCTCGATATCCTTGCACAGCGCGTCCAGCTGGCGCGCCAAGTCAGCAGGGAGACGGA
>JAPLSM010000120.1 GCA_026398635.1 Spirochaetota bacterium | reverse complement strand
CGTTGCTTCTCACATACGGCAGCGCTTTCATGGCTATCAGGACCGTGGTCCTCGAGAACATCGCTACAACGGGCAGCCCGAAAAAAATGAGACGCGAAGGAAGCGAAACGAGCGCTGCACACCGAAAGAGCAGGGAGAGGCCTATCGCGATGCCTCCCATGGTACCGATCCGGGGATCCTTGAGGATACGCAGCGTCGTCTCCTTATCCCGTCTTCCGTAGAACGCATCGGCGCAGTCCGCCAACCCGTCCACGTGCATGGCTCCGGTGAGGAGAATGCCGGCAGCGGTCACGAGAACCGCGGCCACGGGGCCGGAGAACAGGAGCTGAGCCGTGAAGTACGAGAGGGAGAGCAGGGCTCCTATCAGCAGCCCTGCCAGCGGATACCCGACGAACATCCCGTTCTCCCTACGGCTCTTCAGTGATTCCGGGATGGGAATCACCGTCAGGAAAGCGAGAGCGGAGAAAAGGCCGCGTATCATGCCTGGCTCACTCCCGCTTCGGCGAACGTGGCCATTTCACGGAGCACCTTTGCCCCGGCCTCGATGATGGGCATGGCAAGAGCGCATCCCGTGCCCTCGCCGAGGCGCATGCCGAGGTCGAGGATCGGTTCGAGACCCATGAGGGAAAGCATGGCAGCCTGCGCTGGCTCCACCGACCTGTGGGCCGCGAACATGAAATGCGCGAGCCGCGGCTCCATCAGCCACGCGATCACGGCCGCTGCCGTTGAGGTCACGCCGTCGATCACGACAGGGATGCGGCTCTCCGCCGCGCCCAGGATGAACCCGGCGATTCCGCCGATCTCGAATCCGCCGATCTTCGAGAGAATGTCCAGCGGATCGTGGGGGTTCGGCTGGCGCGCTTCTATGCTTTGCCTGATGATGAGGGCCTTGTGGGCCAGCCGGGAATCGTCGATGCCGGTGCCGCGTCCCGTACACTCCTCCACTGTCCGGCCAGTGACAACCGCAGCAATGGCTGCCGATGGCGTGGTGTTGCCGATGCCCATGTCCCCGGTGCCGAGCATGCGCACACCTTCGACAGCCAATCCACGCGCGATCGCGGCTCCCCGCTCGATGCAGAGAGCTGCCTGGCCCCGGCTCATGGCCGGTTGGCGTCGCATGTTCGCGGTCCCTGGCGCGACCTTTGCATCGAGCACGGCCCCGGCTGCAATGAGATCAGAGAAATCAGCGCGACAGCCCATGTCGACAACCCGTACTCCGATGCCGGCGTGCCGGCAAAGGACATTGATGCCCGCATGCCCTGAGACAAAGCCGTGGACCATCTGGCCCGTCACCTCCGCGGGGTAGGCGCTCACCCCTTCTTCGACGACTCCGTGATCGCCTGCCATGACCACGATCGTTTTCGGGGACAGATCGGGAATGGGGAACCCCACTATGCCTGCTACCTTCTCCCCTAGATCGAGGAGCCTTCCCAGGGCGCGCTGCGGCATGAGGAGCGAGCCTGCTCGTTCGCGCGCTCTCCGTACTCCTTCACCGTCAACTTCCGGAATCCGGGCAGCCGTGAAGTCACTCATCCGTCTTCTCCCTCTCCTGCGGCTTGATTCTCATCGCGATGCCGCTCACCAAGAAAAACACCTGGTCTGCGCCGCGCGCGATCATCTGGTTCGCCCTACCTGCGCAATCGCGGAACCTGCGGCCAAGGGAGGTCTCGGGGACGACGCCTGAGCCGACTTCATTGGTGACGGCGATCACTACGCTGCCGGAGGCGGATTTGGGGTGATGTGCCATCGCAACCAGCTCTTCGGCAAAAGCTTCCGCCTCCGCCTCTCCGAAGCGCTCGTTTGCGAGGAGAAGATTGGACATCCAGAGCGTCACGCAGTCGACGATCACTGTTCGGGACCTTTCCAGGGCGGAGGCTAAGGCATCCGGGACCCGGAGCGGCTCCTCCACGAG
>JAPLSM010000118.1 GCA_026398635.1 Spirochaetota bacterium | reverse complement strand
GGGCATGACGGGGATGGGGACGGCGAGTGGCGGCGTGACGGGGATGGGGACAGCGAGACTCCGCGTGTACGCGTGGTTGAGGCAGCAGCGCCCCGACCTGGCGGCCCGGGACGTCGAGCTGGGAAGCATCGATTCGGTCCAGGGGCTACTCGACGCCGTACATCTCGCGGCGCCGGAGGGGGCGATCATCCTGTTGAACGACCGGAGGGCCGAATCCAACTCGCCGGTCCGTGAGGGCGACGTCGTCAGCGTGTTCCCTATGCTGGAGGGCGGATAGCCGTGACGGGCGGCAACCTATGAAAAAACGCCGTTCCATGCCATCGTGGACGACGGTGGCGGGCAGATCATGAAGCACTTTGCCGTCGTTCACGGGCCGAACCTCAACCTGCTGGGCAAGCGCGAAGTGGGCATCTACGGCGGCAGGACGATGGAGAGCATCAACGCCGACGTCGAGGCGGAAGCCCGGAAGCTCGGCGTGACGGTGGAGTTCTACCAATCGAACGGAGAGGGCGATCTCGTCACCTTCGTCCAGCAGTGCCGGGGGAGAGCGGACGGGATATTGTTGAACGCCGGCGCCTACACCCACTTCGGGCAGATCTGCGGCTTCGGCGCCTACAGCTACATCCTGGGGCTGCGGGCGCTCATCGAGGAACGCCTCGACCCCTGGTTGGCCTGAGGCTGCCGTGGCTGGGAGACGCGTGTGAAGAAGAAGAGCTTCCTCGTGATATCGGGACCCAACATGAACCTCCTGGGCACGCGCAGGACGTCGATCTACGGAGAGGGTTCGCTCGAGGACATCCACCGGGGCCTGCAGGCGCGTGCCGAGGAACTGGGCGTCGCCGTGGAATGCCGGCAGTTCAACAGCGAGGGGGCGATCATCGACTCTCTACAATCGGCCCCCGGTCGCTTCGATGGGGTGATCATCAACGCCGGCGCTCTCGCCCACTACAGCTACGCGCTGCGCAGCGCCATCGGGGCCATGCTGCTGCCGTGCGTCGAGGTGTTCATCTCGAACGTGCACGCCCGGGAGGAGTTCCGGCACACGTCGGTCATCGCCCCCGTGTGCGTGGGGGTGATCGCGGGCTTCGGCAAGAAGAGTTACCTGCTGGCCCTGGACGCGCTGGCGAACCTGGGCTCGGCCTGAGCGAGGATGCCGCGCATGGGAGTGCAGTGGGGCAGGGCGGTGACGGATCTCTCCCAGGCTGACCGCGCGGCCGCAGACGGCTTCGAGTTCGCGCAGGCAGCAGCCGCTCTCGTGCCGAGCCTGGACGACGGCCAGGTGCTCCGGCAGATGGAGCGCCTGCGGACGGGCGGCGTACCCTTCACCGTCTGCGGCGTGCCGCTGCCCGCGGACGTGCAGGTGACCCAGCAGGGATTCAACCTGTACGTCTGGACGGAGCACGTGAAGCGCTCGCTCCACCGGATGGCCGACCTGGGCTGTCGGAAGATCGTCTGGAGCGACGGCAGGGCCCGGGTGCTGCCGGTCGAGGGCGAGGTCGCCGGCCTGAAGGAGCAGGCGCTCCAGTTCCTGTTCATGCTGTGCGAGGCTGCCGGGACCTTCGGCATGACGGTGCTGGTCGAGCCGCTCGGCCCCCGGCGCACCAATTTCCTGAACTCGATGAAGGAGATCGGCGAGTTCCTCCCCCGAGTGGGTAAGGACAACCTGTCGTCGATGGTCAGCCTGCGCGAGCTCGAACCGATCGGCCTGTCCCCGGCGCAGCTGCACGACCACCGGCACCTGATCGGCCACGTGCAGATGGAAAATCCGAAATCCGCCGACGGGGAACGGCGCTGCCCGCGCCCGGATGACGGCCACGACTATCGCCCGTTTCTGAGGGCGCTGAGAGGTATCGGCTACTCCGGTCTCATCACCCTGCCCGCAGACGCCGATGCAGCCGGTCTGGAGTTCTGCCGCCGTTTGTGGAAGGAGTGACGTTCCGCGCATGACAGAAACGGCCCGGGGTGAGCGCTACGCGCGCCAGGTCATCCTCGCCGAGGTCGGCGCCGGCGGGCAGGAAAAGCTCCTCGCGTCACG
>JAPLSM010000064.1 GCA_026398635.1 Spirochaetota bacterium | reverse complement strand
TTTCCACGACGAGCCGCACGAAACCTGCGAGGCGATGCTCCGCGACGTGTTCCATTTTCACCCGCTGGCGATCGACGACGCCATCCAGGAGAGCCACGTACCCAAGGTGGACGACTGGGGCGCGTACCTCTACCTCGTGCTCCACGCGGTGGCCTTCGATCCATCTGCGGACCAGCTGCTCGTCACCCGTGAGCTCGACGTGTTCCTCGGGCCGAACTACGTAGTGACGCACCGGGAGGACCCCATCGACGGGGTCGAGCGGGTGCGCACGCTCTTCCAGCGCGACGGCCGGATGCTCGAGCAGGGGGCGGCGCACCTCGCGTACCACCTCGTGGACGAGCTTGCCTCCGACGCGATGATTGCGGTGGACGCCATCGACGCGGAGGTCGAGTCGGTTGAGGAGCGCCTGCTTGCCGAGCCGGGTCAGCAGGCGCTGCAGCAGGTGCTGCGCTTGAAGCGTGCGCTCATGCACCTGCGGCGGCTCGTGGCTCCGCAGCGCGAGGTGCTCAACCGCATGGCCCGGGACGAGTACGCGGTGATCCCGAAGGCGAGCCGGGTCTACTTCCGCGACGTGTACGACCACCTCGTGCGCCTGCACGATATCGTGGAGGGCATGCGCGACCTGGCCTCCGGCGCGCTGGACACCTACCTCTCGGTGATCAACAACCGGATGAACGAGATCATGAAGACCCTCACCCTGATCACGGTCCTCTTCATGCCGCTCGGCGCGCTCACCGGGTTCTTCGGCATGAACTTCTTCGCGCCTTCGCTGCCCTTTACGGGGTGGACCGGCCGGCTCGCCTTCGGCGTGCTGTGCGGGCTTCTCGGGGCGGTGCCGTGCGTGATGTACCTGTGGCTGCGGCGCAGAAGACGGACATGAGCGACGGCCCGGCGGCCGTCGATCCCGAGCGCGCGGAGCTCGCGGCGAAGAACCGCCGCGCGATCGCCTGGCTCGGCCTCATGGTGCTCGCCGGAGCCGCGTGGGTCGTCGTCTCGATCCTGCTCGGCACGATCACGGGCCGCTACCAGGCGGATGGCATCATCGGGGTGATCCTGGGCCTGTACATCAGCTCGTTCCCCGCCCGGCACTTCGTGGACCTGCTCATCTACTGGAAGACCGAGGCGAGGCGGTTCCCCACGCGCAGGTCCCTCGGCTGGTGGATCGCGCTGAACGCGGCCGTGCTGCTCGTCGGGTGGCTTGTGATCGTCTTCGCGGCCGCCCGGTTCACCGCGGGTTCGGCGCGGACCTGACGATCAGCCGATCGCGATCGGCCCCGAGAGCGCTGCGACGATCAGTCGTGCGGCATTGCGCACGTCGTCGGGGTCCACCATCTCCGACGGCGTGTGTAGGTACCGGGTGGGTACCGACACGCATCCCACTGGCACCCCGGCCCGCGACGTCTGGATTGCCTTGGCGTCGGTGGTGCCCGCATCGAGCACCTCGAGCTGGAAGGGGATCCCTGCCCCCTCGGCGGTGCGCACGAGCCAGTCCTTCACGCCGACGTGCGCGAGCATGCCGCCGTCGCGCACCTTGATGGCCGGCCCCTTCCCGAGGTGCATGGCCATGGGGAAGCACTCTGGCGTGTCGCCCGTGTCCGTCACGTCGACGGCGATGGCGACTTCGGGATCCACGCCGAAACCGGACGTGGTGGCGCCGCGCAGGCCGACCTCCTCCTGGACGGTGAACACGAAGTGCACGTCGTGGGGCGAGGATTCCAGGTCGCGCAGCGCCTGCAGAAGCACGGCACAGCCGACCCGGTCGTCCATGGCCTTGGACACGAGACGGCCGCCGACCTCCTCGAAAGGCCGGAAAAAGCAGGCCGTGTCGCCCACCTTCACCCGGACGGACGCCTTGTCCTTCGCTCCGGTGTCGAGGTAGAAGCGCTCGAGGCCGGGCACCTTGCCGGGCTCCTCGAGCTTCTCCAGCCCGATCACGCCGACGGTGCCGTCGGCAAACCGCACCCGGCTGCCCGTGAGGTTCAGCGGCCGCACGCCCCCGATGTTCGAGAACCGCAGGAACCCCTTCTCGTCGACGTGCGACACCACGATGCCGATCTCGTCCATGTGCGCGGCAAGCATCACCCTCTTCCCGCCGCCGGAACCCTTTCGGAGCACCGAGAAGTTCCCGAGCGCGTCGACCGCGGCCTGGCAGCCCTTACGCTTCAGAGCGCCCGACGCCTCAACCTCGGCCCGGATGAGGTCCCGTACCGCGCCCTCGCTTCCCGAGGGTCCGTAGCACTCCGCGAGCCGCCTGATGATGTCCGTCACGTCGTACTCCTCTCGAAGGCTCCGGACAGGCGCTGGAGCGATTCGCGCATCAGCCCGAGGGTGTGGTCGAAGTCGTCGAGGTTCAGGATGCCCGCCGGCGAGTGGATGTACCGGCATGGCACGGCGAGGGTGACGCTGGGGATGCCGTCCCTCGCGTGCTGGATGGCGCCCGCGTCCGTGCCGCCGATGTTCGGCTGCTTGAACTGGTGCGGGATGCCGAGCCGTGAGGCGGTCGTGGCGAGGACATCGACCAGCCGGCGGTCCGCGATGAAGCTTCCGTCCATCACGGTGATCGCCGGACCCGCGCCGAGCCGCGTGGAGGGGCTGAGGTCCTTCTTCACGGGCACCTCGTTCGCGCCGGTGCACTCCAGCACGAACGCGCAGTCCGGGCGCTCGGCGTACGCAGCCACCCGGGCGCCGCGGAGGCCGACCTCCTCCTGCACCGTGAAGGCGACGACAAGGTCGAAGGGGAACCGCTCGGCCAACAGTGCCGCCGCGATGGCGCAGCCTGCCCGGTCGTCGAAGGCCTTGCCCTGCACGGTGCGCCACGCGGATCCGGCGAGAGGCTCCACGTACTCCGAGAGAAAACAGGCGTGGTCGCCGCGCGCCACCAGGCGTTCGGCCTCGGCCTTCGACGCCGCGCCGATGTCGATCACGAGATCTTTCACGGGCGCGACCCGCTCCGTCTCGCCCTTCTCCGTGAGGTGGATGGGCTTGATGGCGATGACGCCCGGCACGCGCTTCGCGCTGACGGTCACGGGCCGCGCGGGCAGGACCCGTTCGTCGATGCCGCCCACCCGGGCGAACCGCAGCATGCCGCTGTCCTCGACCTGGGTCACCATGAACCCGACCTCGTCCATGTGCGCAGCGAGCATCACGCGCAGCTTCGACGCGCCCGTGCCGCGCCTCGTCGCCACAAGGTTGCCCAGGGCGTCCACCCGGGCGCTGTCCGCCTTTCCGCGGATTTCCTCGACGAGTATGGCCCGCACCTCGTCCTCCCTTCCGGAGACGCCCACCGCCTCGGAGAGCTTCCGCAGCAGGGCGCTCATGACGGCACCCCTCCCGTCGTTGCTGCTGCCGCGGGCGCCGGGGACGCCGGCGGCGTGACCGTGGCGAACGCGTCCTTCGTCACAAGGGTGTCAGCGAAGTCCTGGTCGAGTCGGGTGATGAACTCGGCGAGCAACCGGGCGGTGCGCTCGATGTCGCGCAGGGACACGGTCTCCACGGGGGTGTGCATGGAACGCACCGGGATGCCGAGCAGTCCCGTGGGGATTCCCGATCGCGCCACCTGGATGGACCAGGCATCCGTGCCGGAGTGTTCGGGCGCGGGCTCGACCTGGTACGGCAGCTCCACAGCCTTCGCTGCGGCCACGAGGCGGTCGAACATGCGCGGGTGGATGTTCGGTCCGATGGCGATGGACGGCCCGCCGTCCATCTTGAAGGTTTCAGGGCCGGTGACGCCGGGCTGCTGGCCGAAGGTGACGTCGATGGCGACCGCGGCCGTGGGCTCGATCCCGAAGGCACCGACGCCCGCGCCGATGCAGCCCGTCTCCTCCTGCGCCGTGGCCACGGCGTACACGTCCCAGGCGTGCCGGCGCCGGGCCAGCTCCTCCAGGCACAGGACGATGGCAGCCACCGCGGCCCGGTCGTCCATGGCCTTGCATGCCGCGTACGAGCCGTTCAGGCGCAGCATGCGCGCGCGCAGCGTGATCACATCGCCGACCCGCACGTGGCGCTCCACCTCGTCGACCGGAAGGCCGACGTCGACGAACAGCTTGTCGAGGCTCACGGGCTTCTCGCGCTCGGAGGGCGTGGTGAAGTGGGGTGGAACGCTCACCACCATGCCGGGAAGCTCCCGCCTGCCGTGCACGGTCACCCGCTGCCCGAACAGCACCCGGGGGTCGAATCCGCCGATCCGGGCCACGCGCAGGAAGCCGCTTCAGGGCGATGACGTTCCCGAGCGCGTCGACGCGAAGGTCGTCCGCGAACTCGCCGAGGCGCTCGCTCGCGATCCCGCGCAGCTCCGCCTCGTAGCCCGAGGGGCCCCGGGCCTCGACGAGCTGGCGCAGCAGGTCCGCTGTATCCATGGCGGCCACGATATCAGCGGGGAAAGTCTTGGGGAAGAGGCCAGGGCCATGGATGGCCCGAGGTCGGCCGAGACAGGGAAGTCGGAAGGCCGACCCAGGGCCATGGATGGCCCGAGGTCGGTAGAGACCGGGATGTCGGAAGGCCGACGCGACTATCCGCGCAGGCTCAGGCGCAGGCGGATTACGAACCAGCTGCCGGCGACGAGCAGGCACCCTCCCACGACCTGGAGCGCGGAGAGCTTCTCGCCGAAGGCCAGCCATGAGATCACGGTCGCGAGCAACGGGATGAGCAGGCCGATGCTGGTAGAGGTGGCCACCCCGATTACGGGCACGGCCCGGTAGAACAGCGACTGTCCGATCCCGACCCCGAGCAGCCCAGAGGCTATCATCAGCACCCAGTCGATCGGGGGCGCTGCGGGGACGGGGAAGCCCCGGTTGGCCACCGCGTAACTCGCGAGGAAGAGCGGCACCAGGATCGTGAAGACCGACGAGATCGAGAGCAGCGGAGGCACGTGCGGTATCCACCGCCTGATCAGGATGCCGAGCAGGGCCCAGGCGAGGGAGCTCGCGAGCGCGGAGAGCACACCGACACTGAACGCCGCGCTGTCCCAGGAGCCGCCGCCGAGCACCACGAGCAGTGCGCCCGAGAGGGCGAACACGGCGCCGGCGAGGAACATCCGGTCGCGCACGACCCGCCGTTCGTCGGGGAAGAACGCAACGGCGAGGAGCACGCCGAAGACTGCCGTGGTCTGGCTGACCAGCGTCATGAGACCGGGGTAGATGAGTGTGAGGCTGTAGGTGTAGGAGACCTGGAAGGCGTACTGCACGAGGGCGATCACGGCGATCTTTCCAGCGAGGCGGCGCACCTCTGCGAGGTCCGCGCGGATGCGTGTCCGGTCGGCGGTGAGCAGGTATGCCGGCCACAGCACCGCGAGCGCCACGAGGTAGCGCCAGGCGTTCTGGAAGTTGACGGGGAACGACCGGCTGATGGTCTTCACCATGGTCGGCGCGACTGCCCAGCAGACCACGGCGACGAGGTTCATCGTTATGGCAGCGCGGTAGGTGGGAGGGTGCGGTGCCTGCGGTCGGTCAAGATCGGTCGTGGAGGCGCTCATCGGCCTTTGCTCCCTAGCCAGTCCTGCCGGATGCAGCGCACGACGCTGTCCTCGTTGTTCGAGCCGATGAGTTCGCGGGCCAGGACCTTTACCTCGGGCTTCGCGTTGGCCATGGCGATCGGCCGGTCGGCGGCCTGCATCATGCCGAGGTCGTTCACGTCGTCGCCGAACACGACGAGCCCGGCTTCCTCGAGGCCCCGTGCTTTCCGCAGGGCGGCGATGGCCTGGTCCTTGGTGGCCCGGCGGTCGTGCACCGTGAAGAACTTCCAGCCGGGGAAGCAGCGGTAGTCGCAGCTGGTCAGCACGACCTGCTCGCCGAAGGCCGCGGCGAGCGAGGCCTGCACCGGATCGAGGCGCTCACCGCGATCGATGACGGTGAGGCACACCGTGCCGCCGTCGAGGGTGGCCGCGAGGTCGTCGACGCGCCTGAGGCGCTCGTCCTTGAACGCGACCCGCTCGGCGAAGTAGGCAGCCATGCCCTCGTTCGCGATCTCGCGGTAGAACACGACGTCATGGGTGCCGTCGAAGGACGAGACGTACGGCTCGCATCCTCCGCCCGTGAGCGCCGCGAAGACTTCCCGGGCGAGCGCCGTCGGGATTGCGTTCACGATTTCGTGCCGTCCCGTCCGGTACTCGGAGAGGAATGCGCCGTTGAACTCGATGATCGGGAGCGTGAAGGGGATGTCGCCGAGGATAGCCCTGATCGAGGTGACGCTGCGGGCGCTGGCCACGGTGATCAGAGCGCCCTCGCCGAGGAGGGCGCACAGGTCGCGCCGGGCTTCGGCCGAGAGCGTGAGGTCGTCACGGACCAGGGTGCCGTCGAGGTCGGAGACGTACAGGGTGGTCATGGAGCGGGGGGTACGGTACCCCGGGGAGCCGGCAATGACAAGCGGGGCGAAAGAGGACAATTGGGACATGAACGCAGTGGTCTCCGAAACAGGCCGGGTCATCGTTCCCAAAGCGATTCGGAACCGACTCGGAATTGTGCCAGGGACGGTCCTGGCATTCTTTAGGGTCCCCTACTGGGAGAAACCCCCTCGCCTTTAGGCGAAGACTTTAGTAGGCTTGCGGTAGGATGAAGCAATATAGGAAGGCATCGCACAGCGTATATGATCTGAAATATCACATAGTATGGATCACCAAGTACCGCAAGCCAGTACTGAGGAGAGAGATAGGAACGCGGGTAAGAGAACTGGTGAGGATGATTTGCGCGAGCCTGGACGTGGAGATCGTGAAAGGGAATATAAGCCGCGACCATGTACATTTGCTGGTGAGCGT
>JAPLSM010000299.1 GCA_026398635.1 Spirochaetota bacterium | reverse complement strand
GCTTCTGGAGGAAGTGCTGGATGTTGCCGAACGTCTCGGTCTTGAAGGACTTCATGCCGAGGTCGTAGTCCTTCTCGTTGTTGAGGTCGAGGCCCTTCTCGAGGAAGAAGACCCGCTTGGTGTTCGCCTTCTTCGCATTGACGGCGAGCTCGCGCAGGCAGTAGGACAGCGGCTCCTTCAGCTTCGCCTGGCCGAGCTCGGAGAGAAATGCCTCGAGGACCTTGTCGAGGTAGATCTCGGTCTCGTGCGGGAGCGTGTAGGTCTTGAAGGTGAGGGGCCTGGCGTTGAGCGCCGCCTGCTTGACCTGGGCGAGGTCAATCTCGGTGGACATGAACCTCCCGGCGAGCCGTGATGGCTACCAAACTAGTCTATTCACCGGGGGGGGCACTGTCAACGACCGGAACGTCGACCGGGCCTGCGGATGACCTCGCGGGCGTCCGGCCGAGCAGGCGGCGCAGGATGTCCATATGCTCGCACTCCATCGCGGCCAGCACCTCGAAGGCTCGGCGCACCACGGGGATCCGGCTCATCCGTCGCAGGTTGCTGTAGAACAGGAAGGTCTGCTCCTCCTCGGACAGGGCGCGCTCGAGCTCGGTCCCCCACTCGCGCAGCGCGTCGCCCTCGAGCGGCCGGATGTCCGCCGTGCCCGAGAACAGGTGTCCGTCCACGACCCGCTCGATCGCCGCGGCATCCAGGCGTCCCGCCGCCGCGTCGATGAGGATGCGCCAATGGTGCTCCTCCTCCTCCAGAAGGTGACCGAGGCTCTCCCAGAGCGGGTGGTCCGCGAGGCGTTCGCGCAGCCGCCGGTAGGTGTCGAGCGATCCGGCCTCGAAGACAAGCGCGCTCTTCACCACCCGGCGCAGGATCCAGTTGGCGAGGAAGCCCACGCCCTACCCCTTGATCGCCTCGACCAGGGTCCAGACCCCGAAGCCGAGGAACACGACCGCGGCCAGCACCTTCATGATCCGTTCGGGCACGAGCCTCCCGATCACGCCGCCGAGCGCCACCCCGATCAGGGATGAGAGCACCAGGGCGAGCGACGCGCCGAGGAACACGGAAAGCGGCGCTTTCGACTGGCTCGCAAAGGCGAACGTCGACAGCTGCGTCTTGTCGCCGAGCTCGGCGAGGAAGATCATCAGGAAGGCGGAACCGAGCACCTGCCAGTTGATGCCCATGGTCAGTAGGTCCCGTATCGGCGCACGCAGTCCATGACGAAGGAGTACTTGCGGAAGCTCACGTCCTTGGGGATCGAGTGGTCGCAGTGGTAGAGGTAGCCGCCGCCCGGCATGGCCGCGGCGAACTTCACCCGGATCTCCTCCTCGATCAGCGCGTCGTCCTCCTTTTCCATCAGCATGGTGTTGATGCCCCCGAAGAACGCGATGCGGTCCCCGTACTTCGGTTTCAGCTCGCGCAGGTCCATGCCCGCCTTCACCTCGAGGGGCTGCAGGCAGTCGAAGCCCGCGTCGATGAGCGATGGGATCAGCCCCTTCACGCACCCGCAGGAGTGCAGGATGGTCTGCAGGCCGTGCTCGTGGCACCAGTCGTTGCGCTTCCGGTCGGCGGGCAGGATCAGGTCGCGGTACATCGCGGGGGAGAACAGCGACGTGTTCCGGTACCCCATGTCATCGTACACCCACAGGCCGTCGAACCGGAACCCCTCCTTCCCCATCATCTGGAGGCTCGTGAGGATCAGCTCGGAGGTGACATCCACCATCTCCTTCACGAATCCAGGTCGTACCCGCACGCGGCGTTGAAGGTGACGTACTTCCCCTGCTCGCGGGCCGCCTGGTAGTCCGACCAGGACGACGCCCAGTTCATGCGCTTCATGTCGGGACGCAACCGCTCCCGGATCGCCGGCCAGTCGCCGGGCTGCTTGACGGGGCACTCGATCACCTCGGGCGTGGTCGAGCGGTCACGGTGGTTGCGCCGCACGCCGCCTTCGGCGGTGGTCTCCACGACGTACTCGTCGCTCTCCTCGAGCACCTTGACGGGAAAGCGGGGGCTGAGGTCGGCCTCGATGCCCTCGATCTCATAGCCGAAGTGGTCGGCGGGGCTCTTCTCCACGGGCAGACCCTCGCCCTCCCAGCGGCGTACCGTGGCCGCCCATGGCCCGTCCTGGATCGGCACCCGGTCGGGCACCGTGCGCGCTATCGCCGTGCGCACCCGTTCCTGGGAACTCATGGCTGATTTCATGGACCCGATCCTACCCGAGAGCGGGGCGGGTGTCAGCACGAAGGCCGGTCGCGCCCGGATCGGCCGCGGTCAGCATGGGTGCCCTGCAGTCGGCCCGTCGGCGCCCCGCAGCACCTTACTGGCCGTGCCAGGCGAACCGGTTGCCGCCCGCGAGCTTGGCCCGGTACATGGCCGCATCCGCGCTCTTGAGCAGCGCGTCGGGAGTCTCTCCATCGCGGGGATACAGCGCTATGCCGATGCTCGCGCTCACCGCGCATTCGCTGTCGCCGACCCGGAAGGCGCGCTCCAGCTCGCGAAGGATCTTGCGCGACACCTCGGCCGCACCCTCCTCCACGGGCAGCTCGGGGATCAGCACCGT
>JAPLSM010000106.1 GCA_026398635.1 Spirochaetota bacterium | reverse complement strand
GGGGCTGGTCTTCTTCCGGGGGCAGGCGATCCCCGTGATCGGCGCGGTCGTCGCGCTGTACGCGATCCTCACCGTGCTCCTCTTCTTTTCGCGCCGGGGAGCGGCCGAGGTGGTCGCCGAAGCCGACGAGGACCGGACAGCTGCAAACCGGAAAAAGCTCGACGAGGCGGCCGCCACCCGGCAGCGCATCGCGGTGCTTCGTCTCGGCGACGACGAGCTGCACATGGCGGTCGAGAACCTGCTGCTCGTCTCGGGGCAGTACCTCGAGAAGGGCCGGGAGTCGGGAACCTGGTCTCCGCAGGCCAATGACCGGATCCGACAGGCGCTGGAGGTCTGCCAGATCTACCTCGGCGAGAAGGACGAGAGCTCCACGGAGAAGCGCTACGGAACCCCGGACGGAGACGAGAACGCGGACGTGCGCGGACGGTCGATCGCCGCGATCCGCGAATGCGCCGCGGCCATCCGGAAGCACACGCTGAACGACCTGGTGGGCATCGACGGCACGGAGAAGCTCGGCATCATCGAGGAAATGGAAGGAAAAAAATGAAGCGGCGGACCTTCACCGTGCTACTCGGCCTCCTTCTCGGCGGCACCGTCCTCGGCGCGAACGACCTGGTGTCCGCGGAGTACGACGTGGTGGTGCGGCCGGACGGCAAGGCCGCGGTCTACGAGAGCCTCGACTGGACGTCCCCGGGAGGCATGCACGGCTTCTACTTCGAGGGTGTGGCCGGCACCCCCGTGTTCAACGATGACCAATGCTACGCCGACCTCGGGGGAAATCAGCGCGTCGGCCTCTCGATCTCGAAAACGGACAGCGACACCTGGGACATCGTGCTGGCAGGCGGCCGGGCCTTCAGCGGCTCCGCCATGTACTTCCTGAACTACGGCGTGGACCTCGCCTCCGACGGCTCCATCGGCTCCACCACCTCGGACCAGTACGGCAGCCTGTTCTACTTCGACTGGGCACCCGAGCAGTGGGACGAGCCGCTCGAGCACCGGACCGTCAGGGTCGTGCTGCCCGTCACCGTTTCCTCGGAAACGGTCGGCCAGGACGTGCTGACGCAGGTCGACTTCCGGACCGAGCAGTACGTGAACGAGGAGAACGCCACCATAGACTGGTTCGGTACGAAGGGCGACGACGGGAAGTACTACCTCACCGCCCGGTTCCACCAGACGAACGTCGCCACGATGCAGACGCAGCGCCTGCAGTTCTACCTGAAGCTCGACACGGTGGGGATGCAGGCAGGCGTGCTGACCGAGAACAGCGATTCAGGGCCGTCCACCGACAGCGGCGTCTCTCCCATCGGCAGCACGGACACGTACGGCGATTCGGGCACCGGGTACCAGACCACCGCACGCACCCAGGGATCGCCTGTCGTCGCGGGCATCGTCTTCGCGGCCGTGATCGCGCTCGTCGCCCTGCTGTACTGGCGCAAGTCGGCCGGCTTCGCCAAAACTGTCGAGAGCGTCGAGAAGATCAAGTGGGCGGGCGACAACTGGATCCCCCCGAAGCTGGTGGTGGGCACCTACCAGGTGAAAGGCAAGGTGCCGAAGGACCTCCACCCCGTGGAAGCGGCGCTGTTGCTCGAGATGCCGTTGAACCGGGTGGTGGCCCTGATGCTCGAGGGGCTGAAGCGGCAGAACATCATCGAGGTGGTGCAGGAGGACCCGCTCCAGATCAAGGTGCTCACCGCCTCGAAGGCCGAGCACGAGTACGAGGAGCTGTTCCTGCAGGCCTTCGACACCGAGGGCAAGGTGCTCTCGGGACTGCTCTCGGACTTCTTCGAGAAGGTGCTGCAGAAGCTCCAGGAGAAGGTCTGG
This sequence comes from Spirochaetota bacterium, assembly GCA_026398635.1. Lineage (GTDB taxonomy): Bacteria > Spirochaetota > Spirochaetia > SZUA-6 > Fen-1364 > JAPLSM01. The sequence goes on along the minus strand of JAPLSM010000106.1, from coordinate 2,235 downwards.
GACTGCGACCTGGAGGCCACGAAGGCGTACTATCAAGCGAAGCTCGAGAGCCTGCCACTCGGCCTGCCACTCCGCGTGCGTGTCGGGGAGGTCGCATTGACGGGCACCGGCCCCCGATTCACGGTCCACGACCTCGCCTGGATCGACGGCTTCTTCCGGGAGGTGCGCGGCCACGTGTTCGTGCGTTCCGAGGACGGGGTCCTGATCCTGCCGCCGAACCAGGTGTTCCGGCTGAACGAGGGCGGCCTGCGCATCGTCGGCCACCTGCTGTCGGGCAGGCCGATCGCGCGCCTCCCCGGTATCGCCGATGGCGACCGTGCCCGCGAGGTGCACGAGTTCTGCTCGGACCTCCGGGACTTCTACCAGGGCGACTCCTCGGGGCTCGACGCGCGTGCGTCGGTCGAGCGGGTGCCCTACACCTTCGACTTCACGCGCCTGCCCATTCTCGGGGAGATAGCCGTCACGTACGCGTGCAACAATGCCTGCCGGTTCTGCTACGCCGGCTGCGGCGCCAAGGGACGAGGGTGCGGTCCCAGCGCCGGACCGACGCACACCGCGCCCCGCGGCGGCGGCGGTCGCGGCAGCGAGGGCGCCCCCGCCCCCGACATGACCCTCGCCGAGGCGAAGCGGGTCATCGACGTGTTCAAGCGCGAAGCGCAGATCCCCTTCTTCTCGTTTACGGGGGGAGAACCGCTTCTCCGGCGAGACCTGGAGGCGATGATCCGGCACGCGCGCCGGCTCGGCCTCGAGGTGAACCTGGTCACCAACGGTACGCTGGCAGACCCGGCACGGGCTCGCAGCCTGGCGCGCGCGGGCCTGCGCACCGCGCAGGTCAGCGTCGAGGCGCCGGACGCGGAGACCCACGACGACCTGACCACGAGCCCGGGATCGTTCGATCTGACGCTCGCGGGCATCCGCAGCCTCCAGGCTGCGGGCATCTCCGTGCAGACCAACACCACGGTCACGGCGATGAACGCCGGCGTCGCGCATCGCATGCCCGGGTTCCTGAAATCCCTCGGCATCGCCAGGTTCGCGATGAACCTGTACATCCCCGCCGCGGGCGGGGTGGCAGGCGCGAGCCCGGCAGACCCGCTCTTCTTCCCCTACTCCCGGATCGGGCACGTGATCGACGCGGTGCGCGCTGCCGCGCGCGCCGCGGGCCTTACGTTCTATTGGTACTCTCCCACCCCGCACTGCCTTTACAACCCCATCGCGCGAGGACTGGGCAACAAGTCCTGCGCGGCGATGGACGGCCTGCTCTCGGTGTCGCCCTCGGGCGACGTGCTGCCCTGTTCCTCGTACCCGCAGCCGATGGGCAGCCTGCTCCGCGAAGGGTTCCGGGCCATCTGGTTCTCTGCCGGGGCACGGCACTTCAAGCAGAAGGAATACGCGCCGGCTGAATGCGCGGGCTGCGAAAGTTTCCGCGCCTGCCAGTCGGCCTGCCCACTGTACTGGAGCCGGGCGGGCACGGCGGAGATCCGCAACCCCTCGACCGCGGCAGCAGCGACCGCAGAAGCCGCCGCGGCGGGGCGCTGAAGGAGGAACAGCCATGGAGATGAAGTTCGCGGTGTCGAAGCTCCCCTTCGGCGTGCGCCTCGCCTTCTTCATCGCGCTCGCGGCGGGCGGCGCTGCCGTGCAGTACCTGCTGCCCGGCGCCGGCGGCACGTTCCTCGGCCTCCTCGTCATGGTGCCCGGCGTGGTCATGATGTGGATGAAGAACTTCCGCAACAAGCCGCTCGACCTCGGCTTCGAGGACTGGCAGCCCGCGACGGCCGCGGAGTTCAACCGGATCCGTTCCCAGCTGTCGGCCACGCGGAAGCAGAGGTTCTCGCCGCTGCACCGCGGGGGGCTCGGGGTGATGCTCGTCGTCGCTGCCGGCGCCCTGGCGCTGTTCGTCGGCTTCGGGGGAAACCGGCTGGCGGGCATCGCCTTCCTCGACGCGGCGGTGCTGCTCCTGCCGTTCGCCTTCTCGGGCAACGTGAGCCTCTGGACGCCGCGCGAGCTCGCCTTCAAGATGGCGTGCCTCGAGCCGCTCGCCGGCGCCGAACCCGAGGGCGGCGAAATCATCGTCACGCCGTACCTGCGCCTCGACAAGGACAAGGAGAACCGGCAGATCCCCGAGGACGTGCGCCTGATGGTCGAGCCCCGGCGCAAGCCCGCGGACTTCCTCGGCGCCCAGTTCCAGGTGGCCATCAACAACGGCCCCAACGGCGCCGTGCCCTACCTCTACGCGGT
>JAPLSM010000063.1 GCA_026398635.1 Spirochaetota bacterium | reverse complement strand
TCCGCTTCAGCCAGAGTCCCGGCCAGGGCTTCGTGCTCGGCCCGGTCGTAGTCGAAGATCGTGTTGTCGGCGTCGATCAGGAATCCGCGGAAGGGAGGGGAGCCGGTCATGGGTGCGGATCATTGACCGAAACCCAGCAGGCAGGCAAGCCAGCTACGTTCAGCCGCGAAGCAGCTGAACGTAGCGAACCCGACAGCCCTAGGGTGGCAGCCACGACCGCGACGCGTACCCATAGCCCACGGACGGGCGGAGGCTGACGCCCTAGGGGGCGGCGCGGACAGGGAAGTCCGCAGCGCCGCCCGCGCCGAAGGCGTCGGCGTCGCGCTGCAAAGCACGTGGCGATAGTTCGGAGTTCCGCCCTAAGGCACCCCCCGGAAAGGCCTCGAAACCACTTGACATTTTTTTTCCTATTAGTAAATTCGAGCCTTCATATCCGGACAATGACCCGGAAGCCCGCGAATCCGGCAGGTGGGAACCCTGCCCGAAAGGAGGATGCTGTCATGGCCGAGCCACTGAGCAAGAACGCGAGGGTCGGGATCGTCACACAGAAGTTCTTCTGCACCTGTGGGGGCGAGGTTAAGATGAAGCAGGTCTTCAACGGCGGCAAAATGCGCAACATGGCCGAATGCGAGAAGTGCAAGCGGTCCGAGCGCAAGCCGAGCGATTTCAAAGCCTAGCCACGGATGGCTTGGGTCGGCCGTGCGCATGGATGCGCGTACGGCCGACCATAGACAGGGATGTCCCTTGGGCGGCAGCCCTCGCCCGGCAGGCGCGCTTGCGCGCCGGGAGGGTGGCCGCGAAGCGGACAGCGAGAGCCTGAGCCGCGCCGTGGCCAGGGGCTTCCGCCCTAGGGATGGCCATTGAGGCGCGGCATAACGGCGCGCCCGCGCGCGCTGTGCGGCGACCCATCGCCCCGAGGCCCGTGCCGGTCCCGGGGCGATGCGTTTTTAATCCCCGCCGGCCCGCCAGTCGTGCATCTGAGCCCGGATCTCCTGCTCCACCTTCCCGAGCGTCTCGAGGATTTGCCGCTTGCCCCGCGGAGCGGGGTGCAGGGCCAGGAGCCTGATCCGGTAGCGCGTCCGGCCGAAGTTCACGAGCAGGCCCTTCAGCTTCCCGATGCGCCATCCCCCGTCGACCGCGGCAGCGAGCACGGGCAGCGAAGCCCGCTCGAGGATGATGCGGACCGCCCCGCTGCTAAAACGCCCGACCCGCCCCGTCCGCGAGCGAGTCCCCTCCGGAAAGACCGCGGGCGAGATGCCCCGGGCGGAGAGGTCCGCGAGCCGGGCCATTTCGCGCGCACCGTCGCGGAAGTCGCCCGTGCGGGAGATGATCGCGTGGCCGCCAGTCCGCAGCGAGAGCGAGATGTAGGGGATGAACCTGCCCAACTCTTTCTTCGCTACGAAGCGCAGGTCGTGACGGGGAAACGCCCACATCAGGAGCGGGATGTCCGCCATGCTCTGGTGGTTGGTGACGAGGAGGAACCGGTCGGGGAGGGGCGGACTGGCCCAGGGGTCCACCGTGATGCGAAAGCCGGTGAAGAACTCCGCGAACCGCACCACGTGCCGGACGATCGGATGCTGCAGCCGGCTGACAACCTCGATGCCGCTCGCCGGCCGCAGCCACAGCCGCAGGCGCAGCGCCAGGTCGGCGCGCAGGAAGGTGACTGCGATGAAGAGCAGGGCGAGCGCCGTCACCCCCAGGTGCCTCTCATCCCTGCGATGACCCGCCCCACCTCCCGGATGGTGTCGGGTCCCGTGCCGCAGCAGCCGCCGATGACATCGACCCCGGCGGCTACCAGCGCGGGCACGAACGACGCGTACTCCGCGGGGCCGAGGGGGAAGACGACCTGGCCGGCCTCGAGGTGCGGTACGCCCGCGTTCGCCTTGATCCACACCGGGCGTTCCGTCAGCTGCCGCAGCACGGGCGCGAGCGGCACGTAGTCCTCGATGCCCGAGCCGCAGTTGGCGCCGACGATCGCCGCGCCTTCCTCCTCGGCTCGGGCGACGCACTGCTCGACCGTGTCGCCCATCATGGTCCGAAACCCGCGGGCGGTGCGGTTGTAGGTCATGCTGGCGACGACCGGCAGCCCGGTGATGGTGTACGCCGCCCTCACGGCGGCGGCCATCTCGCCCGCGTCGCTCATCGATTCCACCACGATCCAGTCAACCCCGCCGTCGGCCAGCGCGCCGGCCTGCTCGGCGAAGGCGGCGTACAGCTCCTCGGCGGTCGTCTCCCCGAGGGCGAGGAGCCGGCCGCTCGGCCCGATGTCGCCGGCCACGACCGCACGGTCGCCCACGACCTCGCGGGCGATGCGGGCGCCGGCGAGGGTGATGTCGCGGACCCGATCGCCCAGCCCGTGCTGCTCGAGCCGGATGCGGCTGGCGCCGAAGGTGTTCGTCAGGATCACCGTGCTGCCCGCCTCGAGGTACTCGCGGGTGACGTCGCGGACCATGTCGGGGTGGGAAAGGTTCCACTCGTCGGACGGGTTGCCCTGCATCAGCCCGCGGCGGTGGAACTCCGTGCCCCATGCGCCGTCGGCGAGCAGTACCTCGCCCCGGTGCCACGGCCGTCCCATGATTTGCATGGAAGGCATGATACCGGCTTCGCTCCCTTGTGAAAAGGAGGCGCCCAAGCTACGCTCCTCGCGCCATGTCCCCCCTGCTGATCGGCTACGCAGCGGCAAGCCTCGCCGTACTCCTCCTCCACGCCGCCGGGTGCGTGGGGCTCGTGCGCGTCCTCCTCGCCGAGCGCCGCTTCCGCCGCCCGGGAGCTGGTGCCGCAGTGCATCCGAGCGTGGAGATCGTGGTCGCGGCTCGGAACGAGGAGGCGACGCTGCCCGGGCTGCTCGCGGCGCTCACGCGGCAGACCGACCGGACCTGCACGTTCATCCTTGTCGACGACCGTTCGACGGACAAAACCCCGATGCTCTTCGAACGCTTCCGGGCGACGATGCCGTCGCGGGTTCGGGTGCTCGCGAGCACGGCGGAACCGGAGGGCCTCACGGGCAAGCAAGCCGCCCTGGACTGCGCGATCGACTCCGCTCGCGGCGACGTGCTGCTGTTCACGGACGCGGACTGCGTGGTTCCCGACGGGTGGGCCGGGGAGATGGGTGCGCGCTTTTCGGACCCGTCGGTTGGCGTGGTGCTCGGTCGGGTCCGACTGCCTGAGGACCGCGGGTTCCTCGACCGTTTCCAGGCATTCGAGCAGCCGCTCATCAACCAGTACAACTTCGCGCCGGTCGGGCTCGGCGGGGCATTCGGCTGCTTCGGGAACAACATGGCCGTGCGCCGTGAGGCGGCGCTCGCGGTCGGGGGGTTCCGGGGACTCGGTTGGTCGGTCACGGAGGACGCCACGCTGCTCACGGCCATCCGCGACCTGGGCCGTTGGAAGGTCGCCGCTGCCGTGTCAGCCGACAGCGCGGTGACCACCTCCGCGAAGCCGGACTGGCCCTCGTATGTCAACCAGCACACCCGGTGGAACGTCGGGGCCATTCACGCTCGTGACTGGCAGACCCGGCTGGTGTACCTGCTCGTGATCGTCCTGTACCTGCCGCTCACCCTCGTGCTGCTGCCCCTCGGCCTGCTCGACTGGCGCGTGCCGGTGCTCTCGCTCACCTCATTCGTGAGCGTGGGGTCGTTCGGCCTGCTGGCGGGTCTGTACCCCGGCGTCGACCGGCCGCGGTACTACCTGCGATTCCTGCCCCACCTCGTGTTTTTTCTGTTTTTCTACTCGTTCGTCACGTGGCGGGCGGTGCTGGCCCGGCCCTTCGAGTGGAAGGGCCGGAAGCTCAGGGCCGGCCGCCGAGACTGACGACGAGCGCGGCGAGGCCGTCCGGGTCGATCGGCCGGACGCGCAGGGGGGGCACCAGCCACTCGGGTCGCACGTATCCCCACGAGGCGAGGCGCCCCTCGATGCGGGGATCGTCGAGGCCGAGCAGGTAGTCGATCTGGTCGTCGATGAACACGGCATTCCCGCAGCCCGAGGCGGCGAGCAGCTCGCGCACGACGGGTGCCTTGGGCCCCGTGGTGTGATGCACGTGCTCCGCGGAGAAGGGAATCCCGTTGGACGAGAGGATCTCGAGGATGTAGGGCGACCGCTTGGTCGACAGGATCGCGAGCGGCAGGCCCGCGCCGCCCGCGGCGAGAAGGGCCGCGCGTGCGTGGGGGAAGATCCGGTTCATCCGCAACCACCGGCTGCGTTCCTCGGCCAGGAGGCGCTCCCGCGCGTCGTAGAAGCGGGCCTTGAAATCCCGCAGCACCTTCGGGCCGATGCCCGCCGCGAGGGCGTCGAACGCCGCCTGGTCCGGGACAGGGACCCCGCGTTCCGCAGCATCCAGCATGACGAGGAAGTCCTCGCCATTGCGCACGAACGGCCGCATCCGGGCGAAGGCCGCGAGACCGTCGGCGGGAGGCTCGGGCACCGGGCCCGCGCCACCGCGCAGACGGAAGCGCGCTTCACGCGAGGACTCGTAGCACTCCTCGACGGAATCGCAGATGACCCCGTCGAAGTCCAGCACCAGCAGGGTGCTCACGAACGGGACGGCACGCCCAGAGACGCGAGGTGTCTGCCGATGTGGCGCTCGAGGGCGGCCGCGTACGCGTCGGCCGAGCCGGCGAGCACATCGAACAGGCGGCGCTTCAGCGCGGGAACGGCGAGCATCTCGCCGTAGGTGATGTGCAGCACGCGGCGCGCGTCGGGGTCGTCGAGCAGCCCGGCGGCTGCGGCCGCGGGGAGGCCGGCCGGGTCGGGCAGGCGCGCGAGGTCGGGGGTCACGTGGTAGAGCTTCCGGGCGCTGTCGTAGGTGCGCCGGCCTTGAGCGTAGAGGTCGCGGAACAGCGCCGGGTCGGCGGCGGCCACGACGCGCAGCGCCTCGAGCCAGCTCGTGCCGGCGGTCTTCACGTGGAACCTGCCGCGCGAGAGCCGCCCGACGGCGGGGAACACGGAGAACTTGTCGCTGCCCGAGTGCACGGAGATGCGGTGGCCGAGGGAACGGCAGAGCGCCGCATGCACGGCGAAGGAGCTCTCGAACTCGCCCACGTCGCCGAGGTAGTCGATGCCCTTCTGGAACTCGCCCACGAACCGGGGGGCGAGGGAGGAGATCGCCACGCCGCGACGCGAAGACTCCCGAGCCATGAACACGTGTGCCTGCGGCGTCGTGGGGGTTGCGGTTTCGTCGATGGACAGCTCGAAGTCAAACCGTCCCTGGCCCTTTTCGGCGATGCCGGCCCGGTACAGCCGGGCCGCGTGCTCGACCGCTTCGCCGTAGACGAGCGCCGTGCGCGCGAGCTCCGCCGGGGTGAAGAGAACCGCCTCTCCCGTGTCCAGGGGGAATGCGGAGCGCAGGTACCGCTCCTCGAGCCCGCGCCGCGTGCCCGCGTCGAGGGTCTGCCACTGCGCCAGGGCTTCCGCGTCGCTCTTCGCCGCCCACTCGCCCCGTATGAAATCCGAGACGTCCGCGGTGATCATGGTGAACCCGATGGCGAGCGCCCGGCGAACCCATTCCTCGGTCTTAAGGTGGTCCCCGTCGGCGCCCCATGCGTCGCGCCATCCCTCGCGGAACACCGCCCACGTGGAGGCGTCGAGCACCTCCTCGTAGGTCCGATCGGTGAGCGTGAGCTCGCGCAGCGATTGCTGGGCGAGAACGGGAGAGGCCGCGTAGCGCCGGAACACGGCGAGGTGCCCCGGCCCGGCGAGTCCGAGTCGGTCGCCCGTGCCGAAGGTCGCATCCCGGGAAGCGAGCGGCGAGGGCGCGGCGCCCGGCAGGACCGCGCGGAGGCGCTCCGCATTCGCGTGGTGCACCGGGCACACGTGCAGAACGGTCCAGCCCCTCGACATGGACGTCGAAGGTCGACCGTGCCCGGGGATGGGCGCAAGGTCGACGACCCCGAGCCGTTCCGCCACCTCGAAGCCCGCTGCCGCGCCGTCGGGGCCCGCGATGAGGAGCCGGGGCACGCCGGAGGAGGACGCGAACCCGTACACCGCCCCGTCGTGCTCCACGGGGGACCGGGGGAACACGCTCATGCCGCGGGCGGCAAGCAAGTCGGACGGGAAGGAGGGGATCGCGCCTGCCATCATGCGCTCCTTTCGCGTTCGCTCTCGAGGCGGTGCAGCACCTCGCCGGCGTGATCCACGAACAGCACGCCGTCCTTCTCCCTGCCCGTGTACTCCTCGAGCCTTATCGAGGCGGGGTCGAGGTATCCGAGGTTCACCTGCCGGCACTTCCACTCGGGGATCGCCGTGGCCAGCACGACGTCGACGCGGGGCTTTTCCACCCCGTTCTCGAAGGTGCCTACGCCGCGCACGTGCGTCGAGTGGGCGAGCACGCCACGGGGCACGCCGCGGAACAGGTCCATCTGCTTCAGGAAATAGTCGCGCACGTGGTAGCCGATACGCTCGAGGTGGCTGCCCCAGGTGTACGAGATCTCCTTGACGTGGGGCGCCCAGATGATGATCCGGCCGCCGTCGGCCACCACGGGCTCGAGCTTGTACATCACCTTGCCCGCGGTCCACACCTCGTCGTACATCTCGGGCGCCCGGCCGAGCACCGTGCGGAAGGGGTGCGGCTTGTAGACCACGTGAACCCGGGCCGACAGGTCGGCCGCAGCCTCCCACGCCTCCTCCGGAGAGCCGGCCCAGAGGCCCGCGAGGCCGCCCCCGCCGTCGACGACCATGGCGAGGCAATGGCGGGGCACGCTGACCAGGCCCGCGGCACGGTCCACCACGGCCCGTACGGGGGTGTGCTTGAACCCGATGGTCTTGCCGCAGGTGATGACCGCGCCGAGCCAGTGGAAGAAGTGCACGAAGTCGCCGCCCGAGATGCCGGGGAACAGGTACTTGTTGCCGCCCGAGAACCCCACGACCTCGTGGGGGAAGACGGGGCCCAAGATCAGCAACAGGTCGTAGTCGTAGACGAGCCGGTTGATGACCACGTCCACGTCCTCGCTGAAGAGGCCTCCGGTGATCGAGGCGACGCCCGAGGCGGGGAGGGTGCCGATCTTCCGCAGCGTGTCGGGCCGGTCCCAGCGGTGGTTGAGGAACCGGCTGCGGGCGAACGGGCCCTCCCGGTCGGCCGGGGTAAGGCCGTAGAGGGCGAACAGCTTCTCGTCGGCGAGCGGCTGGTGCGTGCCCAGCGCGACCATGAAGTCGAGGGCTTTCGCGCGCGGGCCGATCCAGTCGTTCACGAGCCGCACCATCAGGGGCAGCGGCGCGGTCCGGGTGGCGTCCGGGGTGAGCACGAGGACCCGCTTCCCGTCGACCAGGGACGCGGGCACGCCCTGCTCGATGATCGCCCGCGCCTCCTCTTCCGTCAGCCTGCCTGTCGGGCTGCCCTTCCCGATCGCCATGAGCAACCTCCCTAAGGGCATGGATGCCCTGATACCGTCCGCGAGCGGGTACTCCCGCACGGGCGGACGACCGTCCCGTCCTGGTCTGCATTCAAGCTACTATGAAGGGTGGGGCTGGGGGAAGTAGAATCCGCGGCCATGAGCCCGATCGATCCCCGGCTCGCTGCCGGGCGCAGGTTCCTGAAGGCGAATTGGAGCGACATCGAGGGCGTGACGACCGAACAGTCCACGGGCGTACCGGTGCCGGCCATGGAGAAGCCCTGCCCGCCGGGCGCCGCCGTGGTGGACCTGGTGCCCGCCGACCGGCTCACGGTCGGGACGCTGTCCGTACGGGAGGCCATCGCGGGCCGACGCAGCCGGCGGGCGTTCTCCCCGGGCAGCCTGAGCCTCGAGGAGCTGTCGTACCTGCTCTGGGCGACGCAGGGCATCGCGAAGCTCACCCCGAAGTGGTCGCTACGCACCTCCCCCTCGGGCGGCGCCCGGCACCCCTTCGAGACGTACCTCGCGGTCTTCCGGGTGGATGGGGTGGAGCCGGGTCTCTGGCGCTACCAGCCCGTCGAGCACCGGCTCTGCCGGCTCAGCCGTTCAGTTGAGGGCATGGCTGCCGAGCTCGATGCCGCGCTCTTCGAGCAGCTGTTCGGGTGCGCGGTGGCCTTCCTCTGGACCGCGGTCCCCTACCGCACGGAGTGGCGGTACCACGTGGTCTCGCACAAGGTGATCCTCCTCGACGCCGGGCATGTCTGCCAGAACCTCTACCTCGCCTGCGAGTCGATCGGGTGCGGCGCGTGCGCGCTCGGCGCTTACGACCAGCAGGCGCTGGACCGGTTCCTCGGCGTGGACGGGGAGGAGGAGATGGCGATCTACGCGGCGCCCGTGGGCAGGCGCAAGCCCGGTGGGGAGGGGTAGCCCCAGCCCGCCGCGGTGTTCAGATGCAGTCGACCAGGAAGCCGCCGTCGACGGGGATGCAGACTCCGGTGACGAATCCGGCAGCCTCGTTGCTCGCGAGGTAGAGGGCGGCGCCGTTCAGCTCCCTCGCTTCGCCGAACCGGCCGAACGGGGTGCGGCCGACCACGTCCTTCCCGCGGGCCGTCAGCTCGCCGGTCTTCTCGTCGATGAGGAGGGCCCGGTTCTGCTTGCCCACGAAGAAGCCCGGGGCGAGGGCGTTCACCCGGATGCCGTGCGGTGCGAACTCCTTGGCCGCTGCCATGGTGAGGTTGAGCACGCCGGCCTTCGCCGCGTCGTAGGCCCAGACGCCCGAGAGCGGAACGTAGGAACCCATGGACGCCATGTTGATGATCGCTCCCTTGACGCCCTTCGCGATCCAGTGCCGGCAGACCACCTTGGTCGGCACCATGAGGCCCGCCACGAGGTTGAGCTTCAGCACGAACTCGAACTGGGCCATGTCGGTCTCGACGAACGGGACCTTGCCCCGATTGCCGCCAGCGGTGTTCACCAGCACATCCAGCCGGCCGAAGCGCTTCTCCGTGGCCGCGATGGCAGCCTCGATCGATGCCTCGGCCATCGCGTCCACCACCACGCCGTCGACCCGGTCCGCGGCCCCGGTCGCCTTCGTGAGGCGTGCCTTCGCCTCGTCAATGGCCTTCCCGTCGATGTCCCAGAGCGAGACCTTCGCACCGGCCTGCAGGAAGGCCTCGGCCATGCCTCCGGCCAGCACGCCGCCGCCGCCCGTCAGGACGACAACCCGGTCCGCGAGACCGAACATCTGCTCTACGTAGCTCATTCGCCGCTCCATTCTGTGTGGAAGGTGCCTGGCTTATCGGTGCGCTCGTAGGTGTGTGCGCCGAAGTAGTCGCGCTGAGCCTGGATCATGTTTGCGCTGAGGCGCGCGGTCCGGTAGCTGTCGTAGTACGAGAGTGCCGAGGAGAACGCGGGGATGGGTACGCCAAGCTCCGCCGCAGTGGCCACGACTTTCCGCCAGCGCAGCTGGCTCGCCTCGACCACCCCGCGGAAATACGGGTCGAGCAGCAGGTTTGCCAGCTTCGGGTCGCGCTCGTATGCGTCCCGGATCTTCGAGAGGAACCGGGCCCGGATGATGCACCCGCCCCGCCAGATCATCGAGATTTCCCCGAATTTGAGGTCCCAATGGTACTCCACGGCTGCCGCCTTCATCAGGGCGAAGCCCTGGGCGTACGAGCAGATCTTCGACGCGTACAGCGCGTCGCGGATGGCGTCGAGGAAACCTTTCTGGTCGCCCGCGAACCGGGCGGATGGCCCCTTGAGCACCTTCGCCGCCTCCACGCGCTCCTTCTGGATGGCGGAGATGCACCGTGCGAACACAGCCTCGGCGATGGTAGGTGCCGCCACCCCCAGCTCGAGTGCCGAGTCCGTGGTCCACTTGCCCGTGCCCTTCTGCCCGGCCCTGTCGAGGATCACCTCCACCAGCGGCAGCCCGGTGTCGGGGTCCTTCCTTGCCAGGATGTCCGCGGTGATCTGGATGAGATAGGAGTCCAGTTCGCCCCGGTTCCACTCCGCGAAGGTCCGGTGCATCTCGTCGTGGCTCATGCCCAGGACGTTCTTCATGATGAAGTACGCCTCGCTGATCAGCTCCATGTCGCCGTACTCGATGCCGTTGTGGACCATCTTGACGTAGTGCCCGGCCCCGTCGGGGCCGATGTACGTGCAGCAGGGGTCGTCGCCGACCTTCGCGGAGATGTCCCGGAGGATCTTCCCCACGGCCTCGTAGGCCTCCCGGGTGCCGCCGGGCATGATGGCGGGGCCGTGCAGCGCGCCCTCCTCACCGCCCGAGACGCCCGTGCCGATGTAGCGAAGGCCCTTCGCCTCGGCTTCGCGGGTGCGACGGATCGTGTCCTGGAAGAAGGAGTTGCCTCCGTCGATGATGATGTCGCCCTTCTCGAGCAGCGGCGCGAGCTGCGCGATGACCTCGTCGACGGGTTTTCCGGCCTTCACCATGATGAAGGCCTTGCGGGGCGAAGCTAGGCTCGCCACGAAGTCCGCCAGGGAATACGCCGCGAGGAGTCGCGTTCCCTTTCCGGGTCCGTCGACGAGCTCGCGGGTCTTCGCTGCCGTGCGGTTGTACACCGCCACGGTGTAGCCCCGGCTCTCCATGTTCCGGGCGAGGTTCTGGCCCATCACGGCCAGGCCGATGACGCCGATGTCCGCCTTCATGCGATCGTTCTCCTCGGAATTGATGCGACGGTAAGCCCGTCGTCGCGCGCACGGCGCGCGGTCGGCAGAAGTGTAAAAGAACGGGCGGGTCGGGGTCAATGGGGCGGACTTCCGCCGGGCGACGCGGACTTCCGCCGGGCAACGGCGCGCCGGTGCCGGCTGTTCCCGGGGGTGTCGTGTCGCGCTATAGTGCACGCGATGCCATACTTCTTCGAAGACCTCGTGCACCGCTACCGCGGCGGCGGATCCTGCCCCTGCGGCCGCAACCATGCCATCGGGGCGAAGGACGTGCTGGTGGGCCGGGGAGTGCTCGAAAGCTCAGCGACGATGCTAGGCGGCGAGGTGCCTGCCGGCGGCTGCGCGTGGGTGCTCAGCGACGAGCGCACGGAGGAAGCCGCTGGCCGGGAGTGGAAGCGTCACGCGCGGGGCATCCGTCTCGTCTCCAAGATCCTGCCCGGGGAGCCGAAGCCGGTTCCCACCATCGAGCTGGTGCGCGCTCTGGCGACGGAGGTGCGCGCGGCCGGTCCCTCGGTGATCGTGGGCGTCGGCAGCGGCGTCATCGCGGACCTCGCAAAGCATGCGTCGCACGAGACCGGCGTCCCCAACTGGGCGGTTGTCACGGCCGCGTCCGTCGACGCGTACAGCTCGGCCACCGCCGCGATCCGTGTCGAGGGGTACCACCGGACGCTGCCCACCGCGGTGAGTGAGCACATCGCCTGCGACCTCGACGTGATCGCCAAGGCTCCCCGCGAGCTGTTCTTCGACGGGCTGGGGGACCTGCTCGCGAAGATCATCTCCCACCTCGACTGGAAGCTCGCCCGATTGATGACGGACGAGCACTACTGCCCTGTGATATCCGAGGCATCCCTCGGCTCCTCCCGCCAGGCCCTGGCGGCCGCCGGGCACTCGCCGCCGACCCGCTTTCGGCCGTGCGCACGCTTACGGACGCGGTGCTCACGTCGGGGTTCTGCATGCAGGCGCTGGGCGGATCCCGGTCGGCGGCCTCTGCCGAGCACACGATCGGGCATTTCTGGGAGATGACCGACGTGGTCGGCAACCCGCGGTGGAACCTCCACGGCGTTCTGGTGGGCGCGGCGAGCCGGATCGTCCTGCGCGCGTATCGTCGCCTGTTCGAGATCCTGCCGGCCTTCCAGCCGGATGTCGGGGCCCGGCTCGCCGCGTTCGATCGCGAGCCGCCCTGGCAGGAGAGGATCGAGGAGGCCCTGCGGCCGTTCCGATCGAAGATCGACGAGGAGATGGCCCAGCGACGGTTCGACCGGGACACCCTCGCGAGCCGGCTGGATCGGTTCGTCCGACAGCGGGATGAGATCGTGGGCATGGCCCGGCCATTGCTTGACGAGCTTTCCGAGGGGGTGAGGCTGCTCGAACAGCTCGACTTCCCCTTCGGCCTCGCCGAACTGGCCGTGCCAACAGATGCGGCGGCGACGGCAGTCCGCAACGTGGGCCTGCTGCGGCACCGGTACTCGTGCTTCGACCTCGCCTATGAACTGGGCCTCTCCGACGAGATGCGGGAAGCAGCGTTCGAGGCGTTCAGACCGTGATGTCCAGCGACTTCGCTCCCTCGGCCTGCGCGCGCAGCGCGAGGTCGTCACGGGCCCTGGCCTGCGCCTGGTACGCCTGCTCGGCGGCGATCTGATCGGCTGCCGCGGGGGAAGCGGAGGCGTATGCCCGTTCGATCTCGCGGCCCGCCTGCTCGAGCGAGCCGGCGGGGTCGGCCGCCGTGGTGACGACCTCCGACCGGGTGCCGACACCGGCGGAGACGGGCTGGTTGTCGGGACCCCGAAGGTACGCGGGGGACGCGCCGCTCACCGATTCCGCCACGCGCCGGGCATCTGATTCCTGCGCGACGATCTCGGGGGCGTCGGGCGTGACATCGGGGGAGCGGTGCATGGCTGCCGCGGCCCGGCGGTACGCGTCGAGCGGGGAGCCGGACGATATCTGATCGATAGCCATACCGCTAAGATAACAGACCGGTGGCTCTGGGTACAACCGGGCGGGCGCGAGGCCCGGCGTTCGGCCTAGATCGAGAAGTCGCTCCCGGCTTCGATCGCAGGCGCGTACTTTTTGCCGTTCTTGTCCACGATGTCCTTCAGCGTGATGCCGGTGAGGTAGTCGGAGATGCGCTCCTGGAGCCCGGTCCAGATCTCGTGTGCGCTGCACGGGTCCGGACGATCGCACAGGGTCCGGCGCCGCAGCGTGCAGGGGGTGAGACCGCCCATCTCGCCAACCGCCACGAGGATGTCCTTGACGGAGATTTCCTCAGGCTTGCGGTTGAGGACGAAGCCGCCGCCCGGGCCCCGGATCGACCTGATGACCCCGGCCTTCTTGAGCTTGTAGAAGATCTGCTCGAGGAATTCGGAGGAGACGTTCTCGCCTTTTGCGATCGTACTGATCGAGATGGGCCGGGTGTGCGTCGACATGGCTAGCTTGATGACGGCCCGAAGACCGTACCTGCCCTTGGTGGTAATCCTCATGTCCGGGGTTCTCCGTTAATAACATACCGCTGTTGTCAGCTTTTTACAAGAAAACGGCTGCGGCCACGGATCACTGGAAGCCCCAGCCCGCACCAACCCATGTTCCGCCGACCTTGACCCTCGAATCCGCTCTTCCCTATAATCCTGCGATCCAGAATCGCCGAGGGGCCGATCCATGCGTCGGACCCATGACCAGGGAGGTTCCGTGAGCGTGCGCGTGCGCTATGCGCCGTCCCCGACGGGGTTCCAGCATATCGGGGGTGCGCGGACTGCGCTGTTCAACTACCTGTTCGCCCGCAGCCAGGGCGGCGCCTTCATCCTCCGCATCGAGGACACGGATCGCAGCCGGTTCGTGCCCGAGGCGCTTCAGGACATCTACGACACCTATCGCTGGCTGGGCTTCGGCTGGGACGAGGGCCCGGACGTCGGCGGTCCGAAGGGACCCTACGTGCAGTCTGAGCGGACCGCGCTCTACCGGGAGCACGCCGAACGCCTCGTCGCGGACGGCCATGCGTACCGGTGCTGGTGCACGCCCGAGCGTCTCGAGCGGCTGCGCGCGTCCCAGGCGGGATCGAAGGGGCCGCAGGGGTACGACCGGCACTGCCGCGAGCTCTCCCCGGCCGACCGCGCCGCGGCCGAGGCATCGGGGGTGAAGCCGGTCATCCGGCTCAAGGTGCCCGCCGGCGGGACCACGACCTTCACGGACCGGCTGCTCGGCGAGGTCGCCTGGAAGAACGCGGACATCAACCCCGACCCGGTGCTGCTGAAGTCGGACGGTTTCCCGACCTACCACCTCGCAAACGTGGTCGACGACCACCTCATGGAGATCACGGACATCCTGCGCGCGCAGGAGTGGCTGCCGTCCGTGCCCCTGCACGTGCAGCTCTACCGGGCTTTCGGCTGGGAGCCGCCCCGGTTCTGCCACCTGCCCATGGTCCTGGGTAAAGACGGCCAGAAGCTGTCCAAGCGGCACGGCGCCACCAGCGTGCGCGAGTTCCGGCGGCAGGGGTACCTGCCGGACGCGCTCGTGAACTACCTGGCGCTGGTCGGCTGGTCGTACGACGACTCGCGCGAGCTCTTCAGTCTCGCCGACCTCGAGCGCCTGTTCGACGTGGAGAAGCTGAACAAGGCGGCGGCCGTCTTCGACTACCAGAAGCTCGACTGGTTCAACGGCACGTACCTGCGGGCGAAGAGCCAGGCCGAGGTCGCGGCACTCATCCGGCCATCGCTGGAGGAGGCGGGCTTCGCCGGCAACCGGCTGGGCGATGCTGCATTCCTGGAGGGGGTCGCGGGACTGGTCCAGGAGCGGGTGAAGCTCCTTACCGAGGTGCCGGGCATGGTCCGGTACCTGTTCGAGGGCCCCGCGGCGTACGCGGCGGACGATCTCGTGCCGAAGAAGACCGACCGGGCCCGCGCCGCAGAAATGCTCGAGAGACTGAAGCCGCTCGTCGAGGCCGCCTGCGATGGGGATCCCGGCATCGAGGTCATGGCCCGCGAGCTGGCGGAACGCCTCGGCGCAAAGCTCGGCGACCTGCTCATGCCCCTGCGTGTGGCGATCACCGGCTCGAAGGTTTCTCCGCCCCTTTTCGAGAGCATCGGGCTGATCGGCCGTGACCGCGCCCGCGCTGCCGTCGACGCCGCAATCGGGAAACTGCGCGGCGCCTGAGCCGCAGACGATACGACAAGGAAGGACTGCATGGCCGACCTCACCATGGACACGCTCGTCTCCCTCTGCAAGCGCCGGGGGTTCATCTTCCCCTCCAGCGAGATCTACGGCGGGCTCGCCTCGGCGTGGGACTACGGACCCATGGGCGTGGAGCTGAAGAAGCGCATCCAGGAGTTCTGGTGGAGGGGCATGACCCAGCTGCACGACAATATCGTGGGCCTCGACGCGGCGATCATGATGCACCCCCGGGTGTGGGAGGCGTCGGGGCATGTCGAGAACTTCACCGACCCCCTCATCGACTGCAAGAAATGCAAGCAGCGCTTCCGGACCGACGCGGTGCCGGAGGAGAACTTGAAGGCGCACAAGTGCCCGGAGTGCGGCGGCGAGCTCACGGACGCGCGTAAGTTCAACCTGATGTTCACCACGCACATGGGCCCGGTCGAGGACGCGGGCGGGCTGATCTACCTGCGCCCCGAGACCGCGCAGGGCATCTACGTCAACTTCAAGAACGTCCTGCAGACGGGCCGGGTGAAGGTGCCCTTCGGCATCGCGCAGGTCGGCAAGGCGTTCCGCAACGAGATCACCACCAAGAACTACATCTTCCGCACGTGCGAGTTCGAGCAGATGGAGATGCAGTTCTTCGTGCACCCCTCCGAGGACATGAAGTGGTTCGAGCACTGGAAGGAGAAGCGGTTCCAGTACTACCTCGACCTCGGGGTTCGGAAGGCGAAGCTGCGGTTCCACCAGCACGGCCCCGACGAGCTTGCCCACTACGCGAAGCTCGCCTTCGACATCCAGTACGAGTTCCCGTTCGGCTGGAAGGAGCTGGAGGGCATCCACAACCGGACCGACTACGACCTGAAGCGCCACACCGAGTTCTCGGGCAAGGACCTCTCGTACCTCGACGAGCAGTCGAAGGAGCGCTACATCCCGTACATCATCGAGACCTCAGCCGGTCTCACCCGGACCGTGCTCGTCGTGCTCGCCGACGCGTACGACGAGGAGGAGGTGGAAGGCGAGAAGCGGGTGGTGCTCCATTTCCACCCCCGGATCGCGCCGACCACGGTCGGCGTCTTCCCCCTGGTGAAGAAGGACGGGCTCGCGGAGCTCGCCCGGAAGCTCGACGACGAGCTGTGCGAGGACTTCCGCACGTTCTACGACGAGGGCGGCGCCATCGGCCGGCGCTACCGGCGGCAGGACGAGGTCGGCACGCCCTTCTGCGTCACCGTCGACTACCAGTCCAAGGAGGACCAGACCGTCACCGTGCGCTTCCGCGACTCCATGGAGCAGGTCCGTGTGAAGATGGCCGACGTCCCCGCCACGCTGCGGAAGGCCATCGCGGACTACCGGCGGGTGGGCGAGTGAGCGGCGTCTTCGACACCCTGCGCGAGCGGGGATTCGTCAGCCAGTGCTCCGACGAACAGGGCCTGCGGAGGCTGCTGGACACCGAGAAGGTCACCTTCTACATCGGGTTCGACCCTACGGCGGAGAGCCTCCACATCGGCCACCTCCAGCAGCTCATGTTCATGGCCTGGCTCCAGCGGGCCGGACACCGGCCCATCGCCCTCGTGGGCGGAGGGACGACGCGGATCGGCGATCCGACGGGGCGCACGGAGAGCCGGAAAATCCTGCCCGTGGAGACCATCACGGCCAACGGCGAGCGGTTCCGGAAGCAGATCGCGCGCTTTCTCGACTTCTCGGACGGCCGGGCCCTCCTCCTCGACAACGCGGAATGGCTGGCGCCCCTGAACTACATCGAGTTCCTCCGTGACATCGGCCGGCACTTCTCCGTCAACCGGATGCTGACCTTCGAAGCCTACAAGATGCGCATGGAGACGGGGCTGTCCTTCATCGAGTTCAACTACCAGATCCTGCAATCCTACGATTACCTCGTGCTCTACCGACGCCACGGCTGCCGCCTGCAGATGGGCGGCGACGACCAGTGGGGCAACATCGTGGCCGGCATGGACCTCATCCGCCGGGTCGAGGGCGCGGAGGCGTTCGCCCTGACCTCGCCGCTCATCACCCGGTCGGACGGGAAGAAGATGGGCAAGTCTGAGGGCGGGGCGCTCTTCCTCGACCCGGGTCTCGTGAGTCCCTACGATTTTTACCAGTTCTGGGTGAACGTGCCGGACGCGGACGTGCGGCAATTCCTCCTTCGCTTTACCTTCCTGCCGGTGACGGAGGTCGACGCCCTGTGCGCGGCGAAGGACCAGCGCATCAACGAGGCCAAGCGTGTGCTGGCCCGGGAGCTCACCACCGTCGTGCACGGCGCCGATGAGACCCGGCGCGCGGATGAGGCGGCACGGGCGGCCTTCGGGGGCGGTGCGGACCTTTCCAATCTGCCGACGCTCGAAGTGTCCGGTGCTGACCTCGCGGAGGGCCTCACGGTGATCGACGCCATCGTGCGAGCGGGGCTCTGCGCCACGAAGAGCGAGGCCCGGCGGCTCATCCAGCAGGGCGGCGCCGCCGTCAACTGTGAGAAGGTGACGTCCATCGATAGGAAGATCGGACGCGAGATGTTCACCGACGGGGCGCTCGTCCTCCACGCGGGCAAGAAGAAGCACCGCCGCATCGTCCTGACGTGACCTCCGCCTACGGGGTCCTCGTCGGCCTGCACCTCGTCGCGGGAGCGCTGATGTTCGCCTCCCTGGCGCGCCGGCGGGCCGGGCTGCCGTTCGCCGCGGCCCGTGGACCATGGTTCCGTCTCCATGCCTCCGAGCTGCTGCTCGTCCTCACGCTCTGCCTCAGCCTTTTCTCGTACCTCTATGCGGCGAACGCGGGAATGGACTACGTGCAGCGCTTCATCGCCTCGGGCGGCGATGTGCGCCTCGCCCCGGACACGCGCCGGGAGCGTCTCGCCGTGGCGCTCCGCTACGGCCCGCTGCTTGCCGCCGACGTCGCCTGGCTCGTGCTGGGCCGGCTCGCGCCGGTGTTTCGGCCCGCGGCGGCCGTGGGCCCCCGAAGCCCGGCACGGCGCACGGTGGCTGACCTGATCGGCGAATGGTCGCTGCCCCTCTCCCTGCTTTCGGCACTCCTGTACGCCCTGGCGCTCCCGTCGTTCGCCGCGCCCGAAGGGCTTGCGCCGCTCGCCTGGGTCTGCCTCGTTCCGCTCTTCGTCGTCCTCGAGCTCGCGCCGTACCCCCGGGGCATCTTCCACGGCACGGCCGCCGGTGTGCTTGCGACCATGCTCGTCAACTACTGGCTCGGCACCTTCCACCTCCTGTCGCTGCAGTTCGCGACCATCGTCGCGCTCGCCGAGTACGCGGCCTTCATGGCCGCGGCGCTCTGGATCGCGAAGCGCGCCCGGCCCGGCGCCCGTTTCATCGTGCTGCCCGCGGCGTGGACGGTGTTCGACTGGCTCCGCTCGCTCGGGTTCCTCGGGTACCCCTGGGGCATGATCGGGACCTCGCAGTACGGGGCCCCCCTCGTGACGCAGACCGCCTCGATCGGCGGCGTGTGGATGGTCACGTTCCTCGTCCTGCTCGTGAACAGCGTGGCAGCCGGGACCATCACGTCCGTGCTGCAGGGAAGCCGTCGGGGCAGGGCGGCCTCCGTGTCCCTGTTCGCCTGCTTCGTGGTCGCCTTCGGGTGGGCGCAGTGGCGCCTGTCGACGGTGGGAGCCAAGGACACGGATGTCCAAGGTCGGCCGAGCGCATGGACTTCCGTCACGCAGGGCGTGACTGCCGCCCAAGGGATGCGCGTAAGGCCGACCGGCGCCGACGGGCGCCCCGCCGGCACCGTCCGAATGGCGCTGGTTCAGCAGAACAGCGATCCGCGCAAGAACGACTACGCGGAAACGTGGCGGATCCTGCGCAGGCTCTCCGATTCCGCGCTGGCGGATCAGCCTGACCTGCTCGTGTGGTCCGAGACCGCGTTCGTGCCGAACATAAGGCGCTGGGGGGCCATGACACCGGGCGAGCACCCCTACGCGGAGCTCGTCCACGAGCTCCGCGAGTGGCAAAGGGGCACGGGCGTCTGGCTGCTGACCGGCAACGACGACTACGATCTCCTGGACGGTCCGGACGGCGAAGAGCGGGTCGACTACAATGCATCCATCCTGTTCTCCCCGTCGGGGGAGCGGGTGGAGACGTATCACAAGATCCGGCTCGTACCGTTCACCGAGTACTTCCCGTGGAAAGAGCAGCTGCCGGGGCTGTACGCGCTGTTGCTGCGATTCGACGTTCACCTCTGGGAGCCCGGCAGCCGGCGCGTCGTGTTCCGCATCCCCGGAGCCGATTTCTCGACCCCGATCTGCTTCGAGGATGCGTTTCCCGGCGAGGTGCGGAAGTTCATCAGGGCCGGGGCCGGCGTCATCGTGAACCTCTCCAACGATTTCTGGTCGCTCACCGAGGTCGAGGCCATGCAGCACGCGGCGAACGCGGTGTTCCGGGCGGTGGAGAACGGCCGGCCGCTCGTTCGCGCCACCGCCTCCGGCCTCACCTGCGTCGTGGACCCGGTCGGCCGGATCACCGCGCGCGCGCCCCTCTACGAGGAGGCGGTGATCGTGGCCGACGTGACTGCCGTCGAGTGTCGCACCACCCTGTACACCCGCTGGGGGGACTGGTTCCCGCCCGCCCTGGCGGTTTTACTCGTTCTCGTCGCCGCAGCCGGGCTTTTCGGCCGCAATCCCCCGGTCCGGGGGCGCTGATGCGCGCTGCCGGCAGGGTGCTGCGCTCCCTGTATGCCGAGCTGTTCGCGGCTTACGGTCCTCAGGGCTGGTGGCCGCTTCCGGGGAGATCGGGCAGACGGGGCTTCGACGAACGCGGGTACCACCCCGGAAACGTCGCTCCTCCTCGTGACCGGGCAGGCAGGTTCGAGGTCGCCCTCGGCGCGGTGCTCACGCAGAACACGGCGTGGACGAACGCGGAGCGGGCGCTGCGTGCGCTGCTCGCCGCCGGGGTGCGCAGCCCGGCGGATGTCGCTGCGCGCGGCACGCGGGCCATCGCCCGGCTCGTGAGGACGTCGGGCTCGTTCCGCGTCAAGGCGCGCAAGCTCGAGTACCTTGCGTCGTTTTTCGATGCGCAGGGCCTGGCGCGCGCGCCGGACCGTGCCGCCCTGCTCGCGGTCTGGGGGGTGGGTCCCGAAACCGCAGATTCCATATTGCTGTACGGATTCGGGGAACCGGTATTCGTGGTGGATGCGTACACCCGGCGGCTGCTCGCGCGCCTGGGAGTCATCGCGGGCACGGAACCGTATGGCGAGGTGCAGGAGCTGTTCTGCCGCGCTATCGGCCGGAACTCGGCAGTGTTCAATGAGTACCACGCGCTGATCGTGCGGCAGGCGAAGGAGTACTGCCGGGCCAGGCCCTCGTGCTCCGGCTGTCCGGTGTCCGGCTGCCCGTCGCGGGACGGGGCGTGAGCCCCGCGCCGGCGGCGACCCGGCTTGTACACCCGCGCCGATACCGGCACACTCGATGTCCATGACGGCACGGAACGGTCACCGCCCGATCGTGGCCTGCGGCCACCTCTGCATCGACATCATTCCGGGCTTCCCGGCTCCGGCCGAGGGTGCTCCGCCGGTCGACTGGTTCCGTCCCGGCCGGCTGTTCAACGTCGGCGCGCCGACGATCGGCACGGGCGGCTCGGTGTCCAACACCGGGCTCAGCCTGCACCGGCTCGGCGTGCCGGTTCGGCTCGTGGCCAGGATCGGCGACGACCCGCTCGGTACGATGATCCTCGAGCGCGTGGCGAGCCGGGGGAAGGAGCTCGTCCGGGGCATCCGCGTGGTGCCAGGGGAAACGACCTCCTACACGGTGGTGCTGAACCCGCCGGGCGTCGACCGGATCTTCTACCACTGTCCAGGAGCGAACGACGCGTTCAGCGACGCGGACGTCGAGGACGCCATGCTCGAGGGTGCCGGCATATTCCACTTCGGCTACCCGCCGCTGATGCGGCGCATCTTCGCCGACGGGGGCGCGGGGCTGGTGCGCCTCTTCGAACGAGCACGGGGTCGGGGAGCGCTTGCATCGCTGGACATGAGCCTGCCCGACCCGGCCAGTGAGTCGGGCAAGGTGGACTGGAGAGGCTTCCTGGACCGGGTCCTTCCCCACGTGGACGTGTTCGTGCCGAGCATCGAGGAGCTCCTGTTCATGGAGGATCGGCCGACGTACGACCGGCTCGCCCCGAAGGGCGGCGAGGCCATGGTCCGGGCGGTCGCCCTCGCGCAGTGCGCGGCGCTCGCCGAACGCGCGCTGCGGCGCGGCGTGTCCATCGTGCTGATCAAGCTCGGAGAGCGGGGCGCGTACCTGCGTACGGGGCTCAACGCGGCCCCGGGCCTCCCCGCGGGCCCGGCCGGCAGGTCGAGCGGCTGGTGGGGAAGGGAGCTGCACGTGCCGGTCTTCCAGGTCGGTCGGGTGGCGGGCACTACGGGTGCGGGCGATGCGACCATCGCGGGATTCCTCGCATCCATCGCGAAGGGCCTCCCGGCCGAGGATGCGCTCACCATGGCGGTCGCGGTCGGGGCCTGCTGCGTCGAGGCGCCCGACGCCACCTCGGGCGTCCGCCCGTGGGATGAGACCGCCGAGCGGGTGAAGTCGGGGTGGCGCCGGGCACCTTCGACCGTGCCCGAGGGGGGCTGGTCGCGCGGTCCGGACGGCACCTGGCGCGGCCCGAACGACCGGGGCTGAGGACAGCCGTTCTCTGCCGCCGGTCCCGCGCAGGTCACGTTCCGGAATCGAAGACCGTGGGCCCCGTTTCCAGTTTCGCGAGGTCGATGGAAGCCCGGTACTGCTCGAGGTCGGCCTGCTCGCGCTCCACGTCGGCGAACCGGTAGACGAATCCCCCGTCAGGCAGGGCCTCGGGCTCCGCACTCTTCGCTCCGGCGAACCGGTCGAAGATCCGCCCGCGCACCGCTTCGAACCGTGCCGGGTCCACCCTGCCGCCCAGAGGCCGCACCTCGCGGGGATCCACGCGCGCGGGATTGGCGAGCACGCTCGCGTAGATGCGCCGGGCCAGTCCCTCCGTGCGGATGGCCTCGTTGCGTCGGGCGAGGCGCCTGCGGCGGAAAAGCGGCACCAGGTACAGGAGCGCGGAGAAGGCGAGGGGGACAACGCCGAGTCCCCAGGCCAGGAGTGGCGCCGGGTTCGCGAGGCCCGCGGCCGCGAGCAGGGCTCCCGCCACCTGCTGCAGGTAGGAAAAGTTCGGACCGACCTGCGCCGCTGCTTGCGGAGCCAGGGAGACGAAGAGGAAGTACCCGCCGAAGAGCAGGTTGAACAGGTTGAGGAAGATGATCCACCCGTTCGTGCGCGGCTTGTTGGACGAGAACGTCACGACGGTCCGCGCGGGCGCCGCAGCGCTCGAAGCGGCAGCGGAGAACGACTGCTGCTCGGCCGCGGTGGTGCGCAGGAGCTCGGGGAAGGCGTACACCACGGTGCCCGCGTCGGTGGCCCGGGGATCGCCTCCGAATTCGACGAGCCACCGGTTCAGCAGCTGCTGGGCGCTATCCGGCTCCCGGCCGGTCATGGCCATCACCTCCTCGAGCGTGATCACCCCGCGGTGTGCGCGCGTGTACGCGAGCGCGTGTCGGGTGAGCGCCCCGTCGTACTCCCGATTGGGATCCGGGTCACCGAACACGAAGGAGAACACGGACCGGTAGAACGGCTTCCCGGGCTCGCGCGGCTGCCGGCCGCGGGCCGTGCCGGTGAGGTTCGACCAGAACCACATGCGCATGACGAATTCGAGCAGGCGCATCACCAGATACATGCCCTGCCCGGATCCCGAGGGTCCGCGGCGTCGGTCCCGGCCGCCCCGGTTGCCGGCCACGGTGATCGCGAATCCCCCCACCAGGGCGGCGAGTGCCACGGCCACGAACACCAGGAAATACCCGACGAGCATGACGACGATCCACGCCTTGAACACGAAGGAGAGCACCGCCGCACCGCCGCTCAGGAACGCGCGGAAACCCCGGCGAAAGGCGGGGCCGAAGCCGCGGAGAGTGCTGCGCATAGGCCAGGGGAAGTAGTAGATCAGCTCGCCGGATTCGCTCACTTTCAGGTGCCCTGCGTACTCCGCGAGCACCCCCTTCAGGCCCTGCTCGACCTGGTACGTCGGCAGTCCCGTGCCAGCAACGAGGTCGGACACCGTCGACTCCCGCCGTCGCGAGCGCAGGTGGAAGACGAGGACGTCCTGCACCTTCGCGAGGTTGAAATCGTAGACCCGTGCCGCCATAACTCTACGGTACCACCCACCGGCGGCCAAGGCAAATTCAGACGTGTTGAAGGGGCGGACCCTCTCGCAACGCACTTCGTGCGTTGCTGCCGGCTTTCGCACGTCGACCTGCGGTCGACGTGCTAGAGGGCTTGACAGTGCAACACGGGTTCTGGTAGTTTCCTAACTCGTTGTTCTCACGGCACTTGTACGAGCTTGGAGGTATCGATCCGTGCAAAGGAACCTTTCCGCAGAGAAGGATGCCCGGCAGAACGAGAAGCGGCGCGTGCGCAACCGCATAGTCCGCAGCCGGTCGAAGACCCTGGTGAAGGATTTCGTCGAGGCGGTCGAGGCGAAGAAGAAGCCCGAGGCCGAGAAGTTGTTCGCCGAGCTCTCCTCGTTCCTCGACAACGCCGTCACCAAGGGCATCCTCCACCGCAACACCGCGGCCCGCAAGAAGTCGCGGATGAACCTGCTCCTCAACAAGATGGGGTCCTGAGGCCCACGAGACCGTGCCGGACCAGAAGCTGTCCAAGGCGGAGATCGTCGAAGCCATCCACCCCTTGGTGAAGGTCAGCAAGAAGAACATCCACCGGGTGGTGGATCTGTTCTTCGAGCAGATCAAGGCAGGCCTACTGGCCGACCGCATCATCGAGCTGCGGGGGCTCGGCACCTTCGAGATCCGGACCCGCCGCGGCCGCAAGGCGCGCAACCCCAAGACGGGCGACGCGGTCATCGTGTGCGATCATGGCGTCGCCCACTTCCGGCCCGGCCGGGAACTCAAACAGAAGGTCTGGAACCTGAGGGGTTAGGGTGGAGCGACCCCGTCCCCGGTCCGCCGCGGTCCTGCCCGCCCCGAACCCCCCGATCCTCCTCGACATCCTCGCCGACCTCGCGCTGCTTTCCCTCACTGCACTCGCCTTCGCGCTCTCCTTCCCGAGCTTCGCGTCCGAGCGGGGATGGTTCCCCGTCGCGTACGTCGCGCTCGTACCGCTGTTCCTCGTCGCGCACCGGGCCCGGTGGGCTGCGGCGCCGTTCTACGGCCTGTTCTTCGGGGTGCTGAGCTACGTGCTGTTCAACTACTGGCTCGGCCGGTTCCACCCCCTGACCCTCTTCGTGGTGCCGCCCATCCACGCTGCCTACTTCCTGGTGCTCTTGCCCGTGCTGAAACTCGCGGACACCGTCTTCCCCGTCCACGGGTACGCGGTGCAGGCGCTGCTGTGGGTCTGCTACGAGTATTTCCTGAAGACGAGCGGATTCCTCGCGTACTCGTATGGCAACCTCGGCTACTCCCAATGGCAGTTCCTGTCCCTCGTGCGGACCGCCTCGCTCTGGGGCGTGTGGGGTGTGTCGGCGATCGTGGTGTTTCCGTCGGCGCTGCTCGGCTCGGCCCTGCGCGAAGGGCTGAGCGGCTTCGCCGCGAATCTACGGCGCCGCGCCGTGCCGGCGGCCGCGTGGGCAGTGGTGCTCGCAGCTGCCGTTGCGTACGGGATGGCCACGAAGGTGGATTTCGAGGGGGTGCGGCGCTGGAAGGTCGCGCTCGTCCAGCAGAACATGGATCCGTGGAAGGGCGGTTACCGGGCCTACGCCGCGAGCCTCGAGCGCCTTCTGCGTCAGAGCGACGCGGCGCTCGCGCAGGCCCCCGACCTCGTGGTCTGGTCCGAGACCGCGTTCGTGCCGGCCATCGACTGGCACACCCGGTACCGCCGGGACGAGCAGGTCTACCAGCTCGTGCACTCGCTGCGGGAGTACCTCGGGCGGCAGACCGTGCCGTTCCTGATCGGCAACGACGACGGCCAGCTCGCCCGCACCGGCACGGGCGAGGAGGTACGGGTCGACTACAACGCGGCCATCCTCTTCGACCGGGGCCGGATCGTCGACACCTACCGCAAGCTACACCTCGTGCCGTTCACCGAGGACTTCCCCTTCGAGCGCGCCCTCCCCGGTGTCGTCGCCTGGCTCAAGGCCGCGGACACCCACTTCTGGCAGAAAGGGGACCGCTGGACCGTCTTCGAGGCCGGCGGGGTGAAGTTCGCAGCTCCTATCTGCTTCGAGGACACCTTCGGCTACCTCGGCCGCGGGTTCTTCAACCGGGGCGCCGAGGCGCTCGTGAACATCACCAACGACGCATGGTCGTTCTCGGTGCCCGGTGCCATGCAGCACATGACGATGGCCGTCTTCCGGGCAGCCGAGGCCCGGCGCGCGGTGGTGCGGTCGACCAACGCGGGGATCACCTGCCTCATCGACGCCAACGGCAGGGTGCTCGAGCAGCTTCCGGCCTTCACGGAGGGCGTGCTCGTGGGCGAGGTGCCGCTGTACACGGAGGGTACGACGCTCTACCTGCGCTGGGGCGACTGGCTGCCCCCGGTGTGCGCCGCGCTCGCGGTGCTCGCGGCGGCGTGGGCCGTCGCCCGCCGACTCCGCAGCCGTCCCGGGGAGTCGAAAGGTTGACAGCGGCCGTGAACCGGGGCAGAATGAACGTATGAAGTCCAGGGGGCGGATCCTCATCGTCGACGACGAACCGACCAACCTCGAGTTCTTCGACGTCATGCTCAGCAAGCTGGGCTTCACGGTCGAGAAGGCCGGCGACGGCGAGGAAGCGCTCGCGAAGATCCAGGCCGTCACCCCCGACCTCGTGCTCCTGGACAACATCATGCCCAAGCTGACGGGCTGGGAGGTCACCCGGACGCTCAAGCACGACCGGGCGTACCGGAGGTGGCGCGACACCCCGATCATCATGTTCACGGCCATGACGGACGTGAAAGACCGAATCGACGGGCTCGAGATGGGCGTCGACGACTACATCACCAAGCCGTTCAACTTCTCCGAGGTCCTCGCGCGCATCCGCGCCGTGCTTCGCAGCCGGGAGCTGACCCGGCAGCTGCTGCGCCGCGAGAAGCGCATCGGCGTGGTCGAGTCGCTCAACAGCTCGCTCGTGTTCTTCACCCGCCACGTGCGCAAACCGATCACCGAGCTGCTCGAGATGGCCGACGACGCGAGGGTGAAGGACCCGAAAGCCATGAAGGCGATCCTCGAGCGCCTCCGCGCGGAGGGGCGGGGGATCCTGGCCACCCTCGACGGGCTCGAGGAAGAGGTCGAGGAGCTGCAGGGCAGGGGCGAGAAGCTTCGCCGGGGCGACCTCTCGCTCGCCGATCTCGAGGAGAAGCTGCAGAAGCACCTCCGCAGCTGGCGCCGGCGCCAGGGGCGGGGGGAGGAGGCGGGGCGATGATCAGCGAGGAGAAGCGGCGGGTCCTTGAGTTCTTCAAGGAAGGCCGGCGGCTCTACACGATGCAGAAGTTCCAGGAGGCGCGCGAAGTCTTCGAGCGGGCCATCGCCATCGACAAGGAGGACGGCCCGTCCAGGGTCTACTACATGCGCTGCAAACAGTACCTCGAGGAGCCGCCTGGGGAAGACTGGGACGGCGTCTGGGTGATGAAGACCAAGTAGGGGACACATGGCGAAAAACGACGACCACAAGGGCAACGACCGCATCTCGACCACCCTCGGGCGGGAGACCGAGTTCAACGGGACCATGCGGTTCCGCGACTCGCTGAAGATCGACGGCTCGTTCACGGGCGAGATCGTCTCGGGCGGGTTCCTCTACGTGGAGAACGGCGCCACGATCACGGCGAACATCAAGGTCGGCAGCGTCGTGATCGGCGGCACCGTGAAAGGCAACGTCGAGGCCACGGAGAAGCTCGAGATGCTCTCCACGGGGAAGGTGTTCGGCAACATCCGCACCGCCAAGCTCAAGATCGCCGACGGCGTGGTCTTCGAGGGCAAGTGCGAGATGATCCGCAACCCGCAGGCGCTCAACGTCTTTTCGGGATCCGTCGAGCAGCTGAAGAAAAGCGCCCAGACCACCTAGCCAAGCCCAGGAGGGCGGAGGTCGGCCCTTGGGCGGCAGCGACGTGCGCAGCAGGTCGCGAGAGCCCGAGCGCATGGGCTGCCGCCCTAGGGATGCGCGAAAGGCCGACCCGCGAATGCAATGAAGGACATACCTGGGGCCGTCATCCTCTCGGTCGGCACGGAGCTGACCGAGGGTGTCATCCAGGATTCCCACGTCAGGTTCCTCGCCGCGGAGTTGCACGCACTCGGCTTCGCCGTGCAGCGCGGCATGCAGTTGCCCGACGACGCGGCGGCCTTCCGTGCTGAACTGGCGCGCGCAGCGGACGAGGCGGACCTGGTGGTCGTGACGGGCGGGCTGGGGCCGACCACCGACGATCTTACCCGGGAGGTCGCCGCCGGCCTCGCCGGAGTGCCCCTGGAGTTCCATCAGGAAGCGTGGGACCGCATCCTCGCGCGGTTTGCGGGTCGGGCCGTACCGGAATCGAACCGGAAGCAGGCGACGGCCCCGGCGGGATTCGCTCTCCTGCCCAACGCGAACGGCACCGCACCCGGCTTCAGCGGTCGGATCGGTCGGGCGCTGGTGGTCGCGCTTCCGGGGCCGCCGGCAGAGCTGCGGCCGATGTTCACGGACCTCGTGGTCCCCATGCTGCGCGGCCGGTTCGCTCTCGGTGATGCTCCACAGTTGCTCCGCGGCACCGCGTTCATGACCCCGGAGTCCGCGCTGGAGGAAGCGCTGCGGAAGTGCCGGCGGGAGGGGGTGGCGTGGGGCACCCGGGTCGAGGAGGACCGGATAGCCTTCAGCCTCAGGGGCGGCGCCGCTGCGGAGCGGGAGATCTTCTTCCGCAGCCTCGTTTCGGCGCTGGGACCCGTGAGGGTGTGCCGGGAGGAGATCCGTCCGGCACGGCTGCTGATCGATGCGCTGGCTGCCTCGGGACTGGTGCTGGTCACGGCAGAGTCCTGCACCGGCGGACTCGTCGGCCGTTATCTCACCGACGTTCCCGGCTGCTCGCGGTGGTACTGGGGCGGGGTCATCTCCTACGCGGACGCGGCAAAGGAACGCCTCTTGGGCGTACCGGGGCGCGTGCTCGAGCAGCACGGGGCGGTGTCGGCCGAGACGGTGTCCGCGATGGCCCGCGGTGCCCTCGCGGTGTCCGGTGCCGGCCTGTCCCTGGCGGTGTCGGGAATCGCGGGCCCCGACGGCGGGACGGCGGACAGGCCCGTGGGCACCGTCTGGATCGCTACCGCGCTCGCGGGAGCCCCCCCCGCGGCCTTCGCCTGCCGGTTCTCGGGGGGCCGGGACGCGGTGCGGCGGAAGGCTGCGGTCGCCGGCCTGCTCGCCGCGGCAGCCGCTGCGGCCGGCCGGCCCTTCCTTGACACCCCCGTGGCGTGGTAATATATTTCAAGACAAAGATTCCGCAGCAGTCCGCACGGACGACCGCCTGTCTAACCAATCCGCGAAAGCGATTTTATAAGGGCACGCAGCAATAGGGAGCATTGGATGCCGACAACAGACCAGGATGACGGTTCACTGCAGCCGGCCCATGGGGTCGAGTTGACGAACGACTCGCTGCTGAACGGCGAGAACGAGGAGATTCCCGTGGTGGCTGGCCGAAAGGAAGGCGCCCCGCAGCACCGGCCCAAGCGCCGGGTCGCCCGGCGGAAGATCCGGGTCGAGCTCATCAAGGAGCGCGACGAGCGATCGGGTCTGCCTGTCGTCGACGAGGCTGAGCAGGCTGCGCAGGCTGCCCAGGTGGTCCAGGCCGCCCAGGCGCTGCAGGCAGCCCAGGCGGCCGGCACCACCCCCCCCGCGGAAACCGCGGGGCCCGCGGCCCTCTCCCAGCCGCTGCCCGCCACACAGCCGGGCGGAGCGCCCCGGCCGCAGATCACGACCTCCAATGACAACAAGATGCACATCAACGACCTCACGCTGATGAGCATGCCCGACCTGCGCGGCCTGGCCTCGAAGATGGGCGTGAGCCACGAGGCCCTGATCTCCATGAAGAAGCAGGAGATCATCTTCCAGGTCCTGAAGGCGCACACCGAGCGCGGCGGCGTGATCTACGCCTTCGGCGCGCTGGAGATCCTGCCCGACGGGTACGGGTTCCTGCGCTCCCCTAATTACAGCTACCTGCCCGGACCCGACGACATTTACATCTCGCCCTCGCAGATCCGCCTGTTCAACCTGAAGACCGGCGACACCGTGGCGGGCCAGATCCGGTCGCCCAAGGAGGGGGAGCGGTTCTTCGCCATGCTGCGCGTCGAGAACGTCAACTTCGACCCGCCCATGGCCGCGCAGACGCGCATCCCCTTCGACAACCTGACGCCCCTGTACCCCGACGAGAAGCTCAATCTCGAGACCGCGACCGAGGAGAACTCCACCCGGCTGATCAACCTCTTCTGCCCGATCGGCAAGGGGCAGCGCGGCCTGATCGTCTCGCCGCCGCGCACGGGCAAGACCATCCTGCTGCAGAAGATCGCGAACGCGATCACCACGAACCACCCCGAGGTGTTCCTCATCGTGCTGCTCATCGACGAGCGGCCCGAGGAGGTTACCGACATGCAGCGCAACGTCAAGGGCGAGGTCGTCTCCTCGACCTTCGACGAGCAGGCCACCCGGCACGTGCAGGTCGCCGAGATGGTCATCGAGAAGGCCAAGCGCCTCGTCGAGCACAAGCGCGACGTCGTCATCCTGCTCGACTCGATCACCCGCCTGGCCCGGGCCTACAACCAGACCGTCCCGACCTCGGGGAAGATCCTCTCGGGCGGTGTGGACTCCAACGCCCTCCACAAGCCCAAGCGCTTCTTCGGCGCCGCGCGCAACATCGAGGAGGGCGGCAGCCTCACCATCGTGGCGACCGCGCTCATCGAGACGGGCAGCCGGATGGACGAGGTCATCTTCGAGGAGTTCAAGGGCACCGGCAACATGGAGGTGAACCTCGACCGCAAGCTGTCCGACCGGCGCCTCTTCCCGGCCATCAACATCAAGAAGTCGGGAACGCGCAAGGAGGAACTGCTGCTGCGCGAGGACGAGCTGCAGAAGATGTGGGTGCTGCGCAAGGTGATCAACCCGATGGAGGACACGGAGATCATCGAGCTGCTGATTGACAGAATGCGCAAGACCAAGAATAATGACGCGTTCCTGAAGTCGATGAACACGTCTTCGGTGAGCGATACCTAGCCATGGATGGTTTGCCACCCCTGG
>JAPLSM010000062.1 GCA_026398635.1 Spirochaetota bacterium | reverse complement strand
CCTCGCGGCGTATATTTACTCCTGCACGGGTGGTGCGCCGTACCTGGTGGTGCCGAAGAGCGTCACGTTCGACGCGGATCCGGGCCCCGCGTATGTGCTGGAAAGCGGGCTGGTTTGGGTGCCCTTCACCTTGAATCCGTGGAAGAAGTTCACCGTCATCTCGTACCAGCACGGCACCCAGGTCAACCGGTATTGCGCACCTTCATGCTTCAACTCGAACCCCCTCGCCATCCTGGTCAACCCTGACCTCACCGGAGCACTCCAGAACTACGTCGAGTGCATCGTGGGCGGACTCATGGCCTCGGCCGGGTACATCGTGGCCATGCCCGATTACGCCGGATTCGGCGCGAGCACGGCCATCCATCATCCCTACGTGAACCTTGTACTCGGGAAGTCGGTGGCGGGCATCGTCGAGTATGCCATGTCGAACTTCGGGGACAACGAAACCGTCTACCTGACCGGCTACTCCGAGGGTGGGTACGCGACCATGGCGGGAGCCCTGGCACTGCCTTCCGTGGGGCTCTCTGCCTCGAAGGTCGTGCCCTGCGACGGAGCTTATGACTTGTCGGGGGTAATGCTCACACAGATGCTTTCGGGCGAGCATGTAAAGGTCCCCTCGTACCTGCTGTACACCGCTTCGGGGTACAAGGCCGTGTACTCAGATATCCCCCTCTTTGACCTGCTGACGGATGAGTGGGCGGGCTGGGTCGTAAGCGGGATGTTCAATGGAAGTCACACCAACGCCTATGTCAGCGCCAATGTTCCGGCGGACACAATTCCTGCTGATATGCTCAATCCTGTCAAATCGCCTGCTCTTCTCGCCAGCACCGGGCTGGTGTACGGATACCTTGACGACAACAATGCCTGGCAGGGCTGGGGGACAACCGTAAAGCCCGTGTTCGTGCATTGCCTGCTGGATGACGTGGTACCGTACGCGAACGCATACGTGGCTGCAGCGATGCTCGGCATGCACCCCGAGGATAACCCTGATGTGATTCGCGAAGTCGCGCCGATACCGTTCGTCGCCCAGGTCATGGGTTCGATCCACGTCGGTGCGTACCCAACGGCCATGCTGGAGGCGTTCAAGATCATCAGGGGCAACTAAGGGCGGACGCAGGCCCCTCGACACGCCGCCGCCGGCCACGGGGCCGGCGGCGGCGCGTTCCGCCAGGATTCTATACGAGTATTTATCCTACTCGAGGAGAGACACGGCTTCCTCGAATCCGATGGCACGGATGTTCAAGGATCTCGCGTACTCCCTGAGATACTCGCTGGTGACGACCGCGAGCTCCTGCTCTCGCTTGGCGAAGTAGTCGATGTCCAGACCCGTGGGATAGGCACCGGATCGCCGCCACGTCCCGAGGTGCACCACGATTTCCGACACCCCGGCGGGGAGGTTGCGGAGCATGTGGATCGCGGTGGAAGGTGTTGGATTGCCGTAGAGGTAATCCATCAGGATCCCGGGGTGGGGGATGCCGAGCTCGTCCAGCCGCTCGACTCGTTCCTCGATGCTGGCCAGGTTCGTGTACGGGAGCAGTCCGAGGGCACCGAAGAGATCCCGTCCGACGACCCGCCAGGCCACATCCTTACCTTTCTTCGTGGTCCCGGCATCCGGGAACAGCCGTGGATACTTCATGCTCGCCGTGAGTGGAGATCGCACCGGCACCCCGAACTCACGCGCCAAACGGGTGAAGACCTCGAAGAACGGCGGATAAAAGGAAAATATCCCGTTGTGGT
Source organism: Spirochaetota bacterium (assembly GCA_026398635.1). GTDB lineage: Bacteria > Spirochaetota > Spirochaetia > SZUA-6 > Fen-1364 > JAPLSM01. The sequence goes on along the minus strand of JAPLSM010000062.1, from coordinate 14,113 downwards.
CCGAGAGGTGGTCGAGCCGAATGCTCAACCCCTCCAAGGCGTGGATCTGGGCCCGCAGCTCCAACTCGAGCTCGACCAGGGAAACGGCGCGGATCCGGGACAACAGCTCATCCACGGCCAGAAAGTTCCCCTTCGCGTCGACCAGGCTCGGGACACGACGAGGATCGAGAACGGGCGTACCCGTGTTGAGGTTGAAATGGACTCCGATGCCCACCTGGGGATACCGATCGGCCAGTTCCTTGAGAGCGCCATGCGATGACGGGAAGTTCATCAGCGCCGATACCGCGGTGATCGCCCCTCGGGACAGGGCGAACTCGATGCCTTCATTGATGTTTTCCGACGCCCCGAAATCGTCGGCCGTCAGGATGACGAATCGTTCCTGCCGGTAGGGAACGACATCGGGGGAGGGACTCGACGAAGCGCAGGAGCCCAGCGAGATGGCCACAAGGGTCAGGAAGAGCGCGATGCGGTTCATCGATTCACCGCATCTCCATGACGCGTTCAGTTGCCGATTCAGGTCTGCGGCTGCGCGGTATCATTCCCTACAGCTCCGGCACGCTCGAGATCTCTTCGTAGCCCGCGGATCCAGGGGAGCCCACGATGCCCACGAGCATGTACTCCCGCGTGATGGGGTGGTAGTGGAACTCCTTCAGGAGGTGGAAGCGCTCGATCTGGCCCGTGTGCTTCACGTGGGTGCGCGTGCCCGTGCAGGGGATGAGATTCCCGCCGAATGAGATGCGGTCTTCACCCGCGATCTCCACGGGCAGGTCCGCGGCGATCAGCTCCAGCACCCGGGCTTCCAGGTGCGCGAGGTCGATGGACGGTTTCTCCTGGAAGCTGATGACGAAGCCGTGCTTCACGTCGGAGTGGTGCACGGGGATGCGGTAGTTGTAGTCGCGCTGCAGCACGAAGCTGGTCAGGTCCTCCGCCGTGTGCGCCATGAACCGGTAGCGGACGGTGCGGTCGACCACGGCCTTGATGGCGTCGGGGAAGGGACCGAAGACGCTCGGCCGGGCCACGATGACCTCTTCTCCGATGCCGAAGATGATCTGCGCGTTGTAGCCGAGCGCCTCGTGGATGAGGTCGAAGTGCTCGACCACCACGCGCCGGCCGTGCGAGACCGCCGCGGTGATGGCCTCGGCTATCTGCCAGTTCTGCCGGAAGGCCTTCTCGTAGCGCACGTCGATGTGGAAGGTGTGCGGGGCGAAGTAGTCGTCGGCGCTGAAGCCGTAGAGCTGGGCGGGACGCACGTTGACCCCGTCGTCGTCGTTGGTCAGCTCGAGGCCCGGGAAGAGGCCGCGGATGAGCGTGGACTTGCCCGAGCCCTCGGCGCCGATGATGCCCACCAGCAGGTCGCTCGGCAGGAGGTAGCGGTGCGCGAGCTCGGCGCCGAGCAGGTACAGGCGCTGCCGGCCGCGTGGAGCGTAGTAGGTGGAGTAGATGAGCGTTTCGGAGTGCTGCGACGCCGAGCCGCCGGGCACCTGGATCAGGCTGAGGTCGGTCTTCTTCTGCGCCACGATGCCTCCCGTCCCGTCACCAGTGACTGTACCTCATCAGCCCGCGTCCGTCGCCTCGCCATCCTTCCGACGGAAGACGTGCTGCGGCATCGGGCGCACGCCCCGGATGACGGGACGGAACTCCATCTGGGCGAGAACCTGAGCGTCGAGGTCGACGCCGGGCGCGATCTCGGTCAGCTCGAGGCCGGCCTCCGTCAGGCGGAAGACCGCCCGCTCGGTCACGACGAGCACCTCCTGACAGTTCTCCCGAGCCCTCCGCGCGTTGAACGAAACCTGCTCGAGGCTTCGCACGAACTTCTTCTGCGCCCCTTCCTTCACGATACGGATCCCGTCCGGCTGCAGCTTCACCTCCAGGCCGCCGGCCGTGAAGGTGCCGCAGAAGACGACCTTCCGCGCCGTCTGGGTGATGTTCACGAACCCCCCGACCCCCGCCAGGCGCGTGCCGAATTTCGACACGTTCACGTTCCCCCCGGCGTCGATCTCTGCGAGGCCGAGGGCGGCGAAATCCAGGCCTCCCCCGTCGTAGAAGTCGAACTGCGCGGGCTGGTCGATGATCGCCTCGGGGTACACGGAGGCGCCGAAGCTCAGGCCCGAGGCCGGAATCCCGCCGGTGGGGCCGCTCTCCACCGTCAGGGTGAACCGGTCGAGGAGGCCGCGCTCGGCCGCGATCTTCGCGATGCCCTCGGGCATGCCGATGCCGAGGTTCGCCACGGCCCGGTCGGGCAGCTCGTCGCAGGCCCGGGCGGCGATCACGCGCCGCTCGTCCATGGGCAGCGCCGAAGCGAGGGCTCGGCCGATGTCGCCGTCGGGCGGCAGCGGGGAGCAGTAGGCGGGGTTGAACGCCTCGGCGAAGGTCTGCTCGTGCTCCGACGGGGAGGCGACGACGATCCTGTCCACCAGGATGCCCGGCACCCGCACGAGGTGAGGCGGGGCCGCCTCGGGGCGGATCTCGCTCACCTGCGCGATCACCGTGCCGCCGCTGTTGCGCGCGGCCTGCGCGATCGGGAGGATCTCGCCGACGATCGCCTCCCGGTCCATCACGAGGTTGCCCCCCGCGTCCGCCGCCGTCGCGCGCAGCAGGGCGACGTGGATGGGGACCGACTTGTACCACAGCCACTCGTCGCCGCCCAGCTCGATTAGCTCGATCGGTCCCGGGGGCGTCTTCGCGTTCAGGCGTCCGCCGCCAAAGCGGGGATCGATGAAGGTGTCCAACCCGATGCGGGTGATGCACCCCGGCCTGCCGGCGGCGATGTCGCGGAAGAGCTGGCTGATCACGCCCTGCGGGAAGTTGTACGCCTCGATCCTTCCCTCGACCGCCATGCGCCCGAGCGCCGGGGCGAGCCCCCAGTGACCGCCGATGACCCGCCGGAGGAGCCCCTCGTGCGCGAGGTGGTTCATGCCGCGGGTTTTCCCGTCGCACTGCCCCGCCGCGTACACCAGGGTGAGGCCCTGCGGCCGACCGTCCCGCACGAACCTCCGTTCGATCGCGGCGGTGAGCGCCTCGGGGTGGGCGGAGCCGACGAAACCGCTGCACGCGACGGTCTCGCCGTCCCCGACGAGGGCAGCGGCCTCCGCTGCCGTGCACACACCGGGGGCGCGCCGAGGGCTCATACCCACCACCCCCCGCTCGCGTGGATGACCTGGCCGGTGACGTAGGAGGCGAGATCGCTGCACAGGAAGAGGATCACCCCCGCGATCTCCCGCGGCTCGCCGAACCTGCCGAGGGGGATGGACTGGAGCATCTCGGCGCGGACCTCCTCGGGGATGCTCCGGCCCATCTCCGTGAGCACGACCCCTGGTGCGACGGCGTTCACCGTGATGCGCCGGCGGGCCAGCTCCCGGGCGAGGACCCGGGTCAGGGCAGCGACGCCCGCCTTCGCCGCCGCGTAGTTCGCCTGGCCGAAGAACCCCTCGAATGCGGAGATCGACGACAGGTTGACGATCCGGCCGCCGTCGGCGAGCCTCTCCGCGGCGAGCCTGCTCACGTTGAAGACGCCGGTCAGGTTGGTGTCGATCACCGACTGCCACTCCTCCGAGGACATTTTTTTCGCGCTGCGGTCACGCAGGATCGCCGCGTTGTTCACGACGATGTCGATGTTGCCGAACCGTGCCGCGATGGCGTCGAACATGGCCGTGAGGGCCGAGGGACTGCGGACATCCGCCTCCATCGCCGCCGCCAGGGGGCCGATCGATTCGGCGGTCTGCTCGGCCCGCTGGTGGTTCACTCCCTCGACGTCGTTGAAATAGTTGATGACCACCCGCGCGCCCGCCCCGGCGAGCATCTCCGCGGTCGCCGCGCCGAGCCCCTGCCCCCCTCCCATGACGAGGGCGGTTTTGCCCGACAGATCGATTGCCGTCACTATCAGCCTCCGCTTCCCGGGTAACACGAAATCTGACGGCCGTCAAAGGCCGCATTTTGAATCGATCAGGCAGTCATTCGTCGCCGCGCGTCGAGAGGTCGGCGCACCGGTTGGGGTGCTCAGCGAAACAGCCGCGCCGGGCTGCCTCACCCCTCCCACTCGAGGGACAGCAGCGGTGCGTGCTGCTGCGCGCCGTAGATGTCCGTGTCCCCCGGGGAGCCCGAGGCCACGCGCCGGCGCAGCGTCATCTTGACCGCGTTGGCGGGCTCGAACCAGGTCACTCCCAGCACGTCCGCCTCGCTCACGCCGTAGAGGCGCGACACGAGGCCGGGCGTGAACACGCCAGCCGCGCGGGCGCGCTCGAACGCCTGCCGGTCCCTGAACATGACGTCGAGCGTGAGCTCGTAGGGCCCCGAGTTCTTGCTGCGGATGACGCACGCCTCCTCGAGGATGGTCCGTTTCATCGCGCGCCTCCCTTGATGTCCACGACCTCCAGCGGGAAGTCCGCGGGGTCGTCCAGCTCCATGAGGTGGTACACCGAGAACTCGTAGACCTCGCCGGCCCGTATGTCCGACGGCGAGAAGGGGAAGGCGAGGTTGCCGGCCGTCGAGATGCGACCCGGGTACCCGTAGTGCAGGAGCGTGGACCGCGTGACGCTGGTCAGCGTGTCAGCCTCCTCCTGGGTAGGTGCGACCGACTCGATGACGATGCCCAGCTCGTGGCTGCGAATCTCCTTCACCGGCTCGGTCGGGCCCATCACGCCATCCCTCCCGTACACGTGGAAGTGCACCCTGCCGCGCGTCTTCCCGCCGCTCATGGACTCCACCTGTTTCGATACGGCGGCGAGGATCGCGTCGATACCCTTGATCATGATCGGGTCCCGGGTGCCCGCGATGCTGATGGACCGGAAACCCGTGCGCCGCGCGCCCTCGAGCTTCACGTAATAGGGCACGGTGCGCTCGTGCCGGCTGCCGCGCACCGCGACCCTTCCGTCGCCGATCTCGGTGAACGAGCAGGCCGTGAGGTCGATCACCCCGCCCGGCCCCGGAAGGCGATACGGGTCGGACTTTTCGTAGAGCGTGTGCGCGGCCGCGGATTCGCGCGTGAACTTCCGGGCCGGATTGAGCGCCTCGAGCACGAACCGGTCCTCGTACAACGTGGCGAACGCGCAGTCGGCACCGCTTCCGGGCGTGGCGGCGATGGCCCCGCACTCGAGGATCTTTCCCATGTGCAGGGCCAGGCCCTCGTCGAACCCCCGGTGCACCGGAAGCGCGGCGAAGCAGGCGGGATCGTAGCACCGGCCGGCGAGCACCACGTTGCACCCGGCATCGAGTGCGCGCTGGATGGGCTCGTTGCCCGCCTGCGCCACGAGGTGCGTCGACGCGTCGATCGCCTCTTCCGTGAGAGCAGGCACGAAGGCGAGCGGCTGGATGCGGCCGGCCCGGAGAGCCGCCTTCACCCGCTCCTTCGGCACGTCGGTGGAAATGACGCCGAACCGGAAGGAGAGGCGTTCCTCCCGCGCGATCTCCTCGACGATGGCCCGGCACCAGGCGAGGTGCGGGGCGGCACCCGAGCCCCCGGCGCTGCCGACCACCACGACCGCGCCGATCGCGAGCCCCTCGCGCAGCATGAACGCGAGGTCCCGCTTCACGAAAGCCCGGTCGGTGAAGCTCTTGCCGCTGCCGAGGTAGTACGGTCCGGGGTCGGTGGAGCCGGCGTCCGCGGCCACCAGGTGGGGCTTTTTCGCGATGCCCCGGCGGAACGACTCCTCGGGGAACCCGTAGCCGAGGATGGCCGTGGGCGAGAGCACCCGGAGCTCGCGTTCGCTCACATCACACCTCCCTTCGAGGCGGTTGGGGCAGCAGTCGCGGCAGGCGCGGATGCCGCTGCGGGGGCGGCCGCGCCGCGCGCGAGGAGCACGGCCCGGATGCGCTCCATCTCGTTCCGCGTCACGGTGAACCCCTCGTCGAAGCCCATGCCCGGCTTGGCGAGCATGCGCGCGGGGTGCGCGGCCATGGCGAGGTGCACGCAGCACTGGGCCGAGACCTCGGTCTCGTTGCACGTGCCGCCCTGGTAGGCCTCCATGCCGTGCGACGCGCAGTAGCGCACGCTGTCCACGATGTCCTGGATGCCTCCGAGGTCGGGGGTCTTGATCTGCACCATGTGACAGGCCTTCGCGTCGGTGAACTCGATCACGTCCTCGAAGGTGTTGCACCACTCGTCGGCCACGATCTTCACCGTGGAGCCGAGCCGGTCCAGTTCGTCGCGGATGGCTCGAAGGGCGGCGATCTGCCGGGCCTTTTCCTCCATGTCCACCGGCCCCTCGAGGTACAGCGGGAAGACGCCGGCATCCTGCTCGAGCGACGCGAGGTACGAAGCGATCTTCCGCGGGTCGTTCGCGAAGATGAGACCGACCGTGCCGTAGACGTCGATGTGCAGCGCGGGCCGGTAGGCAGGGTCGGGCTGCAGCGTCCTGATGCGGGCCGCGAGCCAGCGGATGTAGTCGCGGAGCTTCCCCCCGTCGCGGCCGAGCTTCTCGTCCACGGAGTTGATGAGCCCGTGCGGCAGCGCGTCGACGCGCTTCAGGATCATCTTGTCCGCGTTCTCGTACCGTGCGTCGCCGGTCTGTCCGAAGATCGGCACCGGCGCCGCGTCGAGCGGAAGTCCCCACTCCTCGCAGATCACCTCGCAGCGCAGCTTCTTCAGCGCCTTCGCCCTGGCGTCGAGCAGGGCTTGGGTGACGCCGTAGCGCAGCGCGGTGTGCAGCGGACGGCCCTCGACGCGGAGGTCGGTGACGCGCCGGGCCATGGCCCGGAATTCGGCGACCTCCGCGCCCTCGAGCAGCGGCCGCACGTGGCGCTCGAGGAACGGCACGTACGATTCGGCGAGGAACAGGGGATCCCTGCCGCCGGCGCCCGAGTACTGCACGGCCGTGCAGTCGCCGACGGCGAGCTGGCCGTCGGAAAGCTCGAGCAGCACGGACACGCACTCGCCGGCCACCCGGATGCGCCGGAAGCCCGGCGTGCGAGGCTCGCCCGTGTAGTCGAAGCCGTCGTGACCCGCGCCCGCCTTGATGGCGCGCTGATCGTCGAAGAAGAACGCCGAGGTGCCGGGCGCGAAGAGCGCGCGCAGGATGGTCGTCGGGACTTCCTTCACCGTGATCTCCTTCAGCGGGGCCGGCCCACCAGCCGGCCCTTGCTGATCGCGTAGATGTCGTCGGTCACCATCTGGAACGAGACCTTTCGCCCTTCCGTGCGGCTTCGTTGCTCGAGACGCTCGCGGTGGAAGGCGGCGGTCTCGGGGTCGAGGGGGAGGGCGCCGGTGTTGAAGAGGCGGATGCAGCCCTCGTCGTCGCGCATGGGCAGCACCCTTCCCCGGTTGTGGATCGACGGGGCGAACGGCACGTCGAGCACGCCCGCCTCGAAGGCCGCGGCCGCGCCCGCGGCAGGGTCGCCGTCCCCGAGGGCGAGGGTGCGCTCGAGGATCGCGTCCACCTCCCGGCGGATGAGCTCCTTCTCCCGCGCGATGTCCGGTGTCACAATGACCGACTGGTCGGCGAGCATGTTCACCACCTGCCGCGTGGCGCGCAACCCCTGGGCGTTCGCCTCCTTCGTGGGAATGCCCATGGCCTCGTGGGGAGTCTTCACGATCACCTTGTCCGCTCCGCCGAGGCGCGCCACCGCCGCGCCCCAGCAGATGGTGGCGAAGGCCTTGCTCTCGTCCTCGGGGAACCCGCCCATCCATTGATGGAACACGGTGGTGAGCTCGTAACCGCTGAAACCGGCTGCGCGGAAGCGCTCGTGGGCGAGCTCGCGCAGGGCGGCGATCGCGGCCGCGTCCTGGGCGAGGTTGCCTCCCTGCCCGTAGCCCAGCGTCAGGGACGTCACGCCCTGTTCGAGGGCGAGCAGGCCCTCGATGATGCCGATGGCGAGGCTGATGCAGGGCGGCACGAGCGTGCCCGTGAGTGGGCCGAACGGCTCGCGGTTGATGACGAGGCCGTGCTCGCCGTAGAGGCCGCAGAGCCGGTCCACGTACTGCCAGTCCGCGATGGAACGGCTGATCGGCACGTTTTTCGCGTAGGGTACGTTGTACGAGATGCCGCCTCCCTCGAAGCTGGTGAACCCGCCCGCGAGCGTGATCTCCGCGAGCAGGCGCGCGTCTGGCGTTCCGTGCCGCACCTGCACGGGCCGCTCGACCGACTCGGTCACCCGGCGGCAGCCGGGAACTCCGTGGTTCACCGCCGGGAAGCCGTTCAGGAGCGACGTGCCGGCAGCCTCGGACTTCTCGATGCCCTTCGCGGCGTCGGCGTAGCGGTTCTGCCGGGTGTAGGCGTCGATGGTGGTGGGCAGCAGGTCCGCCTCGCCCTCGATCTCGAGGAAGCGCAGCAGCTTGATGTGCTCGTCGATGAGCGCGACGCCGGCTCTCGGCTGGATCAGGAGCTTCCCCTTGGCCGCGGCGTCGCGCATGGCCCGGGAGAATCGGCGCGCCTCGGGGATGGCCGCCTGGTAGGCGAAGGCCTCCGCGAGGTCCACGGCGGCGCCGGTAGGCCACGTGGCGAGCGCTTCCGAGCGCTGCCGCTCGAACATTTCAGGGCTCATGCGCCTGCTTTTCATGCGGGGTCTCCTTGCCCGGCCGCCTCAAGTGGCACGAGGTTGTCGACGACGAGCCGGGCCGCCTGCAGCGGGAAGTCCGCGGCGAGGTTGGCGGCGATGGGGACGACGTATTCCCGGTCGGCGAGCACGGCCGGCCGGGCAGGCAGCAGCGGGCGGGCGCCGGTGCTCGCATCCGGACGCGCGGCCTCGGCGAGGGCCCGGTGTACGAGGTCAGCCGTCCGGATGCGCGCGAGGAAGCCGCCGCTCGCCACGAGCCGCCGGACGGCACCGAGGTCCTTGCCGCGCTGCACGAGGACCTTCCCCTGCGGGGTCCAGGCCTCCTCCTCGGTGCCGGCGTGCCGGCCGAGGGCGAGCGCGAGGCAGGAGAGCGCGAGCGCGTCGTCGAAGGCCCGCTCGGCAGGAGAGGCCGCGAGCAGCTCGGGCCGATCGCTCACGCGGGCGACCCACGCGTCGAAGGCCTCATGCGGCACGCCGCACAGCGCGTCGATCGCGGCCCGGCACGACTCCGCGGCGCTCCGTGCGCTCACCCGCAGGCCGAGGTCGCCTTCTACGGTGCGCGTGAGGCGCGGCTCCCGTATGCCGCGCAGCACCCGGACCTCGCCGCCGGCGAAGCTTTCGGTGCTCGAGTACACGTCGGTGGTCGCGCCGCCCATGTCGACGAGGCACAGGTGGTCCCAGCCGGGGACTTCGCGCGCGATCGCCGCGACCAGCTCGTAGACCGCGAGCGGCGTGGGCTTCGGGTCGCAGCGCGTCTCGGCGCGCACCCGGGCGAGGCCGCGTCCCTCCACGATGCGCGCGAGGAACATGCGGCGGATCTCGGATCGGGCCGGCTCGAGGTCGAGCCGGCCCACCTCGGGCATCACGTTGTCGGCCACCGAGAGGTCCTTCGCGCCGAGGATGCGGCGCACCTCGTCGCGGATCGATGCGTTGCCCGCGTAGAGGATCGCGCAGCCGAGGGCCGAACCCGCGAGCGCCCGGGCATTGTGGAGCACGTACCCCTCGTTGCCGCCGTCGGTCCCCCCGCACAGCAGCACGATGTCGGGCCGCGTCAGCTCGATCGCCGCCACGTGGGCGGCAGTGAGCCGGTACGAGAAGCTCGCCGTCACCTTGCCGCCCGCGGAAGCGGCCGCCATCCGCGCCACGTTCACCGTCAGATCGGGCACGAGGCCGACCGCCGCGATCGCGAGGCCGCCCTTGGCCGACGAGGAGAAGCGGACCGGAGTGTCGGGCGAGCCGCGGGAGAGCGCACGGTGCACCCGCTCGAAGCCCTCGGCGAGGTCGGCCTGGGTGGTGGGCACCGCATCGCGGGCGAGGAGGCGCGGGGCGGGGCCGTCGAGATCGACGAGCGCGCCCTTGGTCCACGTGGAGCCGATGTCGATGCTCAGGGCCCGTCCGCTCATGCGCTCCCCGAACCGGCCCGGCGCCTCCGGCGTTCCGCCACGTCGCTCTCGAGCAGCCGCGCCGCTTCCTCCAGGTCGTCCGAGGGCATGAACACCCGGTCGAAGCCCATCGCCGTGAACTTCGCGGCCACGATTTCGCGCGGCATCCTGCCCACCACGAGGTTGCCGCCCACGTACAGCACCATGTCCTCGATGCCGCGCTCGACGCACCGGTCCCGGAAACCCGCGCAGTCGATCTCGCCGTGCCCGTAGAGGGAGGAGACGAGGATGGCGTCCGCGCCGGATTCGATGGCCGCGTCGATGAACTCGTCCTGGCCCACCATGACCCCGAGGTTCACCACCCGCCACCCCTTTTCCGAGAAGAAGCCGTCGAGGATGCGGTTGCCCACGGAGTGGCAGTCGGAACCGATGACGCCGAGCACCACGGTGCCCTTGCTCATGCCGGACCCCCGCTTCCCCCGGCGAGTGCGCGGATGCGCTCCTCGAGGTGCGCGAGCGACCCGTGCTCGATGCGGTAGTCGAAGGCGACCACGACGCCGCCGCGCTCGTCGAAACGCTGCAGCGACCGGGCCGTGTCGCGGTCCAGCGCGGCTCGCAGCCCCGGGGGCGCGACGAGGACATCCCGGTCGGCGAGGAACCGTTCGAGCGCGATTGCATCGGCAGGAAGCAGCAGGTGCGTCGCGCTGCCGCCGAGCCCGAGGTGCCGGAGCCGAGCCTGCACGATCCGCAGGAACTGCGCGCTCTCGCACAGAACGCCGACGGCCTGTGACGGCCGCAGCGCCGCGAGGCCCACGATGGTCTCCTGGCTCGGCGAGACGCCGACTGCCACGATGCGCCGGTCCGCGTCCGGCGCCAGGGCCGCGAGCTCGGCGCGGTGCGTGGCGGTCGTGATGACGAGGTCGAAGCCCGCGAGCCGGGCCGCGGGGTCGGGGTCACGGACGAGTTCGTCAAGGAGGAGCTTCCGCACGCTGACACGGGAGAGCAGGCCGAGCTGCCGCTCCCAGATGCCCAGCGCCTCGGGGTTGCAGTCGACCGCAGCCACCGCGAGCGCGGCGAGACGTTCCTCGTGCTCGCGAACCGCGAGGTCAACCATGTCCCTGATCTCCCTGGGGGAGAATCGCAGGCGAAGCAGCCGGTCGAGTGTGTCGCCGACGAGGGCCGAGGCCTTCCCGGCCCGGTCCGCGTCCGTCACGTGCTGCCGGGCCGAAACGACGCTGCCCCGTCCCCGTACCACGTCGATCACGTGGGCGCGTTTCAGTTCGGCGTAAGCCCGCCCGATGGTGCCGCGGGCGATTCCCAGTCGGTCAGCCAGCACGCGCTCGGACGGCAGGCGGTCACCCGGCTTCAACTCTCCGTTGCGGATGTCGTGGGCGACCTTCTCGATGAGTTGACGGTAGACCGGAGCCCCGATGCCCGTCCGGACCTTGTATTTCCTAGGCCATGACGTCATTGGGATTGGATTATACCACAGAGAATTGGACTATTCCAGACTTTTCAAACCATTGATGAGGTGAAGCACCGAGCCTGGTTCGCGGAAGGGGACCTGCCCATCGGATGCAACTCGCGGAGAGGAGGCAGCACCGCCCTTTATTTTCTGTCGGTGGATGAATCGCCGAGCCTGGTTTCTTTCGGGACGGCTCGTCGCCGGCGCCGGATGGCCGATCGTGAGCCGGTTCCCGACCACAGCACTCCGTGGGGTGCGGTTCCCGGCTTCCGATCACTGAACAGCCGGATCGACGACACGGTTCTCTTCGAAAGCGAGGTTCATCGATCATGAGCCTGCGCGATCAAGGGACGGAACAATGCATTCCGGGTCCGTGACCCAAGGCGGTCGTATGCGCAAAGCGCCGGCGGTCCGCCGGTTCGGATGCCGGTGTGTCGCCTCGTCCGGTCCGCGGTCCTCGGTCCATGGTAAGCCCCGGGCACCGACAACGCAATGCTTAGCAATGATCTGCGCGGTATCGTCTGTTCGATGCTTCGATGCCCGGCAATTGTTAGCAATGCCCCGACCGGCACGGGTGTCATGTGCGGCGTGCTGCGGATGTCGTCTATACAGCGTCGTGTGCACCGCGAGGATTGCGACTCGCACTACGTCGGAATGGCGTCACGCACCCCCGATCGAGGGCTCGTGGGACCCGCGAGGCGGGGGTAAAAAAAAATTTGATTTTCCTGTATCCAACCGCGCGCGGATGCGCTATACTCAGGTCAATCATGCGGGCCGCCCGTGGACCCGCACACACACAGAGGAGGGGAGCATGGCCAAGGCGAAGAGGAAGGTTGCCAAGAAGCCCGCGAAGAAGGCGGCGAAGAAGACGGCCAAGAAGAAGAAGACCGTCAAGAAGGCGAAGAAGTAACGGGAATCCGGGGCGCCGAGGCTGCCGCCCCGACGCCCCTCGTCCCCGCCCATTGGGCTAGTCCTCACTCGACCAGAGGGACGGCTCGAATCCTCCGCTGAAAGATCCCCTCCCCGACGATTCCTGCGGCTGTGCCGTCAACTCCGGAAAACGCGCCGCGAGATTCGGTGACGACTTCTTCAGTTCAGCCAGATACTCCGCTGCACTCTTTGCGTCCCCCTTTGCAGTGCAGCACTGCGCGAGGGAGAGGTAGATTTGCGCAGGATCCGGCACGTTCGCGAGTCCCCCCCGCAGCGTCGTGATTGCCCCGTCGACATCGCCGGCGATCATTTTCAGATTCGCGAGGTTCACGTAGGGCGAGATAAAGGAAGGATCCTTCGCCTGCGCGGCTCGGAACACTTTCTCCGCCTCCGCGAACCTGCCATAGAGCGCATGCAGGATGCCCTGCCGCATGCGCACCCGCAGTTCCTGCTTTCCCGACAGGCCTTTCGCCGCGGCCTCGAGCTCGGCGAGCCTGACGGCGTACACCGCCTTGTCGAGGCTGGCGACCGCGGCGTCGTAGCGGGCCGACACCGCGGATGCCGCCGGCGCGGCGATCGCGATGGAGCTCCTTGGCAGCGGCAGCGCCGGCCACCGGTCGCGCAGGAGGTGCACGGGAAGCACCTCGAGGCCCGCGCCGCGGTGCTTCCGCACGAGGGCGCTCGCCGCCGACCACGCGGCCACGAACCCATCCTTCAGCACGGTGGTCTCCACCGGTATCCACGACGAACCCTCGAGCGTCAGCAGTTCGAGCGGGGGCGCGGCCAGGATGGCCGCGCTTTCGGCGGACACGCCGGAATCGAACGCGAGGAAGATGTGACCCGGGGTCGTGAGCACGGCGGTGCGGATGCCCGCGGACTCGAGCGCGGAGGCCAGCAGGACCGTGGTATCGTCGCAGTCGCCGGCCTTCCGCAGCAGGGTGTCCCGCGCGAAGCGCACCGTGTCGACGATGGCCGCCGCGCCCAGGACCTTCGAGATCGGCGCCGAGGGATCCTCGACGTACGAGAGACCATACGCGGCGAGACCCTCGCAGATGCCGATGGCGCGGGCGAGCTTCGCCGACACCTGCCGGCGCTTCGCTTCGGCGGCAGCGGCCGCGAGGTGCGCCGCGAACAGGGACACCGTCTCCTCGTTCGGCGTGATGAAGCCGGCGATGCGGCCCGTCTCCTCCCAGGTCAGCGCGCTGCGTCGGTGGAGCTTCGTACCGACGCCCCTCGTGACGGTCACCCGGCCGCTCCCGTCGTTCACCTCCACGGTGACCGACACGTCCATGTCCTCGTCGTTCTCGAGCACCTGCTGCCGCAGCACGGCTCGCAAGCCGATGAGCACGGAAGCGCCGGGCTCGAGCCGGCCCGACGGTTTGGAGGCGACCGGTGCGTCGAACCACGGCGACAGGGCTGCGGTCGCGACGAGCCCCTCGAGCGCCACGGCTCCCGTGTTTTTCACCGTCACCGTGCCGATGCCCTCGTCCCGGTAGCGCTGCATCATCGACGGAAACAGCTCGTCGACGCGCGCCTCGATGATCGTGATCGACGGCTTGAGCACCTCGGGATCGCTGAAGAGCCTTGTCAATTCGCGGACCGCGCGCTGCGTCTCGGCGTCGCTGGGTGCGCGGGCGAGCGCCAGCTCGTACTTCTTCAGCGCCTCCTGGTACACGGGCCGCGCGTTCTCGATGCCGACCTCGCGGAGCCTGGCGATCGCCTTGGCGGCCAGCGCGTCGCCATCCCGCCTCAGCTCCGCGATTTCCAGGGCGTCGGCGCGGCGACCCGCCTCCGCGTTGCCGGGGTCGAGGTCGGCGATCCGGCGCCAGGCCGCCCTGGCCACGCTGAA
>JAPLSM010000380.1 GCA_026398635.1 Spirochaetota bacterium | reverse complement strand
GCGACCACCTCGGTCACCTGCGCCACGAACCCGGCGATCCGCAGCACCGCGAGGCACCGGTCCACGTCGTCGACGATGATCCTCAATACGCCGAAGTCCGCGGTGTCCGCGAGCGACAGGGCCCGCATGTTCAGGCCCTCGCGCTCGAGGGTTTCCGTCACCTCGGCCAGCCGCCCCTTCTTGTTCTCGAGGAAGACCGAGATCTGCTTCACGCTCATATCCTGCCTCCGTGGGGTGCGGGCTACAGTTGCCGCTTGTCGATGATCCGCTTCGCCTTGCCCTCGCTGCGCGCGATCGACTTGGGCTCGACGAGCTTCACCCGGGTGTGGATGTTGAGGGCGCCGAACAGCATCTCCTCGATCCGGCGCTCCGTGCCCTCCAGGTTCCGGATCTCGTCCGAGAAGAGGCGCTCGTTCATCTCGACCTGTACCTCCAGCTCGTCGAGCTGGTCGCGGCGCTCCACCACCAGCTGGTAGTGCGGCTCCACGCCCTCGACCGCGAGGATAACCTGCTCGATCTGCGACGGGAAGACGTTAACGCCCCGGATGATGAGCATGTCGTCCGTACGCCCCAGCACCCGGTGCATCCGGGCCGAGGTCCGGCCGCAGGCGCACGGGCGCCGGTCCAGGTAGGTGATGTCCCGGGTCCGGTAGCGGAGGACCGGCGTCCCGCTCTTGGTGAGCGTCGTGATCACCAGCTCGCCCTTCTCGCCGTCGGGCAGGGACTTTCCCGTGGCGGGGTCGATGATCTCGGGGTAGAAGTGGTCCTCGAACACGTGCAGGCCGTCCTGCCGCTCGCACTCCGAGGCGACCCCCGGGCCGATGATCTCCGTCAGGCCGTAGATGTCGATGGCCAGCAGGTGGAGCTTCGCCTCGATCTCCTTCCGCATGGTCTCGCTCCACGGCTCGGCACCGAAGAAACCCGCCTTCAGGCCGGTCTTCGAGAGGTCGACGCCCTCTTCGCGCGCCGCCTCGGCGAGGTACAGCGAGTAGGACGGCGTGCAGGTGAGCACCGTGGAACCGAAGTCCTGGAGGATCGCGAGCTGACGCTTCGTGTTGCCGCCCGAGATGGGGATGACGGTGGCGCCGATGCGATGCGCCCCGTAGTGCACGCCGAGCCCGCCGGTGAACAGGCCGTAGCCGAATGCGTTCTGCACGATGTCGTGCCGGGCCGTGCCGCCGGTGGCCAGCGTGCGGGCCATCACCTCCGACCAGATGTCGATGTCCCCGGCGGTGTAGGCGTCGACCACGGGCTTACCCGTGGTGCCCGAGGAGGTGTGGATCTCGACGATTTCCTTGAGGTCCACCGCGAGCAGGCCGTACGGGTAGACCTCCCGCATCTCGTCCTTGGTGGTGAACGGCAGACGTATGATGTCCTCGATGCCCCGGATGTCCAGCGGTTTCACGCCGAGCGAGTCCATCTTGCGCCGGTAGAAGGGCACCCGCCGGTACAGCACGTCCACCAGCCGGCAGAGGCGCTCGCCCTGCAGCTTCGCCAGCTCGGTCCTCGGGAGGGTTTCGTAATCGGTGTCCCAGATCATGCCTTTCAGCTCCTACAGTCGGTAGATCTCGTCGTCCGGCACGAGGTGGATGCCCGTACCCGCGAGCGCGGCCTCAGCCTCGGGGAACTTCTCGACCTCGAAGACGATCGCCGCCTTGCGGCCTCCCTCGAGCACGAAGCCGTAGCAGTCCTCGACGTTCACACGACTCGAGGACAGCGTGACGAGCAGGTCGTGCAGTGCGCCCGGCCGGTCGTCTATGAGCGCCACGAGGATCCGGCGCCGGCTCACCGTGAACCGGGCGTCCTTCAGCGCGGCGAACCCCCGCTCGGGATCGCTCACGAGCACGCGCACCACGCCGAACTCGCCTGCGCTCGCCATCGAGAAGGCTCGGATGTTGAGCCCCGCGTCCGCGAGGGTCCGGGTGATGCGCTCCAGCTTGCCGGGCTGGTTTTCCACGAACACGGAGAGGTGGAACGCCACGCTACGCCCCCTTTCCGCCGGACTTCCGCAGGTCGACCACGCGCACGGCCTTGCCTTCGGCCGCGGGGAGGCTCCCGGCTTCCAGCAGCTTCACCACGGGCGTCACGCCAAGCTCGGCCGTCAGTTCGTCGGTGACCCGGGCGGCGAGGTGCTCCAGTTCGGCGAGGGTGCCCTCGAACGCTTCCTGCCGCAGCTCGACCTTCACGTGCAGCCGGTCCATGAAGTTCTCCTCGTGGACCTCGATGAGGTAGTTCGAGCCGATGGCCGGCTCGCGCATCAGGGTGCGCTCGACCTGCATGGGGAAGAGGTTGACCCCGTTGATGATCAGCATGTCGTCGGACCTGCCCCGGATCCGGTCGATGCGCCGGTGCGTGCGGCCGCAGGCGCAGGGTCCGGGCAGGATCCGGGTGAGGTCCCGGGTCCGGTAGCGGATCAGGGGCGTGGCCGCCCGGGCGAGCGAGGTCAGCACCAGCTCGCCCCACTCGCCCTCGGGCAGCACCCGGCCCGTGTCGGGGTCGACGATCTCGAGGATGAAATGGTCCTCCCAGAGGTGCATGCCGTTCTGCTCGGGGCACTCGAAGGCCACCCCGGGCCCGCACATCTCCGAGAGACCGTAGGAGTTGTAGACCTTGATGCCCCACACCTGCTCGATGCGCCGCCGGGTCTCCTCCGTGTGCGGCTCCGCGCCGATGAACGCGATGCGCAGGGCGAGGTCCTTCCGGGGGTCGATCGACGTCTCCGCGAAGAACGTGGCGAGGCGCAGCGCGTAGCTGGGCAGGATGTGCACGACCGTGGTGCGGAACTGCCGCATGAACCACAGCTGGCGCTTGCTGTTGCCCGGGCCGATGGGGATGGTGAGCGCCCCGAGCCGCTCGGCGCCGTAGTGCAGGCCGATGCCGCCTGTGAAAAGGCCGTAGCCCATCATGTTCTGGAACACGTCGGCCTTCCGCACGCCGGTCATGTACATCGACCGGGCTGCAAGGTCGGCCCATGCCTCGATGTCGGCCCGGGTGTGGTAGATGACCGTGGGGTTGCCGGTGGTGCCCGAGGAGGAGTGCAGGCGCACCACGTCCTCCATCGGTACCGCGAGGAAGCCGTAGGGAAAGTGGTCCCGCAGGTCCGCCTTGGTGGTGAAGGGCAGGCCCGCGATGTCAACGAGCGAGGGGAGCGGCCCGGCGCCGCGCGCGCCGTGGAGGTCGCGGTAATACGGGGCGTGCGCCGCACGCTGCAGGGTGGCGTTCAGGCGTTCGAGCTGCAGCCGCTCGAGGTCGCGGCGGTCCATGGTTTCGGCTGCCCTGTCCCAGTACATCGCTCAGGTCCCGGTGAACGGTTTTGTACCACGGATGCGGGGTCCGTTCCAAGCCGCGGCTTGACCGCCGATGCATGCGTGGTAGGATGGGCGAATCAACACGCCGCGATTCCTCAGACGCCCGGGCATGCCAGCGGGCTTCGTTCTGGCAGGATCCCTCCTCCTGTACGGGTTCACCGCCATGCGCTCGCCCGGGTGGCTCGATGCGACGCTGATCCTCTCGATCGCCCGGAACCTGCCACTCGGAGTGTGGGTCAACACCCACAACCTGTTCAGCCTGGCGGGCCACGCGTGGATGGCGATGCTGCGGTTCCTCGACCCGCACTTCGCGCTCACCCTCCTCAGCGTCCTGTTCGGGAGCCTGACGGTCCTGCTGGTCTACTCGGCGGGCCGGGAGCTGACGGGCAGCCGCCTCGCCTCCGCGATCGGCGCGGCGGGCCTGGCATTGTCCCACTCGCTGTGGTGGCACTCCACCATGATCGAGGTCTACACCCTCAACAGCGCGCTCATCGCGCTCACCCTGTTCCTGGTGTTTCGCTACTTCCGCGCGGGGGGGTTCGGCCACCTCGTCGTGGCCTTCTTCGCCGCCGGCCTGGGCGTGTTCAACCACGTGCTCATGGCGCTGTTCGTCCCCGCCCTCGCCGCCCTCGTGGTCTACCTCGCCGTGCGGCGGCCGGGCATCGCCTGGTGGAAGGCTGCCATCCTGGTGCTCGCGTACGCTGCCGGCGCGGCACCGTACGCGGTGCTGTTCCTCCAGCAATACTCCTGGCTCGCCGGCGGGCTGCTGCCCCTGGATGTCAACGCATTCACCTCCACTCTCGCGTACGCGACGGGCACGCAAACCTTCGGTTCATTCCTCTTCCCGACCGGCCTGGCTGCCGGGCAGAAGCTGTTCTGGCGCCTGAACTACCTGTTCCTGATCGCCTGGAACTTCCCGTCCGCGGCTTTCGGACTCGCCGCGTGGGGCCTGTGGCGCTTCTGGCGGATGAAGGCGCGCCGGGGCTGCTTCCTGTTCTTCGGGGTGGGTATTGCCGCGCAGATCATCTGGTCCGCGAACTACCTGATCTGGGACATGTACGCGTTCTCGCTGCCCGTCTACGTCATGCTCGGCGTGCCGCTGATCCTCGGCGTGGATGCGCTTCTCGCGGCGGGTCGCGACCGGGTGCGCATCCCCGTGCTGGCAACGCTCGTGTTCCCGGTCCTGCTCTACACGGGCATCAGCTGGCTGCCGGGCTTTCACGCGCTGATGTCGCGCTACACCTCCCTTTACCGGGAAACCGCCTACGTGTCCGACCTCTGGGATCCCGCAGTCTACGTCATGAACCCCGCGCGGCCAGGGTACCGGGAGGCGGAGAAATACTGCACCGCACTGATGAAACGCCTGCCGCGCGGGTCGCACTTCTGGGACAACGACGCCAGGGCCGATTACCCGCTCAGGTTCTACTACGTGGAGGCGCTCGGCAGGAAACTCGGCTTCACGCTCCATTCGCAATTCGGGCTCACGGTCACGCCGGAGAGCGTACTGGAGGATGCGCAGGCCATGCTGCGCGCGCTGCATGCCGGATTCCCCGTGTTCGTCTCCACGCTGGGGTTTCCCGAGCGCGCCGTGCTGGACCAGTTGTGGCTCCTCATCGATCCCGGTGCCTCCGCGGACGATGTGCGGGAGCTTTCCCTTACCGAGTTTCGCGCTCGGATGCCATTCCGTATCGAGGAGGTTCACATCGAACCCGATCGATCCTGGGTGGTCTACCGGCTCCGGCTGGGGGAGTGACGGGTGCGCGTTCTGGTGACCGGCGGAGCAGGGTTCCTCGGCATCAACCTCGTCCGGCGCCTGGGCGGGCGGCCGGCCACGGTCCTCCGATCGCTTGACATCGCGCGCCTCGAGGGATCCGTCCCGGGCAGCGTCGAGGAGATCACCGGAGATATCAGGGACCGGCAGGTCGTGCGCCGGGCGATGGAGTCGGTCGACGCGGTCGTGCACTGCGCGGCCGCGCTGCCCCTCTACCGTCGGGAGGACATCCGGTCGACGGACGTGGAGGGGACGCGCATCCTCCTGGAGGAGGCCTTCCGGAAGGGCGTGGACCGGTTCGTCTTCATCTCCTCGACCGCCGTGTACGGGGTGCCCGAGCGGGTGCCCGTGCTCGAGGCCGATCCGCTCGTCGGGGTCGGGCCGTACGGGAGGGCGAAAATCCTCGCGGAGCAGGTGTGCGGCGAGTACCGGGCCCGTGGCATGAACGTGCCGGTACTCCGACCGAAGTCCTTCATCGGGCCCGAGCGCCTGGGGGTGTTCTCGCTGCTGTTCGACTGGGCGGCCGACGGGAAGGGGTTCCCCGTGCTCGGCCGGGGCGGCAACCGCTACCAGCTGCTCGACGTGCGGGACCTCTGCGAGGCCGTGCTCCTCTGCCTCGAGGGCGGGCCGTCGGCCGTGTCGGATGTGTTCAACATCGGCGCGCGCGAGTTTTCGACGATCCGCGCGGACTTCCAGGCCGTCCTCGACGAGGCCGGGTTCGGCCGCCGGATCGTGAGCATCCCCGAACGCCCGGCCCGCGCCGCGCTCCGGGTGCTGGAGGTATTGCACCTCTCGCCGGTCTACCGGTGGGTGTACGACACCGCCGGGAAGGAATCCGTGGTTTCCATCGAGAAGGCCGAGCGGGTCCTTGGATTCCGTCCCCGGTACTCGAACCGGGAAGCCCTGCTCGCGAACTTCCGCTGGTACCTCGCCAACCGGGCACTCGTGTCCGGACGCAGCGGCATTTCGCACCGATCGGAGTGGAAGCAGGGGGTGCTGAAAATTGCGAAGGCATTGTTCTAGCCTGCTCAGGCTGCTCCGCCCCCGGCACTGGGTCAAGAACGGCTTCGTGCTCGCTCCCCTGCTGTTCCGGCTGCCGGCCGTGGAGCCGGCGGAGGTGCTGCGGGCACTGCTCGCTGCGACGGCCTTCTCGCTCGTCTCCTCGGCCGTCTACGCGCTAAACGACATCGTCGACCGGGACGGGGACCGGCGCAGCCCGGCCCGACGGGACCGTCCTACGCCCTGCTGAACCTCGCCTATTCCTGGAAGCTGAAGCGGATCGTCCTCATCGATGTCATGGCCATCGCCGCGGGGTTCATGCTCCGCGTGTTCGCGGGCGCCGCGGCCCTCGGCGTAGCCGTCACGTCCTGGATGACACTCACCACGTTTTTCGTGTCGCTCTTCCTGGGATTCTCGAAGCGGCGCAGCGAGGTCGCCGCGGCCGGCGGACGATCCGCTCGGGCGGTCCTCTCCGAGTACACGGTGCCGCTGCTCGACCTCCTGATCGTCATGTCCGTGTCCATCACCATCGTCACGTACTCCCTGTACGTCATCCAGGCCGTAGCGGGCAGGGGGGCCAGCGCCGACCTCCTGGTCGGAACCGTACCTCTGGTCGTGTACGGGCTCCTGCGCTACCTCTACCTCGTCATGAAGCGGGGGAAGGGCGGGGATGTCGCGGAGGTGGTGCTGAGGGACATCCCGCTCGTCGTGACCGTCGCGGCATGGCTCATCGCGGTCGTCATCGTGCTGGTCGTCGCGTCGTGAAGGAGCGGGCCGCCTCACGGGCGCGCACCGCCGCCGCGTACGCGCTGTTCGCGCTCGCGGCGACCCTCGTCAACCTCGGCGCACAGCGGGTCGCGAGCACGGTGTGGCCATGGCCGATGCGTGACCTCGCGGCGCTCGCTGCGGGCACCGGCGCGGGACTGGCGGTGAAGTACCTGCTCGACAGCCGGTGGATCTTCGCCTTCAAGGGCCGGGGAGTCGCCCAGGACCTGCGCGCGTTCATCCGCTACGCGGCCACGGGGGTTCTCACCACCGGAATCTTCTGGGCGGTCGAGCTGGGTTTTCTTTCCGTGTTCCGCGCGGAATGGGCCCGGTACGCGGGCGGCGCGGTCGGCCTGTGCCTCGGGTACACCGCCAAGTATTTCCTGGACCGTCGTCTCGTGTTCGGTTCGCCGCGGGAGTGACCACCGGGGCGCCTCCCGTCTATACTGCCGCCCGGAGGCCACCGTGCATACCGGACCGCGGCGCGCGCGACTGCCCTGGCCCGCGCTCGTGCTGTACTTCCTCTCGCCCGTGGTGGGGGAGCTCCTGTCCAGCTCCTCGCCCCCCGTCGAGTTCTTCACGGTGTTCGGCCTGACCGTGATGAGCCTGCTGTACGGCAGCGGCGCGCTGCTCGTGCGCGAGCTCGCGTTCCGCTGGGGCACCGGCTGGCCGGGAAGGCTCCTGCTCGGTGCGGCGTATGGGATCGTCGAGGAAGGGCTCATGGTGAAGAGCTTCTTCGACCCGAACTGGCAGGACCTCGGCATCCTGGGCAGCTACGGCCGGATGTATGGGGTGAACTGGGTGTGGTCCCTGGAGCTCACGATCTACCACTGTCTGTTCAGCATCTGCATCCCGATCGTCCTGACCGAACTGGCGTTTCCGAGGTGGCGTAACCGGCCCTGGCTTAGGATGCCTGGCCTGATCGTGTTCGCGGTGCTCCTTCTCGCGGACGTGGCGTTCGGCTTCATCGCCCTCACGTCCTTCCGTCCGCCCATCGTGCCGTACCTCGGCGCCGTGGTCGCGGTCGCCGGGCTGGTTGCCGCGGCCC
This sequence comes from Spirochaetota bacterium, assembly GCA_026398635.1. Classification (GTDB taxonomy): domain Bacteria; phylum Spirochaetota; class Spirochaetia; order SZUA-6; family Fen-1364; genus JAPLSM01. Next base: position 3,315 of record JAPLSM010000380.1, on the reverse strand, counting down.
GGCTCGTGCGGCCGCCGGCCGGGCCGGTGGGTATCGCCCCGCGGTCGCCCGCGGGTGCGCCGCGCGTGCCGGGCCCTCGCGAGCTGCCGTTCTTCCTCTTCGGCGCGGTCTGCACGGTGGCGTTTTTCGTGCTCAACTGGGTCGTGCCGAACACGAAGCTCTTTCCCGCCGCCGTGACCATGGCGATGGTGTGCTGGCTGGCGGCGGGCTTCTTCCTGGGACTGCGGGAGCTCGTGCGTGCATTCTCCTGGACCCCCGCGAACCAGTGGGCGCTCGCGAGCGGCGCGCTCGCGTTCTTCGTCGTGCTCTCCCCGCTCGTGGAGATGGACGGCAACCGCACAGACGATACCACGGGCATGACCGTCGTGGGCCTGGTCATGGCCGGGCTGCTGCTGGCGGGGTTCCTGAAGGTGAGGCGGGAGGGGGCGATCCGGTGAAAAAGCGCGCGCTGGGACGGTCCGAACGCTTCGCCATCTGGATGGGCATCGTCGGCAACGCGGTGCTGTTCGGGGGGAAGATCGTCATCGGCCTCGCCTTCAACAGCATCGCAATCATCTCGGATTCGCTGAACTCGTTCACGGACATCATCGCGTCCACAATCGTGTTCATCAGCATACGCGCCTCCTACCAGGAGGCCGACGAGGGCCACCCCTTCGGCCACCACCGCGCGCAGCCCATCGCAGGCCTCATCGTGGCCATCTTCACGGGCATCGTGGGGTTCGAGGTCATCGTCCAGGCAGCGACCCGGCTCGTCGCCGGCGGCCCCGGGGTGGAGCCGGGCATCCTGCCACTCCTGCTCGTTGCCGGCGTCATGGTGGTCAAGCTGGGCATGCATCTCGTCGCCCGGTCGGTGGCACTGCGCTCGCGCAGCACGGCGCTCATGGCCTCCGCCGCGGACCACCGCAACGACGTGCTGGTCTCCGCTGCGGTCCTCGCCGGGGTGGCCGCCGCCAACCTCGGCCTGCCGGTGCTCGACCCGATCGTCGCCATCCTCATCGGCCTGTGGATCATCAGGGCTGGCTTCGCGATCGGGCGCGACAACATCAAGTACCTCATGGGCGAGGTCCCCCCGAAGGAGCTGCTGGACCGGATCCGCGATAAGGCCCGGGCCGTCGAGGGGGTGCTCGCCCTGAACGATGTGTTCGCGCACTACGTGGGCACCACGGTCGAGATCGAGGTGCACATCAACGTAGACCGGCGCATGGACATCGAAAAGGCGCACGCGATCGGGAAGCAGGTCCAGTGGGCGATCGAGGACATGGAGGAGATCTCGCGGGCCTTCATCCACATCGACCCGCTCGAGGTGTGAGGGGTTTCCCAACCTTCCCGCCTTCCGCACGTCTTCAGAGGAGAGCATTCGGGGCAGGGCAGGAACGCGACACCGTGCTCGCAACCCGTGACGGCGATCTCGCGGCGTTCGAGCGGTTCGTGATAAGCTTGCTGGAGCCGGACCTGCGGTCTGGCGAGATGCGCGCTCGGCGGGGATGCCTGGGCAAGGAGGGTAACAATGGAATCGGTGCAGAAGGTTCGGGACGGCGCCTGCGTGCTCGAGCGGCTCTCGCTCGCGAGTCAGGTGCGCATGTGCGCCTGCGTGAAGGCCCGCACGAAGTTCGACGCGGACGTGCTCGCGGCGATCGGCGAGGTCGACAAGGGCGTGGCCTTTGTCGAGGAGTGCCATGCCGCGCTCAGCCTGGCGGAGTTCATCGACATCCTGAACTACGTGGACCCCGGCACCGAGCGTCGCATCGTTGAGGAACTGGAGCGCTGCGATCCCGAGTTCGCGGAAACGGTCAAACAGAACATGTTCGTCTTCGAGGACCTCATGCTCTTCGACGCGAAAGCGATCCGCGCGATGATGGCGCGCGCCCGCGAGCGCGACCTCCTGCTCGGTCTCGCGTCCACCCTGCCGACCGTGCGGGAGCACATCCTCGCTGCGCTCCCCGACGGCGAGCGGGCGGGGTGGCTCGAGCGGATCCGCATGACGGAGGTGCGCGGCCCCGAAACGAACGCCGCGCGGTTCGCCGTGGTCGAGGCGTGCCGGAAGATGGACCACGACAAATCCATCCGCGGGCACCGGGGCGCGGACGGAAAGTGGAGCTTCACCGCGAGCGAGTGAGGGGCGCCACGCGGCCTTCGCCGTGCCTGATCGCCGTCCCTTGGCTACTGGTCGGCCTTACGCGCATCCCTAGGGCGTCAGCCCTTGCACGCCCTTGGCGTGCGTAGGCGAGAGCCCATGCGCACGGGCTCCCGCGACGCGCTTCGCACGTCGCTGCCGCCCTAGGGCCGACCTGCGGCATCCCTAGGGCGTCAGCCCTAGCACGCCCTTGGCGTGCGTAGGCGAAAGCCCATGCCTACGGATATATCCTTGAAATCGTCCGCGGGAAGGGGATGCACTCCCTGATGTGCTGCGCGCCGCAGATCCAGGCGAGCGTGCGCTCCAGGCCGATACCGAACCCCGAGTGCGGCACGGACCCGAACTTCCGCAGGTCCAGGTACCAGCCGTAGGACTCCTCGGGCAGCTTCTCTTCCCGGATGCGGTGGACCAGCTTCTCCAGCGCGTCCTCGCGCTGCGAGCCGCCGATGATCTCCCCGTAACCCTCGGGCGCAAGCAGGTCGGAGCACAGCACCGTTTCGGGGTTTGCAGGGTTTTCTTTCATGTAGAAGGCCTTGGCCTTCTTCGGGTAGTTGGTCACGAACACCGGTTTCTCGTGCATCTTCGTGAGGATGGTCTCGTCCTCGCCGCCGAGGTCGTCGCCCCACTGGATCGCGCTGCCCTTCGCCTGAAGCACCTTGACCGCCTCACCGTAGTCCAGACGGTCGAACGGCACCGTCACCTTCCCGAGCGGACCGGTGTCCCGCTCGAGCACCGCGAGGTCGTCCCGGTGGCCGGCGAGCACTGCGGCCACCACCGCGCTCACCATGCGCTCCTGCAGCCGCATGTTGTCCTCGTTGTCCGCGTATGCCACTTCCGCCTCGAGCATCCAGAACTCGGTCAGGTGCCGACGCGTCTTGGACTTCTCAGCCCGGAAGGTCGGCCCGAAGTTGTAGACACGGCCGTAGGCCGCGCAGGCCGCCTCGAGGTACAGCTGCCCGGTCTGCGCGAGGTACGCGGTGCCCAGGTCGAAGTAGGGCACCTCGAACAGGGTGCCGGCGCTCTCGCCGATGGAGCCGGTCAGGATCGGGGTGTCGATGAGCAGGAACCCTTCATCGTGGAAGAACCGCCGGAAGGCCATGATGGCGGTGTTCCTGATGCGCATCATCGCGTGCGGCCGGGAGGAGCGCAGCCAGAGGTGCCGGTTCTCGAGCAGGAAGTCG
>JAPLSM010000305.1 GCA_026398635.1 Spirochaetota bacterium | reverse complement strand
GTACCCCTTCCGCGTGATCGAGGGCATGGCCATCGCCGCCTTCGCGGTGGGAGCCGAAGCCTGCCTCTTCTTCATCCGCGCGGAGTACCCGCTGGCCATCCGGCGCGTCCGCGAGGCGATCCGGCTGTGCGCCGACCGGGGCGTGCTCGGCGGGCTGCGGATCGAGATCGCGGAGAGCGCGGGCGCCTTCGTCTGCGGTGAGGAGACCGCGATGATCGCGGCCATCGAGGGCCGGCGCGGCGTGCCCAGGGCCCGGCCTCCGTACCCCTCGCGCGCGGGCCTGTGGGGGCAGCCGACCCTCGTGAACAACGTGGAAACGCTGGCCACGGTGCCGTGGATCGTCGCGCGCGGTGCGGGCGCCTTCCGGGCCGTCGGCACGCCGCGGAGCCCCGGCACGAAGACCTTCGCCCTGGCCGGCAAGATCCTGCGCGGGGGTCTCATCGAGGTGCCGATGGGCATGCCGATCCGGCGCATCGTCGAGGAGATCGGCGGGGGAGTCCAGGGCGGCAAGCGCCTGAAGGCCGTGCAGATCGGTGGTCCGTCGGGCGGGTGTATTCCGGAACGCCTCGTCGACCTGCCCGTGGATTATGAGAGCCTCACGGGTGCCGGCGCCATGATGGGATCGGGCGGCATGGTCGTGCTCGACGAGACCGACTGCATGGTCGACGTTGCCTGCTACTTCATGGACTTCACCCGGCGCGAATCCTGCGGCACCTGCGGCCCCTGCCGGGTCGGCACCCGGCGGATGCACGAGATCCTGGCCGGCCTCTGCGCGGGAACCGCGAATGCCGGCGACATCGAGCTGCTCGAGGAGCTGGCCGGGGTTGTGAAGGATGGCAGCCTCTGCGGTCTCGGGAGGACCGCGCCGAACCCGGTGCTGTCGACGCTCCGGTATTTCAGAAGCGAGTACGAGGATCACCTGCGGGGTAAGTGCACGGCCCGCCGGTGCAAGGCGCTTATCGCCTACACGATCACCGAGAAATGCATCGGCTGCACCCGGTGCGCCCAACGCTGCCCGGCGACCGCCATCGAGGCCCGACCCTACGAGCGGCACGTCATCGACCAGACGCACTGCATCCGGTGCGGCAACTGCCGGCAGGTGTGCCCTTCGGAGGCGGTCGACATCGTCGACCGGGCCGACGTGCCGGCGGAGGCGCCCCGTGCCTGAGCTCTTCGTGGACGGCCGGCCGGTCAGCGTGTCCAAGGGCGTGACCCTGCTCGACGCCACGAAAAGACTCGGCATCCCGATCCCCACGCTCTGCTTCCGGGAGGGCCTGCCGCACCACACCTCGTGCATGGTCTGCCTCGTGGAGGACGAGCGCTCGGGACGCCTGGTGCCGGCGTGCGCCACGCAGGCATCCGACGGCGACCGTGTGCGGACCTGCGGCGAGAGAGTCGTCGCTGCCCGCAGGAGATCGGTCGAGCTGCTGCTCGCCGAGCACGACTGCGACTGCGAAGCTCCGTGCACCCGCGCCTGCCCCGCGCACGCCGACATCCCCGACGCGATCCGTCGGATCGCAGCCGGCGACTGGCTCGCCGCGCTCGCGAGGATCATGGAGCGCCTGCCGCTAGCCTGGACGCTCGCCGTGGTCTGTCCCGCGCCCTGCCGGCAGGCGTGCCGGAGAAAGCGCGTGGATTCGGCCGTCGACATCTGTGGCCTGAAGCGCGCCGCGGCCGAAACTGGCCTCACCGGTGCGGATCCGTTCACCCCGCCAGCCCTCCCATCGACCGGGAAGAATGTCGCCATCGTGGGCGCGGGACCTGCCGGGCTTTCCGCTGCGTACTTCCTCGCGCGGAACGGCCACCGGTGCGTTGTGTTCGATGGCCGCGACCACCCCGGGGACATGCTGCCGGCGCCCCCGGAAGTTCTCGAAGCTGATGTCGGCGTGCTGCGCAGGCTGGACATCGAGTTCCGCACCGGGCGCGCCGTCGGACCGGGCAGCGAGCTCGAGGGGATCCGGATGGAACACGACGCACTCGTGCTGGCCACCGGTTCGCGGGAGAGCCTCTACGCGCTGCTGCCGGATGCCGGCCACGTGGACCGGACCACCGGCGTGTGCAGCCTCCCCGGCGTTTTCGTCTGCGGCAACGCGACGCTCGAACAACCGACTCGGCTCGCGGTGCGGTCCGTCGCGGACGGGATGAAGGTCGCGCTAACAGTCGCTTCGTTCCTGGCAGGCCGTCCGCCGGAACCCGAGCCGCGACGCTTCGACTCGCGCCGGGGCGTGCTGTCCGTGGAAGACCTGGCAATGCTCGCGCAACGCGCTGCCGGGAAATCCGGGGCTCAATCGGGCGGGGCGACATCGGCACCGGCACCCGACGCCGACATAACAGAGGCGCCTCGGTGCCTCGACTGCGACTGCCTGCGAAAGGATTCCTGCCGGCTCCGCCGGCTCGCCGACGAGCTCGGTGCCGATGCCCGGCGCTACGCGGGAACCGAAAGCCGGCGCATCGAGCTCGTTGCCGGAGGCTCCGGGCTCAGCCTCGAGCCGGGCAAGTGCATCAAGTGCGGGATCTGCGTGCGAATCGCCGAGGCGGCCGGTGACCGGCCCGGCCTTTCCTTCTCGGGCCGGGGGCCCGAGGCAAGGGTCCGGGTGCCGTTCGGCGACGATATCGGCCGGGCGCTCCCTTCGAGTGCCGCGGCGTGCGTGGCAGCCTGCCCCACCGGGGCGCTGACATGGGATACTGCGGGACGGAAAGGAGCGCGGGAATGAGACGACCAGAAGCCTGGCGAGCAGCCGCAGCCCGGCTCGCCGGCATCCTCTGCTTCGTCTTTGCAGCCGCCACGGCGCCCGGCGAAGCGCTCCAGCCGACCGCCGACACTTGGCCGATCTTCCGGGGCGACAGCGGTCTCGCCGGGGTAGCCCCGACCCGGCTGCCCGCTTCGCTCAAGCTGCGCTGGGTCTTCAAGACCGGGGGACCGATCAAGTCGTCGGCCGTGGTCGGCGGCGGCCGCGTCTTTGTCGGCTCGGGCGACGGGAAGGTGTATGCGCTCAACCTCGCCACCGGGCGCCGGCTCTGGGCGAGCAACGTCGGCTCAGCGGTGGAAGCTCCGCCCGTGCTCGACGGGGACGCGGTGTACGTGGGGACTCTCGGGGGATTGCTCCTGCGGCTGGACTCCGCCACGGGCCGGAAGCGCTGGCAGGTGGAGACCGGGGGACAGGTCATGGGATCGGCGAACTTCCACCGGGCCGGGTCCTCGGGCGCAGCGACCGTCGTCGTGGGCAGCTACGACGGAAGCCTGTACGGCGTGGATGCGAGGACCGGCCGGGTCTCGTGGACATTCGCCACCGGCAACTTCATCAACGGCGCGCCGGCCGTGGTGGGCAACCTCGCGGTCTTCGGGGGGTGCGACGGCCTGCTGCACGCGGTGTCGATCCTCGACGGCCGGGAGGTCTCCGCGATCACGGCCGGCTCCTACGTGCCGGCATCCCCGGCCGTGTTCGCTGGCCGTGCATATACGGGCACCGCCTCCGGCCGGCTCCTGTGCGCGGACATCGCGACTGGGAAGATCGCCTGGACCGCCGGGCCAGGCAGCGGGCAGGAGGGTGGTGCGCAGGCTGCCGGGTTCTTCTCCTCGCCGGCCGCGGGCGCTGGGGTCGTCGCCATCGGCGGCCGTGACGGCAGGCTCCTTTGCGTCGACGCCGGGACGGGGAAGACGCGCTGGACGTGGGACGCGGGATCCGCGGTGGACGGTTCGCCGGTGATCGCCGGCGACGCGCTCGTGGTGGGAACCATGGACGGCAGGCTCGTGGTGCTGGCCCTCGACGACGGCCGACAGCGCTGGTCGTACGAGATCGGCGGCCCGCTCTCGGGCTCGCCGGCGGTCGCCGGGGGCATGGTGATCGTGGGAAGCGACGACGGGTCGCTGTACGCGTTCGGGGCGGCACCATGAGGATCGCGCTGATCGCAGCAGGCGCCGGGCCACGGTTCTCCTGCGAGAACTGCGCACGCGACGACGCGCTCGAGCGGGCGCTGCGAGACCGGGGCCACGACGTGGCTGCCGCCTCTCCGGCATCGGACCGACACCAGCCCCTGTTCTACGGCGCGGTCAACCTGTACCTGCGACACCGGTTCCCGTCGCTACGCTCCGCCCCGCGCTGGGTAGAACGCCTGCTCGACGCTCCGCCGCTCTTGCGGGCTGCCGGCGCCATGGCCGGAGCAACAAACGCATCGGGCCTCACCGGCCTGACCCTCTCGAACTGCCTGCTCCTGGGGATCGCCCGGCGCGCGCGCCGTGAGCTGGGCGTGCCGGTGCTCTGCACGCTGCAGGACGAGGACACCTGGATAGACTCGCTGGGCGCGGAGGACCGGGCCGTCGCCTGGCAGGTGCTGCGGGAGCGTGCGGTCGACGTGGACCTCTTCCTGCCCGTGAGCCGGTGGTATGCCCGGTTCATGGCTGAACGGATGGCGATCCCGGAGGCGCGAATCGCCATCGTTCCCGTGGGCATCGACGTCGAAGCGTTTGCGGCCCGCCCCGGCGGGCTTCCCTTCGATCCGCCGGTGATCGGGTACCTCTCCCGGGTCTGCGAGAGGATGGGCGCGGGGCTCCTGGCCGACGCCTTCGTGCTGCTCCTCGAAGGGGCCAGGTTCCCGGGCCTCCGGCTCCGGTACACAGGAGGCAGCACGGCAGCGGACGCGTCCCTGATCGCCTCGATCAAGCGCCGCATCGTCCGTGCCGGCGGCCGGGCCGAGTTCGTCCACGCCTTCGGCCAGGAAGACCGAGCGCGTTTCATCGCCTCTCTCACCGTGCTCTCGGTTCCAGTCCCCGGCAGCGAGGCGTTCGGCACGTTCCTCCTCGAGGCCGGGGCTGCCGGCGTTCCCGTGGTCCAGCCTCGCGCCGGAGGTTTCACGGAACTGGTGGATGATACCGGGGGCGGGTTGCTGTGCGAGCCCGGCTCCGCCGAGTCCCTGGCCCGTGCGCTCTCTGACCTGCCCTCGGACCGCGATCAGGCCCATTCGCTCGGCCGGGCCGGGAGCGATGCCGTGCGCGCACGGTACAGCACGGCCAGCATGGCGGCCGGGCTGGAAGCAGCGGTCGAGCGTGCGAGGAGGTCGCGATGAGCGGTGCCGCGGTGCTAGAGCTGAGGGACGTGCACAAGGCGTTCCGTTCCCCCGACGGCAGCCGATCGATCCCGGTGCTGAACGGCGTCAGCCTCGCGATCGGGCCCGGCGAGACGGTGGCGGTGGTCGGCCCGTCAGGCTCGGGCAAGAGCACGCTGCTCGCGCTGATGGGCGGTCTGGACGTGAGCGACCGGGGGAGCGTACTCCTTGACGGGGCCGACCTCGCAGCCATGGGCGACCGGGAGCGCGCCCAGGCGCGCAGCCGGCGCATCGGATTCGTGTTCCAGTCCCACCGGCTGCTGCCGCAGTGCTCGGCGTGGGAGAACGTGCTGGTACCGACGATTCCCGTGCGCCGGGCTGGTGCGGCGGCAGAGGGAGGGGAGCCGCCCTCGGCGCGGGCACGCCGTCTGCTCGAACGGGTGGGCCTCGCCGACCGGCTCGGCCATCGACCCGCGGAGCTTTCCGGCGGCGAGTGCCTGCGGGTCGCGGTGGCACGGGCGCTGGTGAACCGGCCCCGGCTGCTGCTCGCCGACGAGCCGACCGGGTCGCTCGACGAGCGGTCGGCCCGCGAGCTCGCTGAACTGCTGGTCGAGGTGAACCGCGAGGAGGGCACGAGCCTCGTGGTGGTCACCCACTCGGTGGCGCTCGCCTCGCTCATGGGGCGCCGGCTCGAGCTGCACAGCGGGGTGCTCGCGGGATGAAGACGGTGACCCTGATGCTGCGGAGCCTCGTGCACCGCTGGCGGACCGGCCTCGCGACGGCAGCCGGTGCGGCCGTCGCCACCGCCGTGCTCGTGGCAGCCCTCGGCGCCGGAGACTCTGTCCGGGCGAGCCTGCGCGCCATCGCCCTGTCCCGACTCGGCCGCACGGAGTACGCGCTGGAGGGCGGGGACAGGTTCTTCCGGACCGGGCTAGCCGGAGAGATCGCCGCGCAGCTCGGCGGGGAGGCGGCTTCCCTCGTCAGCATCACCGGCTCGGCGAGCGCCCGGGGCGGGGAGATACGCGTGCCGTCCGTGCAGGTGCTCGGCGTGGGTCCGGACTTCCGGGCGCTCGTTGCCGCGGGGGACGCTCCCCCGGTGCCTGGACCCGACGAGGTGCTCCTGAACGAGCCGCTCGCGAGGCGGCTGGACGCGGGCCCGGGCGACGAGGTGCTCCTGCGCTTCCAGCCGGCGACGACCATGCCCGCCGAGGCGCCGCTCGCGGCAGTCGCCGACAGCACCTCCACCCTGCGGCTCACCGTGGCTGCGGTCGTTCCGGACACGAGTCTCGGCAGCTTCAGCCTGCGCATCGGCGGGTCGCAGCCTCTCAACGCATTCGTCTCGCGCGACCTGCTGGCAGCTCGTATCGGCCGGCCGGGCCGGTCCAACACGATCCTTCTCGCCCCGTCACCCGGTCGACGGCTCGAGGACGTCGAAACCGCCCTGCGCGCGAGCTTCCGGATCGAGGATGCCGGGCTTTCACTGCACCGGGTCGGGAGCGGCTGGGAGCTGGCGTCCGACCGGGTGTTCATCGAGCCTGCGGTCGAGGAGGCTGCGCTGGAGGCGGGCGGTCGGGGCGTGCTCACGTACTTCGTGGACCGGATCAGCCGGGGCGAGCGCGGCATCTGGTACTCGTTCGTGTCGTCCGGCCTTGCGCCGCGCGTGCCCGCGGACCTCTCGGAAGACGAGGTGTTGCTGAACGCCTGGGCAGCGTCGGAGTTGGGCGCCCGGCCTGGCGACACGGTGGATCTCGCCTTCCGCGTACCCGGGTCAGGCGGGGCGCTCGAGGAGCGAACGGCGGCGTTCAGGGTCCGAGCCGTGGTCCCGATCGAAACCGACGACCGTGACCTCATGCCCGCGTTCCCGGGCTTCGCGGGCGTGAAGAACTGTCGGGACTGGGACCCCGGGGTTCCGCTCGACCTCTCCCGCATCGGCTCGCGTGACCAGGCGTACTGGGACGCCTGGGGTGGCAGTCCCCGTGCGTTCGTCTCGCTTGCCGCGGCCCAGCGGCTGTGGGCGAACCGGTTCGGGCGCCTGACAGCCGTGCGGTTCGATGATGCCGCACCTCTTACAGACCTGCTCCCGCCCCGGTCCCTGGGACTCGCCTTCTCGGCCGTACGCGCCGATGCACTCGCCGCGAGCAGCCACGGGGTGGACTTCGGGCAGCTCTTCCTCGGCCTCAGCTTCTTCCTGGCCGCGGCCGCGCTGGTGCTGACCTGCCTGCTGTCGCTGCTGTCCGTGGATCAGCGCGCCGGCGACATCGGGACTCTCGCCGCGCTGGGATGGACGCGTGGCCGGATCCGCGGCCTGGTCGCCGCCGAGGGCGCGATCGTTGCGCTTGCGGGCGGCGTGCTCGGCGTACCGCTGGGCATGGCGTGCCACCGGGGCATCCTCGCCGGGCTGCGGACCGCGTGGCACGACGCGGTGCGTACGCCGGTGCTGCTTCCGAGCATCGAGCCGGTGTCGCTTGCCGCAGGCTTTGCCGGCGGATTCCTCGTATCGCTCGCGGTCATCGTGCTCGCCACCACCGGCGTGCTGCGCCGTGGACGGGGCACCCGACGCGCCGCGCGCGTACGACGACTGCCCGGGAGGAGGTTCGCTGTCGGCGCGGCATCCGCCGCGGTCGCTTTCGGGGGAGCGGCGGCTGCCTTCCTCCTGCTGCCCCAGCCAACCAGCTTCTTCTCGGCCGGAGCGCTTCTGCTTGCCGGCCTGCTGGCCGCGGGGTCGCTGCTTCTCGCGTTGGTGGGCAGGCCACGGGCAGCGGGGCTTCCGACCCTGGCCGGCATCGGCTTTGCCGACGCTGCCCGGCGCCGCACGCGGAGCCTCGGCGTTGCATCGGTGCTCGCCTGCGGCATCTTCATCGTCACGGCCGTGGCGGCCAACAGGGTCGGCGTGAGCGATCCCGGGCGCCGGAATTCCGGCACGGGCGGGTTCAGCCTGTACGTCCAGACGTCGCTGCCGATCCCGGCGGAACGGGAACGGAAGCTGGCATCGGGGGATCTGACAGGTATTTCGTTCGCCTCCCTTCGTGTTCTCGACGGAGACGACGCCAGCTGCCTGAATCTCAACCGGGTAGCCCGGCCGGGGATGCTCGGTGTCGATCCTCCGGCTTTTTCCGGCAGGTTCTCCTTCGCGAGCGTGCTCAGCGACGCGCGGCCCGCTGATCCGTGGACGCTGCTCGGACAGGATCTCGGCCCCGACACGATCCCGGGAATCGCGGATGCGAGCGTGATCACGTGGGGCCTCGGGCTGCAGCTCGGCGACGAGATCGTGTACCTCGACGAGAGCGGCGGAACCCTGAAAATCCGACTCGTGGCCGGCCTCGCGGGCTCGGTGTTCCAGGGCAGCCTGATTGTCGCGGAGTCCGCGCTGTTGCGCCATTTCCCCTCGACCGCCCTTCCACGGCTGCTGCTGGTGGAAACGCGCGCCGGCCGGATCGCCGATGCATCGGCCGGCCTCGAGCGTTCGCTCGCAAACCTCGGGGCGTCCATTGAATCCACGGCCGACCGGCTCGCCCGGTTCAACTCGGTGGAGAACGCGTACCTCGTGGTGTTCGGGTTGCTGGGCTGGCTGGGCATGCTGCTCGGCACCCTCGGGCTCGCGGTGGTCGTCTGGCGCAACGTGACGGAATCGCGCGGCGAGCTCGCACTTCTCAGGGCCGTGGGCTTCGGCCGGCCGGCCCTGCTCGGCCTAGTGCTGGCGGAGCACCTCCCGCCACTGGCGTACGGCCTGGCTTCGGGGGCGGCGGCCTCGCTCGTCGCCGTGTATCCGACAGCCATGCTGCAGGCCACGGCCCTGCCGGCTGTCTCTCTCGCGGTGCCGATCGCCGCGATCGTCGTGTCGGCGGTGCTCTGCGTGGTCGTCGCCGCGGCAGCGGCGCTGCGGGGCGAGCTGCTGCCCGCGCTGCGGGAGCTGTGAGGCGATTCGTCTTCGAGCGGATATGCACTGTCGCTTGCCGGGGCAATGCCTCGGGTGTAGGATGAAGTGTCCAAAATGTGGAGGTAGCATGTGAAACGTCGAATTCTCTTCCTGGTCCTTGCCGTTTCCATTCTCGCGATCTTCTACTCCTGCTCGAAACCCGCCCAGACCGCCGGCTTCGACTGACCGCAGTGGCGCGGGCCCGACTACAATGGCCAGTCCCGGGAGACCGAGTGGGACCCCGCTTCAATCGCCACGCCGCGCGTTCTCTGGAAGGCGGACGTCGGCCTCGGGCACTCAAATGTCGTCATCCAGGGCGGGCGGCTCTACACGATGGGCATTCTCTCGAAAAGCGGATTCACCATCTCCTGCCTCGACGCGGCGACCGGCCGAAGGATCTGGCAGCGACCGTTCGTCCGTACCGTCGAATCGCGGACCACCCCGGCCGTCGATGGAGAATCGCTCTTTGTCCTCTCCATCGAGGGCTTGCTGTACGGGATCGACTCGCAAACCGGCAAGGAGAAGTGGCGGAAGGATCTCGTGGCCGACTACGGGGCATTGAAGCCGTATTACAGCTTTGCGGGATCGCCCGTTATGGAGAGGGATCTCGTCCTTCTTACCGCGAACACCGTGGACATGGCACTCGACAAGAGAACCGGGCAGCTGGTGTGGAGCAGCGAGCAGCCTCCTCGGGAGGCAGCATTCGGTGATTGGAACGGCACCGATTACTCGGCTCCGGTGCTCCACGCGCAGGATGGCAGGGAAACCGTCCTCCTCTACAGCTGGAAGGGACTGTCCTCCGTGGATGCGCAATCGGAGCGAACGCTCTGGCAGTACCGCTGGGAACTCGGTTTCAACCTGCAGTGCGCGGATCCTGTTGCGATCGGCGACAGGATCCTGCTCGCATCCATGTGGAACCCAGATTTCAGTCGGAAGAGCATCCTCCTGGAGACTACTCAGGAGGACCCCCGGGTGATCTGGAGCAGTCCTGATCTCGTGAGCGACATCACTACCCCGGTGGTGATCGACGGTCACATCTACGGCTGCAACGGGGCGCTACACCAGGGCGTAGATCCGCTCCTCGCCTCTCTTCGCTGTGTGGAGCTGGCCACGGGACGGTTGCTTTGGGAGGAACTGCTCCCCGATCCCGAAATAAAAGTCCAGCAGATCTCGCTCGCCGCCGCGAACGGCACCCTGATCGTGCTCGACGGCTGGGGCACCCTCTATACCGCCGAGGCGTCGCCCGAGCGATTCAAGGAGATCGCCCGGTGCGATGTCCTCCAGGGCGCCTCCAAGCCCCGGGAGTTTTGGACCCCGCCGGTCCTGTGCAACGCGAAGATCTACTGCCGTAACTTCAGCGGCGACCTAGTCTGCATCGACGTGAGCAAATAGCCCACGCTTGCCGGCGCCGCCCGAGCGCCCGCGCCGATCGCCGCGCCATCGCACGCCCATCCCTCCTCCTTGAAACAACCCGGCCGCCGCGACATTATCCTCCACTGAAATCACCATGAAATCGGCCCTCAAGCTCGCGCGCTACCTGAAGCCCTACCGGTGGTACATCCTCCTGGCGCCCCTGCTCATGACCCTCGAGGTCATTCTCAACCTGCTTCAGCCGAGACTGGTCCAGCGTATCGTCGACGTGGGCATCGCTCACCTGGACCTCCAGGAGGTCATCAGGACCGGCCTGATCATGATCGGCACCTCGATCCTCGGGGCGGTCGGCGGGATGACCAACGGCATCTGCGCGGAAATGGCCAGCCAGGGCTTCGGCGTGGACGTGCGCGGGAGCCTGTTCCGCAGGGTGCAGTCCTTCTCGTTCGCAAACCTGGACGCGATGGAGACCGGGCAGCTGGTCACGCGCCTGACCAACGATGTCACGCAGGTCCAGGAAGCGATCGTGATGGTCCTCCGCATGATGGTCCGCGCGCCGCTCCTGCTCGTGGGCAGCCTCGTGATGGGCATCCTCACCAGCCCGCGCCTCGCCTTCCTGCCCCTGATCCTGATGCCCGTCGAGCTCGCGGCGCTCGCCTGGATCGTCGGCAGGGCCACGCCGATGTACACACGGGTGCAGGAGCGGCTGGACCGGCTCAACGAGACCACGCAGGAGAACCTCGCGGGCGTGCGGGTGGTGAAGGCGTTCGTGCGCGCGGCCCACGAAGAGGCTCGGTTCGCGAAAGCCAATGACAGCCTGACCGACGGGACCATCCGGGCGGGCCGCACGGTGGCCGTCACCCAGCCCTTCATGATGATGACCATGAACCTGGGAGTGATCGGCGTCCTGTGGTTCAGCGGCATCCGCGTCACGCGCGGGGAGATGACCGTCGGCCAGATCATCTCCTTCGTCAACTACCTCACCACCGCGCTCTTCTCGCTCATGATGGTGAGCCAGCTCGTCATCCAGATCGCGAGGGCGACCGCGTCGAGCCGGCGCATCCAGGAGGTGTTCGACACGGAGCCCGGCATGCGGGACCCCGCCGAGCCCAGGGACTGGCGGCCCGCAGGCCGGGTCGTCTTCGAGGACGTCACCTTCACCTACGACCAGAGCGACCCGGTGCTGAAGGGGGCGAGCTTCACCGCGGAACCGGGCCAGACCGTGGCCATCCTCGGCTCCACGGGCGCCGGCAAGTCGAGCCTCGTCAACCTTATCCCCCGGTTCTACGACGCGACATCGGGCCGGGTCCTCGTCGACGGGATCGACGTGCGCAGCCTGCGGCAGGAGGACCTGCGCGGGCGCGTGGGCGTGGCGCTGCAGGAAACGGTGCTCTTCAGCGGTACGGTGCGCGACAACATCCGTTACGGTCGTCCCGACGCCCTGGACGACGAGGTGATCGCCGCCGCCAGGGCGGCCCAGGCCCACGACTTCATCCTCGCGCTGAGCGAGGGATACGACACGATGGTGGGACAGCGGGGGGCGAACCTATCGGGTGGGCAGAAACAGCGTATCGCGATAGCCCGTGCCCTGCTCATCCACCCCGCGGTGCTCATCCTTGACGACAGCACCAGCGCCATCGACGTGGAAACCGAGACCCGGATCCAGGAAGCGCTCGACGAGCTCCCGCGGAACACGACCCGCATCGTCATCGCCCAGCGCATCAGCACGGTCCTGAACGCGGACAAGATCCTGGTGCTCGACGACGGGAGAATCGTCGCGGAAGGAACCCACCGGGAGCTGCTCGCCTCGAGCCCGATCTACCGCGACATCTACGATTCGCAGCTGGGAAGCGGGGTGGCTCCCCGTGAGTGATCGCAAGACCGTGGTGCTCCTCCCCGGCCCCGGCGGCGGACGGGGTCCGATGGCGATGCTCCGCGAACCGGAGAAGCCGAAGGGCGCCGGGAGGACGCTGAAGCGCCTGGGCGCGTCACTGTTGGGGCAGCGCTGGCTGCTGGCGCTGGTCGGGATCCTCGTGCTCGTCACCTCGGCGACGGACCTCCTGGGCCCGTACCTCATGGGCCGGGCCATCGACCGCTACATCACGAAGGGCGACCTCGCCGGACTCGGCCGTCTGCTGGTCCTCATGTTCCTCGTGTACGCCGTCTCCGCCGGCGGGGTATGGCTGCAGAACTTCGTCATGGTCGGCGTGGCGCAGCGCGCCATCCGCGACCTGCGCACGGATCTCTTCGCGAGGCTGCAGCGGCTCCCCGTACGCTTTTTCGACCGGCGCCCGCACGGCGATCTCATGAGCCGGTTCACCAACGACATCGAGAACATCAGCAACGTCCTCACGGCCGGCTTCAGCCAGCTCGTCTCCAGCGTCTTCGGGCTCGTGGGTGTGATCGTCGTCATGCTCGTGCTCAACCGGCTGCTGGCCCTGGTCAGCCTCGTGGTGATGCCGCTCACCTACCTCCTGACGCGCATCATCGTGAAGTACACCCGCCGGGGGTTCCGCGAAACGCAGAAGAACCTGGGCGCACTGAACGGCATCATCGAGGAGACCGTGACCGGCCAGAAGACGGTGAAAGCATTCGTGCGGGAGAATACCGCGATCGACGAATTCACCGTGGCCAACTACGCCCTTCGGCGGTCGGCGCTGCGGGCGCGCATCTTCTCGAGCTTCATGGGACCACTGATGAACATGGTGAACTACCTCGGCCTGGCCGTCGTGGCCAGCGCGGGCGGCTGGCTCGCGGTGGCCGGCAGGGCCACCGTGGGCGAGATCGCGGCGTTCGTGGGCTACGCCGGCCGGCTGGGGCACCCCCTCAACGCCATCGCCAACCTCTTCACCTCGATCCAATCGGCGCTCGCGGGAGCGGAGCGCGTGTTCGAGCTGATGGACGAGCAGCCGGAGACGGATGCGCCCGACGCGACGCCACTCGCCGCCATCACCGGATCCGTGGACTTCGAGGACGTGGATTTCGGCTACGAGACCGGCGTACCGGTGCTCCAAAAGGTGAGCCTGCGGGCCGAGCCGGGGCAGGTGGTCGCCCTGGTCGGGCCGACGGGCGCGGGCAAGACCACGATCGCGAACCTGCTCACCCGGTTCTACGACGTCGACGGGGGGGCGATCCGCGTCGACGGCCGGGACGTGCGCGGCATTCGGAAGGAGCACCTGCGCCGCAAGACCGGGCTGGTGCTGCAGGACAATTTCCTCTTCGCCGACACGGTGATGGAGAACATCCGCTACGGAAGGCTGGAAGCGGTCGACGAGGAGGTCCTCGCAGCGGCACGGCTAGCGAATGCCGACACGTTCATCCACCGCCTGCCGCACGGCTACCGGACGGTGCTGACCGAGCGCGGCAGCAACCTGAGCCAGGGGCAGCGGCAGCTGCTGGCGATCGCCCGGGCGGTCCTGGCCGATCCCGATGTCCTCATCCTCGACGAGGCGACCAGCAACGTCGACACCCGCACGGAAAAGCATCTCCAAGAGGCGCTGCTTCGGCTGATGAAGGGTCGCACGAGCTTCGTCATCGCGCACCGGCTGAGCACCATCCGCGACGCCGACCAGGTGCTCGTGATCGACCACGGCAGGATCATCGA
>JAPLSM010000426.1 GCA_026398635.1 Spirochaetota bacterium | reverse complement strand
TCGCGATGAAGCGCCTGAGGATCATCAGCGACCACACCGAGCTGGGCTCGGGGTTCAAGATCGCGCTGAAGGACCTCGAGATCCGGGGCGCGGGCAACATCCTCGGCCGGGAGCAGCATGGCCAGATCCTCTCCGTGGGCTTCGACCTGTACCTGCGCCTGCTCGACGACGCGGTGGCGCGCCTGTCGGACAAGAAACGCGAAGAGACGCCCGAGCCGTACCTCGAGCTGGAGTACTCGGGGTTCATCCCCGACTCCTACATCGCCGAGCCCATGGAGAAGATGGACGTCTACAAGCGCATCGCCTCGGTCACCACGGACGCGGACCTCGACCGGGTCCACCGGGAGATCGAGGACCGGTTCGGCCCGCCGCCCGACGAGGTGGCGAGCGTCCTGGCCCTGGCCGAGATCCGGGTGCTGTGCCGGAAGCTGGGCATCACCTCGGTGAAGGAGCAGGCGGGATCGCTGGCGGTCGAGTTCTCGAAGCTCTCGAAGGTCTCCGTGGACCGGGTACTGCGCCTCGTCGGCGAGAGCGGAGGCCGGGTCTATCTCGACGCGCGGCGGCCGACCTGCATCATGCTGAAGACCGGCTCCATCGGCCTGCGCGAGAAGTCGGAGTTCATCAGGGACCGCATCAGCGCGCTGATCGCCTGAAGGCGGGGGGAGCGTGCCTGGTCGGGCTCTAGTCCTCCATCTCCTTCGCCGCCACGTACGTACCGTGCCAGGTGTGGTACCAGACCGCGCCCGTGAAGGCGTTGACCCCGAGCATGGCTTCCATCCGACCGCCCTTCTCGAGGTGCACGGTGAAGTAGCCGGGCATCTCCGTCACCTCGAAATCCCACGCCGTCGCGTCGCCCCGGGCCGTGAGCCACTCGCGCGCGATGCGCTTCGCCTCGTCGGCGCTCACCTTGCCGGCCGCTGATGGCCCGCCCCAGTACATGCGGCCGTACCGGGTGTTCCACATCATGCCGGGTCCAGGCTCGAGCGAGACGGTGCCGGTCCTCGGGTCGACCAGAAGCTCCAGCGCGCCCTTGCCGGAGGTTTTCTCCTTCACGAGAGCGTAGAAGTTCCACGAATACTGCACGACCTCTTCGATTTCGAGGTCGGAGTACCCCCAGGCTTTCAAGGCCTCCATAACGCGGTCCCCAGCGGTATCGAGGGTGAGCGGCTTGTCGAGAGGCTGCGCCTGCTGCCAACCGCCGTTCGGGCCCATCATGCCACCGTACCCGCCGCGACCCCCCATCATACCGCCGCCCATCATCCCGTAGCCCGGGCTATATCCACGTGCGGGATCGACGGACTTCTCCCTGCGCGGCGAGGCTGCGAGGGCCGATACGGCGAGGAGCGCGGCGGCAGCCGCCGTCGCTCCGATGCGGACAAATCGATTCATGGAAAGCACCTCCTGAGCAGGATTGGTTCCTGCCCCGAAGATACGCATGGGATGTGAACAGTTGATGAAGTCCGAAAAGCTAGATGACCGTACCGGGCGCGAGGGTTCCGTTCTTGTGGATGACGACGATGCCGTCGCGGATCGACCATCCGTCGCCGTCCTGGTCGGGTCGGTCCCGGTTGTCGATGCCGATCCGGCAGTTCTCGCCGATCCGGGCATTCTTGTCGATGATCGCCCGGCGCACGATGGTGCCGCTGCCGATGCCCACGTTCGGCACCCGGCTGGTCCAGTTTTCTGCCTTTTGCGCCGCGGTCTCGTAGAAGTCGGCGCCCATGCAGACCACGCTGTCGAGGGTGGCGCCGGTCTCGATGATCGTGCGGATGCCCACGATGCAGTGATTGATGGTGGCATTGGTGATGATCGAGCCTTCCGCGGCGAGGCTCTGCGCGATGGTGCTGAAGTTGATCTTCGAGGGAGGCAGGTTGCGCCGGTCGGTGTAGATGGGCGTGTTCTCGAGGTACAGGTTGAAGTCGGGGTTGATCGAGGCGAGGTCGAGGTTGGCCTCGTAGAAGCTCCGGATGGTGCCGATGTCCTCCCAGTAGCCCCCGAACACGTAGCTGCCGACGTGCATCGTCCCGATGGCGGCCGGGATGACCTCGGAGCCGAAATCCGCGAGGGTGTTGTCGAGAGCCTTCCGCAGGGCGGGCATGCTGAACACGTAGATGCCCATCGAGGCGAGGTATCGCTCCTCGCCCGCCGGGAGGCCCTCGTGCGCGGCGACGCCGGCCGGCACCCGCATGGCCGAGATGTCCCGGTCCGGCGCGGGCTTTTCCACGAAGGCCCTCACCCGGTAGGAGGCGTCGACCTGGAGGATGCCCAGACGCGTAGCCTGGTCGCGCGAGACGGGCAGGGCGGCGATGGTGATGTCCGCGCCCGAGTCCACGTGGCGGTGGAATATGTCCATCAGGTTCATGCGGTACAGCTGGTCGCCCGACAGCACGATGCAGTGGGTCGGGTTGTCGGGCTCGAGGTGATTGAAGTTGCGGCGCACCGCGTCCGCCGTGCCGAGGTACCAGTCCTCGTGCTCGAAGGTCTGCTCGGCCGCGAGGAGCTCCACGTAGCCCCGAGTGAAATTGTCGAACCGGTAGGTGGTCGAGATGTGCCGGTGCAGGGACGCGGAGTTGAACTGGGTGAGCAGGAAGATCCGGCGCAGGTCGGCGTGCAGGCAGTTCGAGATCGGGATGTCCACGAGCCGGTACTTGCCGCCGAATGGCACGGCGGGCTTGGCGCGCTTGGCCGTCAGGGGGTAGAGGCGCTGCCCCCTCCCACCGCCCAGGATGACGGAGATGATGCGCTCCATGCCTGCCCCCTGCCCGGGAGTTTATGGCCGGTTCCGGCTCGGGTCAAGCGTTTCCGCGCACGGATTCCCGGCCCGGGGCCGGGCATGCTACACTACCCGGGGGAGGGGGCATGCTGCACGACGTGCTGCGGGGGCTGCGCGACGACCCCGCGTTCATGGAGCGGGTGACCCATTGGGAGATCGTCCCCGCCCGGGAGGGCCGGTTCGCCGACCTGCCGGCCGGCGTGGACCCGCGCATCCGCGACGCCCTGCGCAGCCGGGGCATCGGGCGCATCTACAGCCACCAGCTCGCCGCCTTCAACGCCGTGCGGTCGGGCCGCAATGTCGTCATCGTCAGCCCCACGGCCTCGGGCAAGACCCTCGCGTACAACCTGCCCGTCCTGCAGACACTGCTCGAGGAAAGCGACGCCCGGGCCCTCTACCTCTTCCCCACCAAGGCGCTGTCGCAGGACCAGCAGTCCGAGCTGAACGAGGTGGTGCTCGGCGGCGAGATCCCGGTGAAGATCTTCACCTACGACGGGGACACGCCGTCCTCGATCCGCATCTCGGCCCGGGAGGAAGGCCGGATCATCATCACCAACCCCGACATGCTGCACACGGGCATCCTTCCGAACCACACCAAGTGGATCAAGGTGCTCTCGGGCGTGCGCTACGTAGTGATCGACGAGATGCACTCCTACCGGGGCGTGTTCGGCTCCCACATGACCAATGTGGTGCGGCGACTGAAGCGCATCGCCGCCTTCTACGGGACGAAGCCCGTGTTCATCTGCTGCTCGGCCACGATCGGCAACCCGAAGGAGCTGGCCGGGAAGATCCTCGAGGACGACGTCGAGCTGATCGACGAGAACGGCTCCCCTTCGGGCGAGCGGCACTTCGTGCTGTACAACCCCCCGATCGTCGACGCGGTGCAGGGCATCCGTCGCAGCGTGGTGCTCGAGAGCCAGCGCGTGGCCACACGCCTGCTCAAGGCCGGCGTGAAGACCATCGTGTTCTCGAGGTCGCGCATCCGCACGGAGCTGATCGCGCAGTACATCAGGGATTCCCTGAAAGATTTCTACGTCGACAATCACGGCATCCGGGTGGAGAGCTACCGGGGCGGGTACCTCCCGAACGAGCGGCGCGAGATCGAGCGCGGCCTGCGCGACGGCACCATCCAGGGCGTGGTGTCGACCAACGCGCTGGAGCTGGGCATCGACATCGGCGGCCTCGACGCCTCGGTGCTCGCGGGCTTCCCCGGCACGATCGCCTCCTCGTGGCAGCAGGCGGGCAGGGCGGGCAGGCGCAACACGGTGAGCCTCTCGGTGCTTGTAGCCTCCTCGTCGGCCACGGACCAGTTCATCATCCGGCACCCCGAGTACTTCTTCGGCCGCTCCCCCGAGCGGGGGCAGGTGGACCCGCACAACGTCTTCATCCAGGCCGACCAGCTGAAGTGCGCGGTCTTCGAGCTTCCCTTCGCCGAGGACGAGCGCTTCGGCGAGGGCACCCCGGAGCTCCTGAACTACCTCGGCGAGCAGGGCGTGGTGCGGAAGAGCGCGGGCAAGTGGTACTGGGCGGACCGCGCGTACCCGGCCGAGAACGTGTCGCTTCGCACGGCCACGGCGAACAACATCGTCATCGTCGACACCACGAAGGGCCGGGACGAGGTGATCGGCGAGATGGACCTGCCGTCGGCGAAGGAGCTCATCTTCGACGGTGCGGTGTACCTGCACCTTGGCGACCAGTACCTCGTGCAGAAGCTCGACCTCGAGAACCAGCGCTGCTACGTCGAGGAGACCGACGTCAACTACTGGACCGACTCGATCGTGAAGACCGACATCAAGGTGCTCGCGGTCGACGAGGAGCACCGCACCGCGGGGGTGCGGGTGGCCCTCGGCGACATCCTCGTGCGCTCGCAGGCCACGAAGTTCAAGAAGCTGAAGTTCCACACCAACGAGAACGTGGGCTACGGCGACATCAGCCTGCCCGCCGACGAGATGCACACCCGGGCGGCGGTGCTGGTCTTCGAGCCCGCGACCGTGCCGGGCCGCCAGTACAGCGCGCTGTCCGAGGCCGAGCGCGCGGCAGTGGTGGCCGGTCTCGGCGCGCTGCTCTCGACCGTGGCACCCGTGTTCCTTCTCTGCGACCCGCGCGACCTGGGGGTGAGCGAGCGCACGCGCGACCCGCACTTCGACCAGCCGTGCCTGTTCTTCTTCGATCGCTACCCGGGCGGCATCGGCCTGTCCGAGGGCTTCGCGCGCGACCTCGAGCGGGTGCTCGCCGGCGCCTCGGACCTCGTGGCCCACTGCCCGTGCGCGGCCGGCTGCCCGTCCTGCGTCGGCGCGCCCGACGAGCAGTCCCCGTTCAACGCAAAGGACCTGACGGCTCGGTTCCTCGAGGGTTGGATCGCGGGAGCGCGCGCCGACCCGGCTGGCCCTGTCGCCACGGCCGGCAGCGCCGATGCCTGAGGCGCGCCTCACCCGGCGCCTCGCCGCTCTCAAGGGCTCGGGCAGCCGGGTCGAGACGACGCGGCCCGCGCTCGACCTTGCCGGCTGGCGCCGCCACAGCGATTTCCTGTACACCCGGCGCCTCGAGTTTCCCGGACAGGCGCCGCGCGTGCCGCCCGCGGTGTTCGACGGGGAGGTCGACAGCGTCGAGGACCTGCTCTTCTTCGACACGGAGACCACCGGCCTCTCGGGCGGGGCGGGCACCCTGGTGTTCCTCGTGGGCGTCGCGTGGTGCGAGGGTACGGACCTCGAGGTGGAGCAGTTCTTCCTGTCCGACTTCCCCGGCGAGCCCGAGTTCCTCGCCGCGGTCAAGGAGCGCTTCGCGGACCGCGGCGCGTACGTATCCTTCAACGGTCGTACCTTCGACAGCCCCCTGCTGCGGGGCAGGTTTTCGCTCGCCCGGATCCCGTTCGAGATCGGGCGCCAGATCGACCTGCTGCACCCGGCCCGCCGGCTCTGGCGGGGGCTCACCGGCGACTGCTCGCTGAAGACCCTCGAGGAGAAGGTGCTCGGCGTGAGGCGCGGCATCGACATCCCGGGCTCCGAGATCCCCGAGGTGTACTTCCAGTTCCTGCGCACCGGGCGCCCGGGCATGCTGCCGGTCGTGTTCGACCACAATCTCACCGACGTCACCTCGCTCGCCCGGATGTGGGACGCCATCGGCGGCCTGCTGAGCGGCGACATCGGCGCGGCGCCCGCGGACCTCCGGGCGCTCGGCCGCGAGCTGCTGCGCCGCGGGGATCCCCGCGGGGTCGAGGTGCTGCTCGAGGCCTTCCGACAGGGCGACGCCGAGGCGGGACTGCGCCTGGGCCTGCACCACAAGCGAGGCGGCGCGTGGAACGAGGCCGTGGCCGTCTGGGAACGCCTCGTGGTCGAGACGCGAAGCCTCGCCGCAGCCGTGGAGCTGGCCAAGTACCACGAGCACCGGCGCCGGGACCCGTTCGCCGCGCTCGAGCGCGTGGAGGTGGTGCTGTCGTGGAGCCTGCCCCTCGATGCACGGGCCCGGGGCGAGCTGGCCAAACGACGCCGCAGGCTCGAACGGAAGTGCTCCCGGCGACGCGTCTCTTTACCTTGAAAGCGTCGCCCGTCGGTCCTGAAGCCCCTTGCGTGCAGGAGCCCCGCTTCTGAACAGCCCCTCTCGCCTCCGCACGCCAAAGGCGTGCTAGGGCTGTCGGGGTCGGCCTAGGGCTGGACGGTTGCGGCCGCCCTTGCGGCCGGTGTATGCTGCCCGATCGTATCCAGAGGCGCTTGTGGACGACTTTAGGCTGTCGCTCGGACTCGACATCGGCTCCATCTCCGTGAACACGGTCCTTCTCGATCCGGACGGCGGGATCCTCGAGGAGCGCTACGCCTGGTGCCACGGCAAGCCGTTCCACGTGCTTGCCGCCGAGGTGGCGGCGGTGCTCGATCGGCATCCGGCCGCCTCGATCGGCCTGGTGGCCGCGACGGGCACCGGCGGTGCGCTCGCTGCCGACCTGCTCGGCGGCGTGTTCGTGAACGAGATCGTGGCCCAGTCCGCCGCGGTTGCCCGGCTCGTGCCGGCCGCGCGCAGCGTCATCGAGATCGGCGGCGAGGATGCCAAGCTGATCCGCATGGACGGCGGCGGCGGGAACGGCGGGGGCGCGGCCTCGCGTCTCGCCGATTTCTCCATGAACACCATCTGCGCGGCCGGCACCGGAAGCTTCCTCGACCAGCAGGCCGTGCGTCTCGGTCTTTCCATCGAGGGTGAGTTCGGCGAGCTGGCGCTGAAATCCCAGGATCCGCCCCGGATCGCGGGCCGGTGCACCGTCTTCGCCAAGAGCGACATGATCCACCACCAGCAGATCGCCACACCCGTGCACGACATCGTGGCCGGGCTCTGCTTCGCCGTGGCCCGCAACATACGGAGCAACCTCGCCCGGGGCCGGCCGCTCGAGGCGCCCGTGGTGTTCCAGGGCGGCGTGGCCGCCAACGCGGGCGTGGTGAGGGCGTTGCGCGAGGTGTTCGAGCTCGCGGACGGCGACCTCGTGGTGCCGGAGCACCACGCCTCGATGGGCGCCATCGGCGCGGTGTTCCACGCCCGGGGGCTCGACACGGCGCCGGGACGGACCTTCGCCGGGCTCGCCCGGCTCGAGGAATACCTGGCGAACGGAGCCCATCGCAACTCGGCCGGCCACCTCGAGCCCCTGCGTCCCCCGGCGTGCGCACTGCGCATGGACGTGACGCCCCTGCCGGCCGACGGGCAGTCGATCGAGGTCTCCCTCGGTGTGGACGTCGGGTCGCTGAGCACCAACGTGGTGCTGATCGACCGGGAGAACCGGGTGATCGCCCGGCGCTACCTGCCCACGGCAGGCAGGCCGCTGGAGGCCATCCAGCGCGGCCTCTCGGAGATTCTCGAGGAGGTGGGCGACCGGGTCGTGGTGAAGGCCGCGGGCAGCACCGGCTCGGGCCGGTACCTGACCGGCGACTTCATCGGCGCGGACGCCATCCGCAACGAGATCACCGCCCAGGCCACCGCGGCCGTGTTCTTCGAACCCGACGTGGACACGATCTTCGAGATCGGCGGCCAGGACTCCAAGTTCATCTCCCTCGACGGGGGCGTGGTGGTCGACTTCGAGATGAACAAGGTCTGCGCGGCGGGCACCGGCAGCTTCCTCGAGGAGCAGGCCGAGAAGCTCGGCATTTCCATCGTCAAGGAGTTCAGTGACCTCGCCCTCGGCACCCAGACGCCGGCGAAGTTCGGCGACCGGTGCACGGTGTTCATGGAGAGCGACCTCAACGCCCACCAGCAGCGCGGGACTCCCACGGGAGACCTCGTGGGCGGCCTGGCGTACTCGATCGTCCAGAACTACCTCCAGAAGGTCGTGGGCACCAAGCGGGTGGGGGAGAAAATCCTCTTCCAGGGGGGCGTTGCGAACAACCGGGCCGTGACCGCGGCCTTCGAGCAGGTGACCGGGAAGCCGATCACCGTGCCGCCGCACTTCGACGTCACCGGAGCCATCGGCGCCGCGATGCTCGCGCGCGAGGTGTGCCCGGACGGCCAGGCGACCCGGTTCAAGGGCTGGGGCGTGAGCCGCGTGCCCTACGCGCTGGAGCGCTTCACCTGCGCGGGCTGCGCCAACCAGTGCGAGATCAGGTCCGTGAAGGTCGAGGGCACGGCGAAGCCGCTGTGTTACGGCGGCCGGTGCGAGAAGTACGAGGTGGAGGAGCGCCGGCACCGGGGCCGAGGCATCCCGGACCTGTTCGCCCGCAGGCAGGAGCTGCTGCTCGGCGGCTGGACCGAGGAGCCGGCCGACGGCCGGCCGAGTGTCGCCCTGGCACGGGGACTCATGATGTTCTGGGACCAGTTCCCGTGGTGGCGCACGTTCTTCCACGAGCTCGGCGCCAGGGTAGTACTTTCGCGCCCCACGGACCGGGCCCTGGTGACCCGCTCGCTCGAGTCCCTCGTGGCCGAGACCTGCTTCCCCGTGGAGGTGATGCACGGCCACGTGCGCGACCTGTTCGAGCGGAACCCCGATTTCGTGTTCCTGCCCTTCGTGGTGGACAACGCCGGCGAGAAGGGCAACCCGACCTTCAACTACAACTGCCCCTGGATCCAGGCGTACCCGTTCATGGTCCGTGCCGCGCTGGAGGAGGACTCCGAGCGCGCGAAGCTGCTCGTGCCGACCCTCCACTTCCTCTACGGCCGGGCGCTGGTCGAGCGCGAGCTCGCGGAGACGCTGGCCGGTCCCCTCGGCGCGGACCGCCGCAGGATCCGCCGGGCCATGGACGCGGCGGAGGAAGCCCAGCGCTCCTTCCGGCAGGCCGTGAGGCGGGAAGGCGATGCCGTTCTCTCCTCGCTGCCCGAGGGGGGACGGGCGACGGTGGTCATCGGCCGGCCGTACAACACCGGCGACCATCACCTGAACCTCGACCTGCCCGGCAAGCTCCGCGAGCTCGACGTGCTCCCCATCCCCATGGACTTCCTGAAGCTGGACACCGCGGACGTCCTCACGGACTACGACATGATGTACTGGCCGAACGGCCAGCGCATAATCGCCGGCATCCGGGCCGTGGTTCGCGACGAGCGCCTCTCCGCCGTGTACCTCAGCAACTTCCGCTGCGGCCCCGACTCCTTCATCCTGCACTACGTGCGGGAGGAGATGCGCGGCAGGCCGTGGCTGCACTTGGAGGTGGACGAGCACAGCGCGGGAGCCGGGCTCATCACCCGGCTCGAGGCCTTCCTCGACAGCCTCCGGGCCGCGAAGAATGTGCGGGCCGCGTCGCGGACGGCGCCCGACCGCCCGGTTCACGTGCGCGGGAGCCGGCCGCGGCCCACCCCCGGTCGGTCGCTGTACTTCCCCTTCATGTCCGACAGCGCCCACGTGCTGGCCGCCACCGCGCGGGCCTGCGGGATGGACGCCTCCGTCCTGCCCATGCAGGACGCCCGGGACCTGGAGCTGGGCAGGCGGCACACCTCGTCCCGCGAGTGCTTCCCGATGATCTGCACCACGGGCAGCTTCCTGAAAAAGCTCGAGGAACCGGGCGTGGATCCGGGCCGGGTGAGCTTCTTCATGCCGCACCACACCGGGCCCTGCCGGTTCGGCCAGTACCACAAGATGCAGCGGATCAT
Source organism: Spirochaetota bacterium (assembly GCA_026398635.1). Lineage (GTDB taxonomy): Bacteria > Spirochaetota > Spirochaetia > SZUA-6 > Fen-1364 > JAPLSM01. The sequence continues at coordinate 219 of JAPLSM010000426.1, read as the reverse complement.
CCTCGAGCGCATCGGGTATGGGGACGCGGAGATCGTCTCGCCGACCAACCGCACCTCCTACGCGGACTTCTCGCGCGGCCCCAGGTTCCGGCTGCTGGTATGGAAGGGCCTGGTGGCCGCCGACCTCCTCGGCAGGATGCGGCAGGAGCACCGGGCGACCGAGATCGAAGAGGGCGCGGCGGAGGCGCTCTACCGGCACGCCCTGGGCGAGCTCGTGTC
>JAPLSM010000076.1 GCA_026398635.1 Spirochaetota bacterium | reverse complement strand
GAGAAGGCCATCGGCCTCTCGTTCGACGGGACCGGGTACGGCACGGATGGCACGGCGTGGGGCGGGGAGTTCCTGAACGTCACGCGTGACGGGTTCGAGCGCCACGGCTGCTTCGGTCCGTTCCGCCTTCCCGGAGGAGAGGCCGCGGTGAAGCACCCGCTGCGCATCGCAGCCGCCGTGCTCGGCGGCGCGGGGCTTCCGGTCGATCGGCTGCTGCCGGAGCTGGAGGTCCGGGAGGCCTGCGCGATCGCGGAGATGCTGGCCCGAAGCCTGAACGCGCCGCTGTGCTCGTCGCTCGGCAGGCTGTTCGACGCGGCCGCTGCACTGCTCGACCTGGTACGCGAGACGGACTACGAGGGCGAAGGCCCCATCCTGCTGGAAGGTCTCGCGTCACGGGCACGGACCGCGGGAAGCCCGCCCGAGCCGCGAGGCATGGTCCCGCTCGTGCGGGGATCGCCCTTCCGGCTGGACCCGGCGCCGCTGCTCGCCCTCATTGCGTCGGCACGGCACGCGGAGCCGGCGCCCGCGCTCGCCCTGCTCTTCCACGTCGAGATCGCTGCCGCCGCCCTCGCGGGTGCCGAAGAGCTGCGCCGTCTCACCGGCCTCGCCGTCATCGCGCTCTCGGGCGGCGTGTTCCAGAACATGCTGCTGCGGGAGCTGCTCGTGCCGCGCCTTCAGGCCGCGGGGTTTGACGTGCGGTTGAACCTCGCGGTTCCGCCGGGCGACGGCGGTCTCGCCGTGGGGCAGGCGTACCGAACAGTGTGACGGCCGGGCCCGGCTCCCCTTTCAGGGGCTGGCGCCGCTTTGCTTCATGCGCTGTTCGCGCAGCTCCCTCTGGTGGAGAACTTGTTGGAGGTACTCCTCGCTCAGGTACACGACCCGCGTTTCCTTGAACGGGTGCTCGGGAATGCGCGGGCCGACCACGTTGTACCGGAAGCCGACTGCGGCGTCCACCTTGATCCAGCCGGTGTCCTGTCCGTTCTGGATGTCGACGTACAATCCCACCCGCGCGTCGAGCGTGCGGATGTGGTAGTTCTGCGGCCGGGCGTCGTCGTGGTAGTCGCCCTGGGGACCAAAGCCCGCCCAGCGGTCGCCCCAGCCGAAAAGGCCCCGCTTCTCCAGCTCGAAGAAGGCTCCCGGCATCCAGACCGTCGCCGTCGTGGCCGGGTTGCGATCTGCATCCCCGAACCCGAGGTACAGATCGGCACTCACGCTCCAATGATTCTGACCGATCAGGTTCTCGAGTAGGCCGGGGAACTCGACGCCCGCGCCGAGGTGGACGCTCAAGGCACTGTAGTTGAGCGGCGCCAGGCCGACGCCGCCGACGCCGCCCAGGAAGTTCCAGCCGACACGGGCATAGCCGAGCAGGCGTTCGCGCTCGACGTAGCGCACCTCCGCGAGGAGGCCCGTGACCCCGAGGGAAGCACCGAGGTACACGTCCCGCAGCGGGAAGCGCTGGTAGGCCTTCTGGTTGTCGCTCACGTGCGGCAGCACGAGGCCCTCGACCACCGAGATGTAGGCGGTGGTGGTCTTCAGGGCCCCGTACCCGTACGGGATGTTCACGAGCGAGCCGTCGGGCAGCGGGTCCTGCACCATCCCGTCACGGGCCAGGAAGACCGCGTCGCGCTGCCGGTTGGCGAACTGGGCGTAGAGCAGGAACGGGAACTCCACGCCCCGCATGAGCACCGAGTAGCCGGCCGGGTCGGGGCCGACCACCAGAAGCCCGCGCGGGCTTTCAGGGAAGCCGTTGTCGTCGTAGCGGAGGGCGTCGGCCGGGACTTCGCTCATGAGGGGAAGGTTGCCGGCCTCGGGACTCAAGTCCTCGGGGATCTCGAACGGAGAGTTGGAGCCGGTCAATGGGACCGGTCCGGCCTCCTGGGCCGAGGCCGGAATCCCGGCCGCGATCACGAGCACGAACGCGATAGCGGCGGGCAGACGACGCGTGGATCTCAATGACTCCATGCCGGTAACTCTACCACGCTTGCGCCGTGCCCGGCACGTCGGGTAGCATGCAGCGGGAAACTGCCATGTGCCTCGCCGTCCCGCTCGAGATCGTCTCCCTCACGACCGGTCAGAGGGCCGTGGTGCGCCGCGGAGAAGGTACCCTCGAGATCGACGTCTCGCTGCTCGACGCGCCGCACGTCGGGGACTTCGTGCTCGTACACGCCGGGTACGCGATCGGAACGGTGGACCGGCTCGAGGCGGAAGAGACGCTGCGCCTGCTGGAGGAGAGCGATCCGCGTGCCGACGGATGATCGCCTTCGCGACCCGGACCTCGCCGGCCGACTCGCCCGGCAGATCCGCGAGGCATGCGAAGCGGCGGGCAGGCCGGTGCGCATCATGGAGGTCTGCGGAACGCACACGGTTGTACTGCGCTCTACCGGCGTGCGCTCGCTGCTGCCGGCCGGTCTCGACCTTCTCTCGGGACCGGGCTGTCCTGTCTGCGTGACCCCTGCCGGTTACATCGACAATGCCCTGCGCCTGGTCGAAGAGCACGAAGTCCGGGTTGCCACCTTCGGAGATCTCGCCAGGGTGCCGGGCACGGAAGGCCGCACGCTGGCCCGGCATCTCGCCTCGGGACGGGTGCGTGTGGTCTACAGCCCGTCCGAGCTCCGCGCCGTCGCCGCCGTCGACCCGTCGCCGCTCGTGTTCCTCGGCATCGGTTTCGAGACCACGGTGCCGGCTGTGGCGTCCGCGTTCCTCGCTCGCGATCTTCCCTCGAACCTGCTGCTCTACCCCGCGTTCAAGCGCATCGTTCCCGCCCTCGCAGCGCTGCTCGCTGACGACGGACCCGGCATCGACGCCTTTCTCCTGCCCGGTCACGTGTCGACGATCATCGGAGGGGCAGCCTACGGGCTGCTCGAGGGCGTCGTGCCGGGAGTGATCGCCGGCTTCGAGCCCGTAGACCTGCTCCACGCCATCCTGCTCGCCGTTCAGCAGGTGGCCGCGGGCACGGCGCACGTGGAGAATGCCTACACCCGGGCCGTCAGGCCGGAAGGCAACCCGAAGGCCCGTGCGATGGTCGACCGGCTGCTCCAGCCCGGAGACGAACCGTGGCGCGGATTCGGCGTCATCCCCGGGGGCAGCCTGGTGCTGCGCCCGGAGTACCGGAGGCTCGACGCTGCCGCTGTGTTCGGCCTGCCGCCCGTGGTGGACCGGGACCCGCCGGGCTGCCGGTGCTCCGACGTGCTCAGGGGCCGGGCCGCGCCTCGAGACTGCGGCTTGTTCGCCGGCGCGTGCACGCCCGATCGACCGGTCGGCCCCTGCATGGTCTCCTCGGAGGGCGCATGCGCGGCGCACCTGCGCTATGGATGAGCTGATCCGTCTCGAGCACGGAAGCGGCGGCGAGCTATCGCGGAGGCTCGTCGAGGAGGTGATCCACCCGTACGTCCGGTGCCCCGCCTCGGCCGACCTCCCCGACGCTGCCCGACTCGACCTCGCCGGGCCAATCGCCCTCACGACGGACAGCTACGTGGTCGACCCGCTGTTCTTCCCGGGCAGCGACATCGGCCGGCTCGCGGTCTTCGGCACCTGCAACGACCTCGCGGTCTCGGGCGCCCGGGCCCGTGCCCTGACCCTAGCACTCGTGCTCGAGGAGGGGCTGCCGATCAGCGTCTTGCGCAGGGTGCTCGCCTCGGTGAAGACTGCGGCGGCCGAGGCTGGGGTCGAGGTGGTCACCGGCGACACGAAGGTGATCGGCCGCGACACGGACGGACGCCGCGACAGAGGCGTTCCGACCCGCGATCCCGGCCTCTACCTCAACACCGCGGGCGTCGGCGAAATCGTCTTCGAACATCTCGGTCCGTCGCTGGTCCGGCCCGGCGACCGGCTGATCGTCTCGGGCCCGCTCGGTGCCCATGGCGTGGCGGTGCTCGGGGCCCGGGAGAACCTCTCCGTGGCCGCGGGGATCCGGTCGGACTGCGCGCTGCTGTGGCCGCTCGCCGAGCGCCTCTTCGGCCTGGGCCCGGCCGTGCGCTTCCTGCGCGACGCGACCCGGGGCGGCCTCGCGGCGGTTTCGAACGAGCTGTGCCGGGGCATGAGGTTCGGAATCACGCTGCGCGAGCGCGACGTGCCGGCCGATCCGGATGTCGCGGTGGCGCTCGACCTGCTTGGTCTCGACGCCCTGGAAGTAGCCAACGAGGGCGTGCTCGTCGCGGTCGTCGCCGCGGATGCCGCCGAGGCCGCGGTCGCCCTGCTGCGAAGCCACCCCACCGGCTGCCGGGCTGCGATCGCGGGCGAGATCACGGCCGACGGGCCAGGCCGCGTCGTGCTCGAGACGCGGATCGGCGGCCGCCGGCTGGTGGACTTCCCCCGCGGCCTGCTGCTGCCGAGGATCTGCTGACGATCACACCACGCCGCACGTCGTTGCGGAGGAGAAGCCCATGCCCCGCCCGAACGTCATTCTCTTCACCGCTCACGACCTCGGCGATTTCCTGAGCACCTACGGTCATCCGACGCCCACACTGAGTTTCGAGCGCTTCGCCCGGGAGGGAATCGTCTTCGAGAACCATTTCAGCCAGGGCACCGTGTGCAGTCCGAGCCGCGGGAGCATCGTGACGGGCTTCTACCCTCACACGAACGGCTTGATGGGCCTGGTCCATCGCGGCTGGGCTCTGGACGTGTCCCGCCGTCCTGCGCTCCCGTCGCTCCTGCGTGCCCACGGTTACCGCACGCACCTCTTCGGCTTCCAGCACGAGCACTACGACGCCGCCTCCCTCGGCTACCAGGAGCAGCACGCGGCCGCGAACCATCACGCCGATCGCGTGGTCGACGACCTTCTGGCATGGCTGCGCGGGCACGGGAGGAGTGGAGCGGAGGGGCCTTTCTTCGTCGGCGCCGGCACCTCCGAGACGCACCGCATCGGGATGAACCCGTCGGGATTCAAGCACGAGCTCTACAAGCCGGTGGACCGCGACAGGGTCCTGGTGCCGCCGTGGATGCCCGACATACCCGAGATCCGGGAAGACCTCGCCGACTTCTACGGCTGCGTGGCGTTCCTGGACCGGCAGTTCGGGCGCCTGCTGGAGGTGCTGGACGAGACGGGCCTGTCCGACAGCACCATCGTCCTGTTCACGACCGACCACGGCGCGTCTTTCCTGCACGGCAAGGCGAGCGTTTACGACGGCGGCGTGAAAGTGGCGCTCCAGATGCGCGCGCCGGGCCTCCTTCCGGCCGGCCGCCGCGTCGGGGCGCTCACCGCCCACGTCGACATCCTGCCGACGCTGTTCGACCTTCTCGAGCTCCCCCTCCCCGCGGGTATTGAAGGACGGAGTTTTGCCGCCCAGGCCAGGGGAGAGGAAGGGGGGCGGCGCTTTGTCTTCGGCGAGAAGAACTACACGAATTACTACGACCCGACGCGCTGGGTGCGAACCAGCCGGTTCAAGTACATCCGCAAGGGTCTGTGCACGAACGTCTTCGACTTCGTCATCCCCGAGCTCGAGCTCCAGCGGGCCGATTTCCGCCGGCTGCGCTCCGTGTGGGACTTTTACTCCCCACGGCGGCACACCGAGGAGCTCTACGATCTCGAGACCGACCCGGGCGAGCGGAGGAACCTCATCGAGGATTCCCCCCGCTCACCGCAGCTCGCCGAGTTGCGCGCCGCCCTCGATCGTCACCTGGAGGACACGGACGATCCGTTCCGGTTCCTCAGGAACGATCTCCCGCTGCCCCGCGACACCTACGAGACGGTGCGCAACCGTCAGCCCGGCGACTGATCGCTGCGGGGTGATCCGGCAGCATCTACCTCCGTTTGCACGGGATTCGCCCGCAGTTGACATTTGCTGAACGACGAACCTATGATTTTTCGGTTCCGCACATGCTCAGACCAAAGGGGGCATCCACATGAAAAAGAAAAGTCCGATCGATCGTCTCATCCCATTGCTGTCTGCCATCGCGGTCGTTGCGTTCCTTCAGGGGTGCCTGGCCATGCGTTCGGCCTTCGAGACCGTGGGGGAGGCGCCTCTTGCGGACTCCGAATACTCCAGAAGCATCCATGCATGGAGCAGCCAAGCCGGGTTCGACGGGATCGTACAGGAGTCGGAGAAAGGATCCGCGTTCTTCCGCTTTCCTTCGTCGGGCATGATGACGCTTACGGGAAGCCTCGTCGGCGATTTCCGCATGTCCTTCGCCGTGCGTCTGGAAGCACCGGTTGAGTACAACATTCCCACCGCGATGATCAACTTCCGCAACTATTTCAACCGGCGCTACTGCCTCATTGTGGAACCTTCCATGGTCAGTCTCACGGTCGCGCGGATCAAGCACAACCAGCTCGACGATGTGAAGAGTTTTCAAACGGAAACGGTGTCCAACACCTGGTACGACTACGAGATCGTGGCCGTGGGACCCGCGATTCGAATATTCAGGAACGGCCGGCTGATCATCGACCTCGTTGACAAGGGGTCCCCGATCGGCGAGGGGAATATCGTCTTCGAGAGCCACTCGAAGTACTCGTTCAAGGACGTAGCCGTGGCACGGATCACGGATTTTCGGAAAAAGGAGAAAGCGAAACCCCAGGAGCCGCGGACAGCGACGGCCATCCCGTCCGTGAAGGAGAAGCTCACGGTCGCGGTCTCGAGCTTCGAAAGCCGGGGCGTGCAGGCGTTCGAGGCCTCCCTCCTCACGGATCTCTACTCCTCGGCTCTCATTTCCACGGGTGTGTTCCGCGTGGTCGAGAGGTCACAGACCGCCAGGGTGCTTGCGGAGCAGGAGTTCCAGCTTTCCGATGCGGCGGACTCGGAGCATGCCGTGGCGATCGGCCGCATCCTCAACGCGGTATACCTGTCGAGCGGGAGCGTCGGGATGCTGGGTGATCAGTACGTGGTAACCGTCAAGCTGATCAGGGTGGAGACGGGAGAGACCCTCGTGAGCGTCCGCAGGAGCTTCGCGGACACGGAGAGAATCCCCGAGGGTCTCGGGGAGCTGTGCTCGCAGATCGCGCGGGACATCCTGGCCAAATAGGCGGTTCACCGACCACGCCGCGCGGTGAGCGGTACCTCTGGCGCGAGAACCGCGAGGATCTCGCCATGGATCAAGCGCGCAGGTCCTCGAGCTCGATGTCCTTCGCGGCAAGCGCCGATCGCGATTGCACAAGGTCGGCGCCGGCAACGCCGTCGACGACGTAGACGAGGTTCCCCCCGCTTCTCGCGTACTCCTGACCGTAGGAGATGGGAACGTCGGCGCTCACGCCCTCGAGCAGCGACCGCGCGAGGGGGGGCCTCTTGCGCTCGCCGTTCGCGAGGAGGATGACGTTCCGAGCCTCGTATACAAGCTCCGCTCCCATGCTCACCGCGAAGCGGGGGCTGTCCCGCTCCGTCGCGAAATGCCCGTCGGCAACCGCGTTCTTGATGGTGTTTCCCTCCATCTGGACGATGAGAACCCTGCTTCCCTTGAAGGGAATGCCGGCCTCATGGAACGCGACGTGCCCCTCGCCCCCGACGCCGATGATCTGGATGTCAATGCCGCCGAAGGACCTGATCTTCTCATCGTACTTCTGCTGGATATCCTTCCTGATCCACGCGAGGTACTCCGAGCGGGCCGAGCCGCTGATGACGATGGACTTACCCGCGCGCTGGCCCTCGGCGACCCAGTCGTCGGGATGGCGATTGAGCTCGGATTCGAACCTTTCCTGCTCGATGAGGGCCCCGTAAGGCACGCAGGTTTCGGCGAACTTCCTCTTGAGGAGGGAGAAGAACTCCTGGATCATGAAGTACGCGTAGCTTTCCGGATGCAGGACCCGCTGCTGCGCGTTGTCCCCGGGGATGCCGATGTACTCGTCGAGGTTGAAGCTCCGCACGCGGGCCGCGTCGAAGTCCCCGCCATTCGCCGCTTTCGCCAGGAGCTTGTAGAGACCCGTGGGCGTGTTCCCCGTGGCGAGGCCGAGGACGGCCTCCCGCTTGGCCTGGTGTACTCGGGCAAGGATCTTCCTGACGAGGCCCGCCGCTACGGCGCTCATGTGGTCGAAGTCCTTCGTGACGATGACCCTGATGGGCATGCTTATCCTCCGCTGGCTCTCGGAATGGCCGGCAGTATAGGGCCGCATGCGTCGGATGTCAAAAGGCGAAACGGCATTCGGTCTTTGACTGTTCAACCGTGCGCCCCTATAATCCATCCGATTCCGCCGCAAGGAGCTCCCGATGTCGGACACAATGCACCTGGACTCGATGGATGAGATCTCGCGCAACTTCATGCCACCTCAAGGCGCTTCCGCGGGCGACGATCCGTACCCCTGCATGACCCCTTTTCTGATGCCGGGGCTGTACCGGGCGCTACGCGCCGACGAGATCGCCACCCTGGTGAAGAACAACAACCACGCGGAGAGCTGGACGGAGATCTTCGTGACTGGCACGTTCAACCCGAACCTGATCATCAACTGCGAGTTCTACGGCCGCGTCCTCATCGGCGACCTCACCCCGCGGTTCATCGAGTATCACGACCTGAGGCTTCCGGTGGGGATACGCAACTCCACGATCATGTCGTGCCGCATCGGAGACAACGTGGCCATCCGGGACGTGCACTACCTCGCCCACTACGTGATCGGTAACAACTGCATCGTGTTCAACGTCGACGAGATGCTGTGCACCAATCACGCCAAGTTCGGAAACGGCATCGTCAAGGAAGGAGAGCCCGAGGCGGTCAGGGTCTGGCTCGAGGTGTGCAACGAGAACGACGGCAGGAAGATACTCCCCTTCGAGGGCCTGCTTCCCTCGGACGCGTACCTCTGGTCGAGGTACCGGGCGGATCCCCGGTTTCTCTCCCGGCTCGTCGAGATCACCGAGTCCCGGTTCAGCAGAAAACGCGGGTCCCTCGGCGAGATCGGCGATCGCACGATCATCAAGGATTGCGGGATCCTCAAGGACGTCAAGATCGGCTCGGATGCCTACGTCAAGGGCGCCAACAAGCTCAAGAACATCACCATCCTCTCCTCGGGCGAGGAGCCGTCGCAGATCGGCGAGGGTGTCGAGCTCGTGAACGGCATTGTCGGGTACGGCAACCGCATCTTCTACGAGGCGAAGGCGATCCGCTTCGTGACCGGCCGCAACGTCCAGCTCAAGTACGGCGCCCGTCTCCTGAACTCGGTGATCGGGGACAACTCCACGGTCTCCTGCTGCGAGCTGCTCAACAACCTCATCTTCCCGTTCCACGAGCAGCACCACAACAACTCGTTCCTCATCGCCTCGACGATCATGGGACAGTCCAACATCGCCGCCGGGGCGACGATCGGCTCGAACCACAACTCGCGTGCTCCCGACGGGGAGATCGTGGCAGGGCGGGGGTTCTGGCCGGGCCTCTGCACCAGCTTCAAGCACAACTGCCGATTCGCCTCCTTTACTTTGGCGGCCCAGGGCTCTTACTCCCACGAGCTCGACATCCGGTACCCCTTCTCGATGATCTTCCTGGACAAGCAGGACGAGGCGGTCCACATCATGCCCGCCTACTGGTTCGTCCACAACATGTACGCGATGGCCCGCAACACCTGGAAGTTCGGGAAGCGCGATGCCCGCAAGGTGAAGGAGCAGCACATCGAGCTGGATTACCTGGCTCCCGACACCGTCCAGGAAATGCTCTCCGCGATGAGCCGGCTCGAGTTGCTCGCCGCGCGGGTCTCGGGCTCCGACGCGGGACTCACCGACGCCGAGCTGGGTGAACGAGGCCGCGTGATCCTGTCCGGCGAGCAGGCCGACGAGCTCACGCTGCACGACCCCGACGCCATGAAGCGTTTCGGGGGACGGATCGAGAAGCCCGCCCGCGGATGGAGGCAATACCGGGACTTCTGCGTGTATTTCGGCGTCAAGACCCTGATAGATTTCTTCGAGGTCGACGTGGCAACTCCGCTTGACTCGTTCGTGACCATGGTCAGCGGTCTTTCGCGACGGCACAACTCGGATCGATGGGTGAACTGCGGAGGGCAGATCATCGCAGAAGCGGACCTGGATGCCCTGCGCGCTGACATCATCTCAGGGAAGCTCGGCAGCTGGGAAGCTGTCCACACCCGGTACGACGAGCTTTGGGCCGGCTACCGGAAAGGAAAAGCCCGATACGCCCTGTTCGCCATCGCGCGGGCGCTCGCGGTGAAAGCCGGTTCCATGGGCACAGTGGGGTGGCGATCCCTTCTGGGCTCGGCGAAGGCGACGTTTGCCTCGGTGTGCGACTCCGCCTGGTCGTCCCGCAAGAAGGACTACGAGGATCCATTCAGGAAGATGATGTACGAAAGCGGCGAGGAGATGATCGCCGTGCTGGGAAGGATCGAAGACAATTCCTTCCTGAACGATTTCAGGAAGCAGACGAAGGCATACACGGACATCTTGAGCGCGCTCTCGAGGTAAGAGACCGCGCGCTGGGCGCTGGAAACCCGCCGCGCTCCTGCGCTACTCTGGCGGCATGAAGCACAACGGCGGCGCGAAGGGAGCGGCGGGCACCGCAGGCATCGGCCTCATGGCGAGCTTCGGCATGGGCCGGTTCGTGGCGGAGGCCCTGACCGGGGCTTTCGGTTCCCTGGTGTTCAAGTACTACGAGACCGAGGTGGGGATGTCGGGCTGGCTCGTCGCCCTCGCCGTGATCCTCTACTCCGTCTGGAACGCGGTGAACGATCCGCTGCTCGGCTGGTTCACCGCCAAACCGACGCCGCTCTCGGCGCGCCTGGGACGGCGGTTCCCGTGGATCGTCTCCTGCGCGCTGTTGTGCCTGGGCTCGTTCATCCTCGTCTTCGCCTTTCCGGCGTGGGCCGGCCCTTCCGCGTCCGTCGGGCTCCTGTTCGCGCTGCTCCTCCTCTCCATCTTCCTCTTCGACGCCCTGTACTCCGCCTGGGAGATCAACTACCAGTCCATCTTCCCCGACCGGTTCCGGGGGTCCGGCGAGAGGGCTCGCGCAGCGGCGATCGGCACGGCGGTCGGCACCGTCGGCGTGGCGGCGGGCTTCGTGGTGCCCACGCTGTTCGTCCGCTACGGGGAGGCGTCCACCTATGTCACGACCGCGCTGTGGTTCGCCGTCGGGGGGATCGTGGCGGTCGCCCTGCTCGTGCCGGGGGTGCGCGAGACTCGCTCGATGATCGACCGCTACCTCGCGGAGCACCGGGAGGGTGCGCGCAAGGAGGAAGGGTTCTTCAAGCAGCTGGTCGGCGCCCTGTCCAACCGGGATTTCCTGGCATTCATCCTGCTCTACTTCTTCTACCAGGCCGCCATGCTCTCGATGACGGCCTCCGTGTACTACGTGGGCGACTACATCCTCGGCCGCTCCACCACGCTTATCATGGCCGCGATGCTCGTCGGCGCCCTCCTGGGCCTGCCAGTCTGGACGCGCCTGGCCAGGAAGCTCGAGAACAACCAGGGGCTGCTCGCGGCGTCGGCCATCGCCCTGGCCGTGGCTTGCGTGCCCATGGTATTTCCGCTCTCCTACTGGGGCTACGTCGCGTCGATGGCCGTGTGGGGAGCGGCCTTCGGCGGCTTCTGGATGCTCATCGCGCCGGCCATGGCCGACGTGATCGACGGTATCGTGGCGCGCACGGGGAGGAGGGACGACGGGGTGTACCTGGGCTTCCGCGCTTTCTTCGGCAGGCTTTCCTACGCCGTGCAGGCCGCCGCCTTCGCGGTGGTGCACGGCCTGACCGGATTCGCCGCGAACCCCCGCTCGCCTCAGGCGATCTTCGGCATCCGGCTGCACCAGGCCGGGATCCCCGCGGCGCTCCTCCTCGTCGGGTTCGTCGTGTTCAAGGCCCTCAACACGATCACGCCCGAGTCCGCGAGGCGCAACCGCGACCTGTTGAAGCAGAAGGGCTGGTAGGCCGCAGCGGGGGCCGGTCGCCGCCGTCTACGGCTTGAGCATGATCTTTCCGCTTTCCGCCCGCTTGCCCAGCTCGAAGGCCTTTCGCGCATCCGCGAGCGGGAAGGTGTTGGTCACGATCTTCTTGAAGTCGACCAGGCCCCGGGACATGTAGACGATCGTCTTGGGGAAGAAGAACGGACTGCCGCACGAGCCGGCGATCGTGGCATGCTTCCAGATCGTCTTGCCGAGCTCGGTGGGGATCTGAACGCCCATGGCCTGCCCGGTCAGGACGATCCGCCCGTGCACGGAGGCGACATCCACCGTCGCGGCGATTCCCGCCTTGCTGCCGGAGCACTCGATGATGAGCGAGCAGCCCAGCCCATCGGTCAGCTCCATCATGCGCGGTAGGAAGCCTTCCTTGGACGGATCGACGATCTCGTCGGCCCCGCCGATCTCCCGGGCCATCCGCTGCCGCTCCGGCATGGGCTCCACGGCGATGACCCGTGCGCCCGCCACCTTGGCCACCTGGATGGCAAAGATCCCGATCGGGCCCGCCCCGAACACAGCCACCGTGTCGTGCGGGGCGACGCCCCCGCCCCGGCCCCAGATGGAGTGGTACGCCACCGACACCGGCTCCACCAGGGCCCCCTCCTCGTCGCTCATGCCGGAAGGTATCTTGTGCAGACGCCTGGCCGGGGAGACGTGGTATTCCGCCATTCCCCCGGCCGTATTCCAGGCGAACCCGTAGTACCGATGATCCTTGCAGAACGCCGGCTCCCCGCCGTTCTGGCAGACCGGACACGTGCCGCAGGGGATGAAGCACTCCCCGGTGACGCGGTCTCCCTTTTTCAGCATCTTGACCTCGGGGCCGACCTCCACGACGTCGCCGACCCATTCGTGGCCCGGAACGAAGGGGAAGGCTCCCTCGAAGTTCTTCCCTTCCCACATGTGCACGTCCGTGCCGCACACACCGCTTAGGCGGATTTTCACGAGTGCCTCGTCGGGCTTCGGCCGGGGATCCGGCAGATCCTCCACGCGCAGGTCATTGACACCTCTGAGAACCACTGCTTTCACTGCCTTCTCCTCTCACTCGGGCGCGGCTACTTCAACGAGCCCAGGGACAGACCCCTCACCAGGTACTTCTGGAGAATGATGGCGATGATGATGATCGGGACCGTGCCCAGGGACGCCGTGGCGGAGACCTCCCCCCACATCAGACCGTGGGCTTCCCGCATCATCGCCACAGCGACCGGAAGCGTGGTCGCGACGTTCCGGGTCAGGATGAGCGCGTACATGAAATCGTTCCAGGACCAGATGAAGCAGAACAGGGCGGTGACGACCAGCCCGGGAGCGATGAGGGGCAGGGTGACGATCCGTATCACCCCGAGCTGGGAGGCGCCGTCGATCATGGCCGCCTCCTCCAGCTCGCGGGGGACCTCCTGGATGAAGCCCTTGATCATCCAGATCGCGAAGGGAGTAGTGATGATCAGGTGCGGGATGATGACCGCCAGCACGGTGTCGATCAAATGCAGCTTCTGCATCATCAGGAAGTACGGCACGATCGCCACCACGGGGGGGAAGTACTTCAGCGACAGCACCCAGAACGGCAGGGTGTTACCACCCACCCGGTAGCGGGCGAAGGCGTACCCGCTGATGGATCCGAAGACCACCGCGATCAGGGTGGCCGACGCGGCGATCGAGAGACTGTTGAGGAACTCCTCGATCATTTCACGGAACGCGAACCCGTAGAACTGGAGGGTGGGCGTGCGGGTGAAGAACCGGGGCGGGGAGTTCATCAGCTCGCTTCGAGGCTGCAGCGAGGTGAGCATCAGCCAGTAGATCGGGAACAGGGAAATCACCACCGCACAGACCATCAGGAGGCTCAGGAGCGTCTTCTTCAGCGCGGTTCTACCTCGTTTCCGCACCTTTTTCTCCTCTCTCCATAACGCGGACGAACCACGTCACCAGGAGGGAAAGGGGGATCATGATCAGCCACGCGGCGGCCGCGGTCTGACCGACGTCCCAATACCGGAAACCAAGGAGGTAGGTGTAGAGGCTCATGGTCATGGAACTGGTGCCGGGTCCGCCCAGCGTGAGCACGTACGTGATGTCGAAGGTCTGCAGGATCTCCAGCGCGCGCATGATCACGACCAGGGTGACGACCGGCCGCAGCATCGGCAGGGAAATCAGGAAAAAGACCTGGCGGCCGGACGCGCCATCGACCTGCGCGCTGTCGTACGGCTCCAGCGGCAGGGACAGTAGTCCGGCCAGGAACACCGCGATGACGAACGGCGTCCACTGCCAGATGCGCAGGATCATGATCGTCACCAGCGAAAGCTGCGCCGAGGCGTGCCACCTCAGCCCCTCCATGCCCAGCAGGTTCAGGAAATAGTTCACGGGACCCGAGCGCACCTCGAAGACCAGCCGGCCGATGTACCCGATCACGACCGGCATCACCATCATGGGCACGAGCATGAGCGGTTGGAACAGCTTCCGGCCCAATGGGAGTTCCAGCAGCGCCAGCGCGATGAGCATGCCCAGGACCAGCTCCACCGCGAGCTCGGCCACGATCATGATGCCGGTGGTCATGGTCGCGTCGAAGAAATCCTTGTTCTTCAATACCGCGATGAAGTTCTGCAGCCCGACGAAGGGGTGCTCCTTGATCCGGATGTCGTATGCCCGGACGCTCACGCTGATCGAGAAGATCATCGGGAAGATGACGATCAGGGCAAGCACAAGGATCGTGGGATAGACCATCAACGATGCTCTCTGCTTCGCTGTCATGCGACCGCCGCCCTTCCCTGGGATGGTCTCCGCGGGCGTGGCGCCCGCGGAGACCGATCCGTCACTGCCACATCTTGTTGTAGAAGCCCTTCTGCTTGTCCACTCCGAACTTCTTGTTCAGCTCGTTCCAGCGCGCGGCGACGGCATCCAGGGCCGCCTTCGCGGTGGGGAACTCGCC
>JAPLSM010000151.1 GCA_026398635.1 Spirochaetota bacterium | reverse complement strand
CCCGTGAGTCCCAACAAGAGCGCGATCGGGTTCGCCGGCGGCATCGCGGGTGCCCTCATCGTGGCCCTGCTTTTCCACTGGCTCGCCGCCGGTTTCCCCCACCGCGGCCTGTGGCCCGACATCGCCATCGCCGCGGCGATCGGGATCGTAGGCATTGTCGGCGACCTCGTGGAGAGCGGCCTGAAGCGTTCGGCGGGGGTCAAGGACTCCGGCGTCATCATCCCCGGCAGGGGGGGCCTCCTCGACTCCGTCGATTCGCTCGCGCTCGCCGCCCCGCTGTTCTGGTTCCTGCTCGTCCTCGTGCCGGCAGCCTGATGCGGAGGGTCGTCGTCATCGGCAGTACCGGCTCGATCGGCACCGCCGCGCTGGAGGTGGCGCGGCAGCTTCCGGACCGGTTGCGGATGCGGAGTTCCGGCCCGACGCCGTGGCGATCGCCGGGCCGTGCCGCATCGACGACAGCCGGTTCGGCAGCGCCCGGGTCCACCGCGGCGAGTCGGGGCTGCTCGATCTGATCCGCGAGACCGGAGCCGACGTCGTGCTGAACGGCATCTCGGGCGCGGCCGGTCTGCTCCCCTCGCTCGCGGCCCTCGAAGCAGGCCGGGACCTGGCGCTCGCCAACAAGGAATCGATCGTCATGGCCGGGCCGCTCGTGCTGGCGGAGGCCGCGCGGCGCGGCCGGCTCGTGCTGCCCGTGGATTCGGAGCACGCGGCCCTCTTTTCGATCCTCCGCCCGCTGAGGCGCGAAGAGGTGGCGGAGCTTGTGATCACCGCCTCGGGCGGTGCCTTCAGGGACCTGCCACCCGAACAACTGGCCTCGGTGCGCTTCGCCGACGCGCTCGCTCACCCCACCTGGCGGATGGGGCCGAAGATCACCGTCGACTCGGCCACGCTGGCCAACAAGGGCCTGGAGGTGATCGAGGCGCACCGCCTCTTCGGCGTGCCGCTCGACCGGGTGAAAGTGCTCGTGCACCGCGACAGCCGCGTCCATGCCATGGTCCGCACGGTCGACGGGACGCTGCACCTCGAGGCGAGCACGCCGGACATGCGCATCCCCATCCAGAACGCGCTCACGCACCCCGACGTGCTGCCGACCCGGGTGCCGTGGCTTGACCTCGCTGCCGGAAAGCTGGAATTTGAACCCGTGGACGCCGGACGCTACCCGATGCTGGATCTCGCCTACCGGGCCGCCGGCAGCGGACCTGCCCTGCCGATCGTCTTCAACGCCGCGGACGAGGTGGCGGTCGAGGCCTTCCACCACGACGCCATCACCTTCCTCCGCATCTCGTCGCTCGTCGAGGAGGTGCTCTCCCTCGCCTGGCCGGCGCGCGTCGACACGGTGGAGGAGGTGCTCGCGGTGGATCGCGAAGCGCGCTCGCGCGCTGCAGAAAGGCTGGCGTAAGCATCGTGTGGTTCCTGCTCGCCGTGCCCGCGCTCGGCATCATGGTGTTCATGCACGAGCTCGGACACTTCCTCGCGGCCAAGGCGGCCGGCGTGGGTGTCGAGGTGTTCTCTCTAGGGTGGGGACCGAAGCTCGTCGGCTTCAGCCGGGGGGGCACCGAGTACCGGCTGTCCTGGCTGCCCATAGGGGGGTTTTGCAAGTTCAAGGGCGACGAGGGCCTGCGCCGGGCGCTCGAGCAGAACCTTTCCGAGATGCCACACGAGGAGGGATCCTTCTACTCCGTGCCCGCGTGGCGGCGCATCATTGTCGTCGCGGCAGGGCCCGTGGCGAGCCTCTTTTCCGCATTCCTGATCTTCACGCTCATCTGGTGGTTCGGCTTCCAGGTGTACTCCGCCGACAACCGCATCGCCCTGGCCACCGACTACACGCTGACGAGCTTCACCGAGCCGCCGCCGGCGACCGTCGCGGGCCTGGCCACGGGCGACCGGATCACGGCCATCGACGGGAAGCCGGTGCAGAACTTCCAGCAGATATGGGAGACCGTGTCCGCGAGCGCGGACCGCACGCTCGTCTTCACGGTAGAGCGCGCGGGGGCCGGTTTCGATGTGCCCGTGGCCGTGGCACGGGACCGCTCATCCGGCACGGGGCGCATCGGCGTGTACTCGTGGCTGGACCCGGTGGTGTCCACCGTGGCTTCCGGCAGCGCGGCTGCGCTGGCAGGCCTGCAGCCCGGCGACCGGATCGTGCGCGCGGGCCCGCGCGACGTGCGGCAGACGATCGACCTTGAGCAGGCGCTCGCCGACCGTCCGGCGTCTCTGCCGATCGTCTTCCAGCGGGACGGGACCGTCCGCGACGCTGTGCTCGTGCTCGAATACGCCGACAACCGTTCGAACCTGGGACTCGTCTTCGTCGATCATGCGTACCGCTCGCCGCGCATGAACCTCGGGATGGCCGTGCAGAAGGCGGCCGCGGAAACGTGGCAGACCGCGGTGCTCACCGTCCGGGGCATCGGGCTGCTCTTCCGGGGGATCGATCTGCGCGAGGCGGTCGCCGGTCCGATCGGCATCATCGGCCTCATCGGCACGACCGCGCAGAGCGGGTTCTCGCGGGGGTTCGGCACCGGGGTGGTCGCCACCTTCGAGCTCCTCGCGTTCCTCAGCGTCACCCTCTTCCTGATGAACCTGCTGCCGCTACCAGCGCTGGACGGCGGTCAGATCGTCTTCTCCGTCGTCGAAATCATCCGGGGCCGGGCCGTGAAGCCACGGCTGATCTGGCGCGTGCAGATGATCGGCTTCTCGTTCCTGATGGTCCTCTTCCTGGTTCTCACCTTCAACGACCTTCTCAAGATAGGACGGTGACCATGGCGGACACCAGCAAGCGTCGGATCGCATGCTTCTGCGAGAAGGTCTTCGAGGCGGACCTGCCCACCGTCGTCGACCTCGCCGCGCGGCCCGAAGCCGCCGACGAGGTGCTGCGCGGGGAGTTCATGGCAGTCTCGTGCCCGGCGTGCGGCAAGCGCCTCACTCCGGAGTTCCCCTGCCGGTTCACCGGCGTGGCCGCCGGCCCCCTGGGCGTACTCGACATCGAGCTCGTGCCGGAGGCTGAACGGGTCGCCTTCCTCTCGGGGCGGCTAGGCCGGGAGCTTCGAAAGCCGGACCGGGTGGTGATCGGCGTCCCCGAGCTCGCCGAGAAGTTGACGATCTTCCGGGCCGGACTCGACGACCGGGCAGTGGAGATGCTCAAGTTCCTGCTCGTCACCCGGCCCGGCCGGGACGGCGAACCCTCACCGGCAACCGGGCGGGAGGTGGTGGTGAGCTTCCGCGGGGAGGAAGGGGGGCGGCTCGTATTCCACATCGCCGGTCTGCGCGAGGGCGAGGTGGCTGTGGCCCGGCTCGAGCGGGCGCTCTACGACAGGATCGTGGCCGATCTCGGGAACCGGCTCGCCGAGGAACCGTTCCACGACTTCTGCGAGCCCCCGTACGTTTCGCTGCGGCGCGTGGAACAGGACGGCGCATCGTGAGAGCCCTCCGGGCAGCCGCCTGTGCGATGCTCGCTGCGTGCTGCGCCGCGTGCGCGTCCGCCCAGGGCGGCCCCGAGGCACCGGGCGGCGATGTTCAAACACTCCTGCAGACCGGGCACCGGGGCGATGTGCTGGCGGTGGAGCACGACGAGAGCCGCGGCCTCGTTTTCAGCGCGGGCGAAGACGGCACCCTGCGGGTGTGGGACCTCGCCAGCCGTTCACTCGTCGCCCGTATTGGCGTCGGGCGCTTACCCCTGACCGGAGTCGCGGTCAATCCCGCGGCCACGCAGGTGGCGGTGCTCGAGAGTGATGGCGTGCGCAGCTTCGCGGTGTCCGCGTGGGACTGGCACGAGGGCCGGCGGCTCTTCCGCGTGACGCTCGCGGGCGAGCCCCAGTTCCTCCGCTACTCCGGCGGCGGCAGCTGGCTCATGCTTGGTGAGTCGGCCTGGCAAGGCCTGCGCATGCTTGCGGCCGCCGACGGCGCGCCATTCGTCTTTCATCCCGAGGGATTCGGCATCGTGGGCTTCGCCGAGGTCTCGCGCAGCGAGCGCACCATCCTCACCTACCTGCCCAGCGGACGGCTGCAGTACTGGGACGCGGCGAGCGGGAACCTCACCACCGAGCTTCGGGCGGCGCCGTACCTGACGGGCCTTCGGATCTCACGCGACCGGCGCTACGCGGCCGGCACCAACGGCAGCGAGGTCCTGCTCATCGACCTGGTGACGGGTGCCACCCGGGCACGGCTTGCTCTCGCCGGCGTGCGTTCGCTCGACCTCTCGCCGACCGGCGACGAGATCGCGTGCGTCGCGTCTTCAGCGGCAGGCGCGCCCGAGCTGTCGCGGTGGACGCTCACGGGTAACGTGTTCACCCAAAGGATCGACACCGAGCCAATGTCCGCAGCCGTGGTCCGGTATGCGGGCACCGCGCTGATTGCCGGATCCGGCGGAGGGCTGCGGGTCATCACGGCCGCCGGCGAAGTGGTCAGCCTCGCACGCGATGAGCTCGTGGACATTACCGGCATCGCCGCGGATGGTGCATCCCTCGCCGTGGCGAGCCCGGAGTGGATCTGGGTCTTCCGGAGATCGGGGGACGGCAGCGCCGGAGGTCGGAGCGCCCTCCCGTCGGGAGCGCTGACCGTGCGTAATCCGCTCGCCGGACCCACGGGTCTCTCCTTCGTGGACGGACGGCTCGTGGTCTGGCGCCAGAGCGAAGGGACCCCAGCCGCAGTCACGATCGACGCCTCGACGGGAGCCGTCACCGGGACCGTGGCCGGGCTCACGGCGCCGCTGCTGCAGCTCGAGCCGGCGTCGGGACGGCTGGTCAGCCTCGACCGGACCGGCACCGTCCGGTTGGTCGCGCTGCCCGGTGCCGCGGACGCGGCCCGCCCGTTGTTCGACGCGTGGCTGCCGGGGACGCTGTGCGTGCTCGCCACCTCCGACCGCGAGCTGGTGGGAGGCCGGACCCCGATCGGCGGCACGGGGGGCGGGAGCGGCACGCTGCTCCGTATCAACATGCGGAACGGGGAAACGGTGGCCGTGCCGGGCGGAAGCCGCAGCACCTTCGACCTCGCGTGGGACCGCGACCGGGGAGTACTGTACTCCCTCGGGATCGACGCGGCCCGGGACACGGTGCTCATGCGCCACGAGGGTCCCGGGTTCGAGAGCGAACGCGTGCTGAGCCGCTACGAGGGAGAGGATCTCTCGGCCTCGCTTTGCCTCGACCCTCTCACCGGCGCCGTGTACGCCTCGCTGGGCTACGGCGGGATCGTCGCCTGGGATGGGAGCGCTGCGGGCGCCATCCCGTCGGATGGGCGGGTGCCGCGCCGGCTCGCGGCAGCAGCCGGCATGCTTGCCTCCGTCAACCGGGACGCGACGGTGAGCATCTGGGATCCGGCGGCGCGTACGCTGCTCGGCGACCTCTACCTGCTCGCGTCGGGGGACTGGTGCCTGGTCGGAACGAGCGGCCGCTGGTCCGCCACGGACGGCGCCGCGCCCCTGGTGCGGGTGACCGTCGACGGTTCGCTCGTACTCGACCCTTCAGCCTGGCGGGAGACGCGGTAGTTTCACGGATTGCCCGGCCGGGCCGGCCTCGTGCCTTCGGCGGAGCCGTTCAGTACTCGTCAACGCGCTGTGCGCCGAGCTCGTGCTGAGAGTACTCAGTCGTGGCTGCGGTTCTTCTGCACCCGCTCGATGGCATCGGTGACGGCCTGCCGGATCTGGCGCTCGTACTCCCCGCTGTGGGGCGACCGGCTGGACATCGACCCGAGCAGCGAGACGCGATAGCTGGGCCGCACGCTGTTCAGCGCGCAGGCGGCCATGTCGAGCACGCAGTCCCGGCACGTGCAGATGCCCGGCGTGCGGGCAATCCCCGCCTCGAGCGCATCGATCACCATGCCCTCCGCGTCGTTCACCAGGGCGTCGAAATCGTGGTCTTCTCGCAGTCCCATGACGGGGGCAGTATAGCACGGCCGGTGGCGTTGCGCAGCAACGTCACCATGACGGCAGCCCTGGCGCGCGGTACATCCCTGTGCGCGCTGAGGCTCTCGCATCGCGCTCCGCGCGATGCTGACGCCCTGGTGACGGCGGGTACGACCGAGCGGAGCGAGGTCGCGCGGGTACTCCCGCTCGCCCCCGGGCTTTAGCCTTCCCTGGCCAGAGGTTCGAACTTCGTGTACCGGCTCAGGAAAGCGAGCTTGAAGTCGCCGATGGGACCGTTCCTCTGCTTCGCGATGAGCACCTCGCGCTCGGCGGATTTCATGTCCTCGGTGTGCAGAAAAATGACCACGTCGGCGTCCTGCTCGATGGAACCGCTCTCGCGCAGGTCCGCGAGCGCCGGGCGCTTGCCCTCCGTTTCGCGGCGCACCTGTGAGCAGGCGACCACGGGGATGGCCAGTTCGCGCGCCAGCGCCTTCAGGCTGCGTGAAATCTCGGCGATCTGTTCGTGCCGGGCCAGGTCGCGGTTCTCGGCGTTGATGAGTGTCAGGTAGTCCACGAAGATGATCCGCACGTCCTGGTGGCTCTTCATGCGCCGGGCTTGCGCGCGCAGGTCCAGCAGCTTCAGGTCGGGCGAATCGTTGATGAACAGCGGGGCCTCGTAGATGCGGCCGCAGGCCTCGGTGATCCGGCTGAAGTCGGAGGGTTTCAGCATGCCCGAGCGCAGAAGCTGCGAGTCGATGCGCGCCTCCATGGCCAGAAGGCGCTGCATGATCGCCATGCTCGACATCTCGAGACTGAACAGGCCGACGGGAGTCTTTTGGCGGATCGCAATGTTGGCCGCCATGGTGAGCGCGAAGGCGGTCTTGCCGACCGACGGCCGGGACCCGATCACGATGAACTCGGAGGGCTGGAAGCCATTGGTGAGGTTGTCGAGTTCCGTGAAGCCCGAGGGCACGCCCGTGTAGCTGCCCTTGGAGTGATAGAGCCGTTCGATGGCGTCGAAGGTGCGGCTGACGACCTCCTTGGCCGCGTGGTAGCTGCCGCTCTGGTGTCGGTCGGAAATCTCGAAGATCCGCCGCTCGGCTTCCTCGACGATCTGGCGGACCTCCGCGGAGTCGTCGTGCGCCCGGGCGATGATCTCCTGCGAGATGCGCGCGAGGCTGCGCCGGATGGAGGCCGCCTGGACGATGCGCGCGTAGTACTCCACGTTGGCGCTCGTCGGCACCGAGGAGGTGAGCCGGGAGATGTAGGCGAGGCCGCCGCACTGGTCCAGGCTGGCGCGCGAGCGCAGCTCGTCGGCGAGCGTGATGAGGTCTACGCTCTGGCCCCGGTCTAAGAGCGCGACCAGCGCCTCGTAGATGCGCTGGTGGGCAACGCGGTAAAAGTCCTCCGGCCGCAGGAGATGCGAGATGGCGGGCAGCGCCTCCCCGTCGAGGAGGATGGCCCCGAGGGTGGCAAGCTCCGCCTCGTCGTGGTGGGAGGGCACGCTGTCGCGCAGCGCGCCCTCGCGGCCTGCCGCCGCGCCGGAACCGGGCGGCGGGGGGGAAGGGCGTTCCGGCTCGGTTTCCTGAGGCTTCGGGTCGCTCACGAGGCAGGCGCCGCCGCCTCCACCACCAGCTTCAGGACTGCTTCCTCCTTATCGTAGAGGCGGACCTTCGCCTTGAAGGTGCCGGTGGTGCGGATCGCGTGATCGGGCACCTCGATGCGCTTTTTCTCGATCTGGTAGCCGCGCTTCTCCAGTTCGGCGGCCAGCATGGCATTGTTCACCGAACCGAACAGCTTGCCGTTCTCGCCCGCCGGCATGGCGAACTTCAGCTCCTCGGCCTCGAGGCGCTCCTTCAGCCCGAGGGCCTCGGTGCGCTTCGCCGTCCGACGCTGCGCGATGACGCCGCGCCGGCGCTCGAGCGAGGCGAGGTTCGCCTTCGTGTGCGGGACCGCGAGGGCCTTGGGCAGCAGGAAGTTGCGTGCGTAGCCCGATGCCACCTCCCGGATGTCCCCCTCTTCCCCGAGACCGATGACGTCCTGGTTCAGGATGATCTTCATCTTCCATAACTCCTTTCGCGATCGAAGTTCTACGTCGCGGCTGCGCTGCCCGACCGGTAGCGCACCCAGTTCTCCGAAGCCCCGAACAGGGGCAGCGCCACCGCGGCGACGACGTTCAGCCGCGGGGTGACGAGCGCGGCCAGCACGGCCGCCACCGCCAGTGGCCAGACGAACCGGGCGAGCCCGCGCTTCTCGAGCCAGAAGCGGAGGATGGCCAGGCCCTGCAGGCCGAAGAGGAACAGCATCACCAGGGCCGCGTTCCAGGCCGCGTAGGACGCGTACGAGAGCCACGCCCCCGATGTGCGCAGATCGCCGCGCAGCAGATCCGCGAGGACGAGCGCAAGCGAGGCGATGAGCGGCCAGAGCCACCAGCCCTCGAGCCGGAATGCCGAGAATCGCCACCGCGGTACCGGCACGGATCCCGAGGCCCGGGATCCGGCCACCGAGCCCGCCCACCACGAGAAGGCGAGAAACGCGAAGACCGCGAGCACGAAGCTGTTCAACAGGGACTCGCGGATCATCATCTTCAGCATGTCAGGCACGATCAGCGCCTCGAGCATCGTCCCCGCGACGCTGTCGCCCGTGGCGAAAATCGACTGGAGCATCCGGGACGTGTCCGCGAACACCTTGTCGACCAGGCCGGCGATGGCCGGGCTCGCCGCCAGGACCGCAACGAGCGGGGCGCCGGCGAGACAGACGGCAGCTGCGGCCGCGAGCAGGCGCACCAGCGCGCGCGTATCGCCCAGCCGCAGGTTGGCCGCGGCCAGACCTGCGGCGAGGAGCAGGAACACCGCCACCTCGGTACCGGAGGCGAGCAGCGCACCCTCCTCGAACGGTGCGGGGAGGAGGCCTGCGAGCCGGATCGCCGCGAGCCCGACCACCGCGATTCCGCCCGCTGCCGCGAGTCCGGCGGTCCCGCGCCGGACCGAGGCCACCTGCAGCGGCACCAGGAAGAGCACCCGGCCCACGCCGAATGAGTACAGCACCAGGGACGAGACGGCGAAGAGCAGTGCCTCGAGGAATCGACCGCCCATGGTACTTCGCATCATCGCGCGCCCCAAGCGGGGCGACCCACTGCCCCTACCGGGTCACGTATGGCAGCAGCGCCAGGCTGCGCGCCCGTTTGATGGCGGTGGCGAGCTGCCGCTGGTGCTTCGAGCAGGTCCCGGTGACGCGCCGCGGCATGATCTTGCCGCGTTCCGAGGTGAATCTGCGCAGGGCGTTGGCGTCCTTGTAGTCGATGACGGCCTTCTTGATGCAGAACTTGCAGACCTTGCGCCTGAAGAAGCCCTTGTGCCTGCCCCGGCCGCCCATGCGGTCGCCGCGGTCGCCGCGATCGCCACGATCGCCACGATCGCCACGGTCGCTGGAGCGGTACGGGCGGTCTCCCCGCTCGGGGCCGCGGTCCGAGGGCCGCTCGCCGCCTTCAGCTACTGCCGGACGGGCCGTGCCTTCGACTGCTGCCGGCCGGGCCGGTTCCTCGGGGGGGGGTGCCTGAATACCATCGGACATCGGTTTCGTTCCTTTCCTGCTTTACTAGAAGGGGATGTCGTCCTCGAACGTGTCGGCCGGGGGACCGCTCTCGGCGGGCTCTTGCCCGCCGGAGGGCTGCGGGCCCGCGTTCGGAGTCTGGCCCTGGGGCCGTCCGCCGAGGAGCATGACGTTGGACGCGGTGATCTTCACCTTGCTGCGGGTCTGGCCGTCCTTCTCCCACCGGTCCTGGCGCAGCGATCCCTCGACGCCGACCTGCTTGCCCTTCACCAGGTACTGGTTGACGGCCTCAGCCGCCTTGCCCCAGTACTCGACGTCGAAGAAGTGGCTTTCGTCGACCCACTGGTCATCCTTCTTGCGCCGCTGGTTGACCGCGAGCGAGAAGGCGCTGATGGCCGTGCCGCTGTTGGTGTACTTCAGCTCTGCATTGCGCGTGAGGTTGCCGACCAGCACGACGTGGTTGATGCTTCCCGCCATGGGATGCCTCCCCCCTATCGGGCTCGGACTTCCTGCCTGGAGATAAGGTGCTTGAGGACCTCGGGGCGGAGCTTCAGCGTCCGGCGGACAGTCTTCAGCGCCTCCGCGGAGCCCTCGATGTGATAGAGAACATACCGTCCCCGGTCGTGCTTCCTGACCGGGTAGGCGAGCAGCTTCTCGCCCATGTCCTCTTCCTTGGTGATGACGATGCCCGCCGTCTCGAATTCCTTCTTGACGAACTCTCGGGCCTCGCGGTACGGGTTCTCGTCGCTCGTGAAGATGACGACGGCCTCGTAGGTCTTCATCCGTGCGGTTCCTCCTTGTGGACGTATGATCCGCGGCCATCGGCCGGCGGATAAGGAGCAGAGCGTCACGCTACAACGCCCGGGCGAGCCGTGTCAAGTGAGGGTGCGCAACCGCCGATGATCAGGGTGGACCATGACGCGGAAGATCAACTACGAGGATGACCTGTTCGCCCTGTCGCTCATCGTGCGCGGCCTCCGGGACATCGCCCGGCTCGAGGTGGACGCCGACCTGTTCGCCGGCCGTGTGGCCGACGACGCGTCGTTCGTGGACGCGGCTGCGGTCCGCGCGCTTGCCGGCCTGAAGGGCAGCCCCTTCCTGGTCCACCGCGCCGAGCACCTGCGTGCCCTGCAGAAGCTGTTGAGGAATCTCGCCGTCCTGCTCGAGGAGCTGGCCGGGGGGCGCACGCCCGTCGCCGCGGCGCTCGGCGTACAGTCGGCTGACCTTCAGGCCCGTGCCGACGCGCGCTCACGGGACGCCGAGGCGATCGACATCCTCCTCGACGAGCAGGCCGGCGTCGCCATCGACGATCCCCACGTCGTCTCCGCCGAGGAACTGCGCATCCTGACCGCGCCCGCGGAAGAGGGGTAGAAGAGCCCAGCCATGCCGCGCTTCGCGGTATGGCGACCCCGACAGGTGCTCTGCGACGCTGTACGCAGCGTCGCAAGGCGAAGTCCGCAGCGAGAGGGGGTAGTGCTTCTCTCCCCACTTGACCACCAGCCCGGAAATCATTACTGTACCACCGTTTCCGGCACTCCCGCGCCTTGGCTTTCAGCTTTGTGCAGCGCATGTGCCGGCAACCCAGCGACAGACATCTCGAGCAAGGCGGGTTTGTGCCATGTATGTACTCGTGGAGATCAAGGGCAAGCAGTACAAGGTGGAGCAGGGGACTCGGCTCACGATCGACCGGGTCGCTGAAGAGAAGGGCAGCCGGGTCGAGTTCCCGTCCGTCCTGATGGTGTCGGACGGCTCCTCGGTGAAGATCGGCACCCCCTACCTGCCGGGTGCGTCCGTCAGCGCGGTCGTCGAGGACCACGTGCGGGCGAGGAAAGTGCTGATCGGGAAGTTCAAGAAACGGAAGAACTACCACCGCAAGCAGGGCCATCGGCAGCTCCACTCGGTGGTCAAGGTGGAGAGCATCCAGGGGGTCGGCTGACCCCTTGGTGAAGGTCACCCTCGAGCTCGACTCCGACGGGTGCCTCGCGGGTTTCTCGGCCGATGGTCACGCCGGAGGCGCCCCCGGGGCGAACCTCCCCTGCGCGGCCGTCACCGTGCTCCTGCGAACAGCGGCGCGCACCGCGGCCGCGGCGGGGTTGGCGGCGGGCGGCGGAGCCGATGCTCCCGGGGCGATGAGGCTGCAGGTGAACCGTGCCGCCGAAGGGCGGCGCGACTGGCTGCGGGGCGTGACCGACACTCTGTTGCGGGGGCTCGCGGACGTGGCGGCCGAGGCCCCCGGCGAGGTCGAGGTGCGCATCGTGCAGGTGGAGAGGTAGGAGAGATGGGACGCAAAAAGGGCGGCGCGGCGAAGAACGGCCGGGATTCTCATTCCAAGCGGCTGGGCATCAAGCGCTTCGGCGGTGAGCTCGTGAACGCAGGGACCATCATCGTCCGGCAGCGGGGCACGGTGCACCACGCCGGCACCAACGTCGGGCGCGGGCGCGACGACACGCTGTTCGCGCTCATCGACGGGCACGTCGGATTCCACACCCGCAAGGGGCGGAGCTTCGTCACGGTGCAGCCGGCTTCGGGCTGACGGCCGTCGTGGACGGCTTCGTCGACGAGACCACCATCGTCGTCGCTTCCGGCAGCGGGGGCGACGGGGCAGTGTCCTTCCGAAGGGAGAAATACGTTCCCCGGGGCGGACCCGACGGCGGCGACGGCGGCCGGGGCGGCGACGTCGTGTTCTCGGTACGCGCGAACCTGCGCACGCTCGCATACCTCAAGCTGCGGCACCGCTTCCTGGCCGAGGACGGCGGCGGTGGGTCGGGGCAGCGGAAGCACGGCCGGGACGGCCGCGACGTGGAGGTAGCCGTTCCGCCGGGGACGGTGCTTCACGACGCCTCGACGGGCGGCCTGATCGCCGATCTCTCGCGCGACGGCGAGCGGTTCGTATGCCTGCGGGGCGGCAGGGGCGGCAAGGGAAACTGGCACTTCCGCACTCCCGTCAACCAGGCGCCCCGGTTCGCCCAGAAGGGAGTGCCGGGCGAAACCCGCGAACTGCGGGTCGAGATGCAGGTGATTGCCGATGCCGGTCTGGTCGGCAAGCCCAACGCCGGCAAGTCCACGCTGCTGTCGGTGCTCACCAATGCCAGGCCCAAGGTGGCCGATTATCCGTTCACGACCCGTTCACCCCACCTCGGACTATTGAGGAGAGGAGACCGGGACGTCGTGCTCGCGGACATCCCCGGCATCATCGAAGGGGCGGCCTCGGGCCGCGGACTCGGCCTGCGCTTTCTCCGTCATGTCGAGCGGTGTACGGTGCTGCTGTACCTCGTCGATCTCGGCGACGAGGGCGCAGCCGACACCGTGCGGGTGCTCGAAACCGAGCTCGCCGCTTTCTCGGCCGAGCTCGCCGCCCGGCCGCGCCTCATCGTGGGCACCAAGCTGGACCGCGAGGGTGCTCCGGCGAGGCTGGCCGGCCTGATCGAAGCATTCTCGGGCGACCGTGTGCTCGGCATCTCCGCCATCGCGCACGAGGGGCTCGACGAACTGGCGCGGGCGGTCATCGCGATAACCGGAGGGCAGGCGTGAAGGCCGCCATCCTCGGCGGCACCTTCAACCCCGTGCACGTCGGGCACCTGTGCCTCGCTGAAGAGGTGCGGTCGGCCTTCGGCTACGAGCGGGTCATCCTCGTGCCCGCGAGCATTCCCGTGCACAAGGACCCGGCGCCCGTCATCCCGGGCGCGCACCGGCTCGCGATGCTCCGGCTCGCGGTGGCGGGCTCCGAAGGCCTGATCGTTGACGACGGTGAGCTCGTGCGCGGCGGGCCGTCCTGGACGATCGACACGGTCGCCGAGCTCGTGCCCCGGTACGGCATCACGGGGCGTCCGGGGCTGGTGATCGGCGACGACCTCGCCGCGGGCTTCTCCGCGTGGAAGGACGCCGAGCGCCTCGCGCGCACGGTCGACCTCATCCTGGCGCGCCGCACGGGCGAGCGGCACGCGGAGTTCCCCTGGCCGCACCGGGTGGTGATGAATCCCCTCATCACCGTCTCCTCGTCGGACATCCGGCAGCGGGTCGCCGAGTGCCGCAGCATCCGGTTCCTGACGCCCGATCCGGTTATCGCCTACATCGCGGCCCACGACCTGTACGCCGGAAGCGGGCCCGCGGGACGGCGGGAGGAGCGCACGGACGATGCTTGAGCGCAGGAGTCGGAAGACTGACCGGGGCGCGGTGCTGCTCGCCCTCATCGCCGTGGTGGTGCTCGCCACCGCGGCCTACGCCTGGGTCGCGCTTCGCGTGGACCGGATCACCGAGAGCCTGCGGCGCCGGCAGCCCCTGAACGTGCTTTTCGTGCTGTCGGAGGGGGAAACGCTCCTCGCGGCCGAGGCCTTCCTGTACAATCCCGAGACGCGCAAGGCCTCGCTGTTCCACGTGCCGCCGAATCTCGGGGGCGTCATCCCGAGCCTGAACCGGGTGGACGGCATCGACGCGCTCTACCGGCGCTCCGACCCCGAAGCGCTCGTCGCGCGCGTCGAGGAGGTGCTCGGGGCGACGATGCACGGGTGGGTGGACATCGCCACGACCGACCTGGGTCGCATCGCGGACCTGCTCGGCGGGCTGGCCTTGTTCATCCCCACCCCCGTGGACATGACGTGGAAGGACCGGCGCGTGCTGCTGCCCTCGGGCAGCGTGCGCCTGGACGGCGACAAGACGCGCGACTACCTCGCCTACGAGGATCCGCTCGAGACGGACGCCGAGCGCGCGGGGCGCCGGCAGAAGCTCGTCCAGGCGCTGCTTGCCGCACTGGGCGAGAACCGTGCCCTGCTCGCCGGGCGCGCGCCCGCGCGCCTTTTCGCCAGCCTCGTGCGCACCAACCTTCCGCGCCGCGCCCTCGCCGCACTCGTTACGGAACTCGGGCGCTTCGACGCGGGCCGGATGAGCATGCAGCGCGTGCTCGGCAACGTGCGCTCGGTAGACGGCCGGGAGCTGCTGTTCCCCCACCAGGAGGGCGAGATCGTGAAGGAGGCCGTGCGGAAGAGCCTGGCGGCCGGCGCGTCGAGCGAGCAGTCGGGCGTCGAGGACTCCAGCGTGACGGTCGAGGTGCTGAACGGCACGGCGACGCCGGGGCTCGCTGCCCGGGCCCGGGAGGTCTTCCTGAGCTACGACCTCGACGTGCCGCAGCCGCGCAATGCCGACCAGGACAGCTACGAGTACACGGTGGTGATCGACCGGGCAGGCGCGGTCGAGACCGCACGCCGCGTGGCGGAGATCATCAACTGCACACGGGTGCAGTCACGCCCCGACGAGGGGACGGACCGGGGGGTGGATGTCACGGTCATCCTGGGAAGGGACTTCGATGGCAGGACCTGCACGCAACAGCCGTGAGACGGCGCTGGCGGTGGCGCGCTTCCTCGACGACCACAAGGCCGCCGGTACGGTGGTGCTCGACCTTGCGGGGGTCTCGCCCCTCGCCGACTTCTTCGTGATCGCGACGGCGCGAAGCTCAGCGCACCTGGCGGGGCTCGCGAGGGAACTCGCCGCCGCGCTCGCCGAGCTCGGCATCCGGCCGATCAACGCGCACAAGCGCACCGCGGCCTCGGGCTGGCTGCTGGTCGACTGCGGGGATGTGGTGGTGCACCTGATGGAGCGTGAACAGCGGGAGTTCTACGATCTGGAACGGCTGTGGTTCAGGGCTGGGACGGTGTCCTACTCGTTGAAATCCTCGTAGCCGAGGTTATCGTCGGAATCGAAATCCTCCTCATCGAGGTAGTCCTCCTCGTCGGCGTCCTCCTCCTCGTCGAGGTCTTCCTCCTCCTCTTCCGCCTCCTCCTCCTCCTCGAAGTCCTCGTCCCCGTCCTCTTCCTCGAAGTCCTCGTCTTCGTCGACTTCCTCCTCGTCGAACTCCTCGTCGAGGTCGTCGTCGAAGTCGTCGAAGCCCTCGTCGATGTCCTCCTCTTCCCCGCCCTCCTCCGTGTCGCCCTCGGGCTCGGGCTTCGGCTCCGGTTCGGGCTCGTCCTTCTTCTTTTTCCCGCCCTTGGCGAAGGAATAGCGGAGGACCGGGTCCGGCTCGAAGAGATGCGCGTCCGTGAAGTCGTCGATCATGCTCCAACCCGCCTTTTCCTGTTCGAGGGATGGTCGCTTTGCTGAATCTACGGCCGGAATTCGCGGATTGTCAACTACTTTTTCGCCGTTCCTGCGCCGCGATCAGGCGCAGGACGCCGAAGGCGCCGCACACGGTCCACACGGCGGCTGGACCCGGCAGCAGGCTGTCGACGCGGTCGGCGGTGACGACGGTCGGCGGGGTGATGTCGCAGCGCCGGCCGAACGCGGCGAGGAGGGTGACAGCCCTGCCCGCGACCTGGTTGGCGATCTCCCCCATGGCAGCGCGGGGGAACTCGCCGAGCCGGTCGGCTGGCAGCGCGAGGCCGGCGGTCATGCCGCGCAGGATGCCGTCGGCCGAGCCGTTGTCCGCGCAGAGCATGAGGTTGCAGCGTACCTCGCCCGTGACCCCCACGCTCGCAATCACCTGCTCGACCGGACCGTTGCTTCGTGATTCGCGCCCCGGCTCGACGCGGTCGAGCCGGATGCCCGTTTCGCCGAACACCTGCCGCAACGCCTCGAGAAAGACCCCGGGGACGACGTCCTCCACGCCGGCGAGTATAGGAGGGCGCAGGAGTGGTTGTCAAAGCGACCCCGGCTGTTTATCGTGGCGGCTATGGGCGTGCGTCTCGCGGCGCCGGCAAAAATCAACCTGCACCTCGAGGTGCTCGACCGGAGGGCCGACGGGTTCCACGACCTGGTGTCGTTGTTCCAGGCCGTCGACCTCTCGGACACGCTGCGGCTCGAGCGCACGGGATCGGACGGCCCTGTTTCGGTTCGCGGCATGCCCGGTCTTCGACAAGAGTCCAACCTGGTCGCCCGCGCCATCGAGCTCTTCCGCCTGCGGGCCGGCGTGACGGAGGGCGTGGCAGCCGCGATCGACAAGCGCATCCCGATCGGTGCCGGGTTCGGCGGCGGTTCGAGTGATGCGGCGGCCGCCCTGCGGTGCCTCCAGGCGCTGTTCGGATCGCCGCTCGACGAGGCGGTGCTCGCCGACTGCGCCCTGACGCTCGGCAGCGACGTGCCCTTCTTCCTCCTTGGCGCGGCCGCCATGGTGGAGGGCAGGGGTGAACGGTGCCGCGGCCTCGCCCCCCGGCTCGACTTTGCGATCGTCGCCGTGACGCCGGCGGAGCGCATCCCCACGGCCGATGCCTTCGCATGGCTCGACGCCGATCGCGAGGCCGGCCGGGCTTCCGGCCCCATGATCGGCGATCCCCGCGCGATCGAGCATGCGTACCTCCGCATGGCTCCGGAATCCTGGCCGTTCGTGAATTCCTTCGACGGACCCGTCATGGGCCGCCGGGCGGCCGTCGCGGCGCTCCGCGACCGCATGCGGGCGGCCGGAGCGGCGGCGGCGCGCCTTACGGGCAGCGGCTCGACGGTGATCGCGGTGTTCGCGGACGCCGGCGCCGCGGCCGCGTGCTACCGTTCACTCGCCGCCGACCCCCCCCCCGGAACAGCACCTGCCGAGCTGCGCCTCCTCGCACCTCTTGCCAGCCTCGGCGCCGTCGAGTATTATGGTTGAGAGCGGAGCCGCGGGAGGCCGCCATGGACATCACCGACATCCGGATCAAACGGGTTGAGTCGGACAACAAGCTGAAGGCGTACGTCACGGTGACGTTCGACGGGTGCTTCGTGGTCCACAACCTTAAGATCATCGCCGGTGAGTTCGGGCGGTTCGTGGCGATGCCGAGCCGGAGGACCCGGGACGGCGAGTTCAAGGACATCGCGCACCCCATCACCACGGAGTTCCGCCAGATGGTCCAGGAGCGTATCCTCGAGGCGTTTGACAAAGCGCCGCAGGATGAGCATAGTCCTGGATGATCCGTTGGGACGTCGGCAAGCGGTAAGCCACCGGATTTTGGTTCCGGCATTTCGCAGGTTCGAATCCTGCCGTCCCAGGGAGCGATCGTCGATCCGTTCATCACGGCACCAAGGAGCGTGTTCATGGAACCGAAGAAACTGAACGTCCAGCTGCGGACGGACCAGGGGAAGTCGGCCTCGGGCCGCCTGCGTCGCGGCGGCAAGATCCCCGCGGTGGTCTACGGGCACACCGAGCCCCTCGCGATAACCGTGGACGCCCACGAGTTCCGCACCGCCTTCCGGCGCATCACCGAGAACACTGTCGTGCAGCTCACGATGCCTGAGGGCGTCCATGAGGTCCTGGTCAAGGACTACCAGCAGAACCACCTCTCGGGCCAGATCGTGCACCTCGACTTTTACGAGTTCGAGAAGGGCAAATCCCTGAAGACGCGCGTGCCCGTCCAGCTGACCGGCGCGCCCGTCGGCGTCAAGGAGGGTGGCATCCTCGAGACCCTGATGCACGACCTCGAGGTCGAGTGCCTTCCGAAAGATTTGCCCGAGGTGATCACCCTCGACATCTCGAACCTGGCGCTGAACCACTCCATCCACGTGCGCGACCTGCTCCTGGCGGAGGGCGTGAAGGCGCTCAACAGTCTCGAGCAGGTCGTGTGCGTCGTCGCGATCCGCAAGGCGGAGGAGGAGCCGAAGCCCGCGGCCGAGGGCGAGCTGGTCGAGGGCGAGCTGGCCGAGGGCGCCGTGGCCGAGGGCGAGGCTGCCGAAGGCGAGGCTGCCGAGGGCGAAGCCGCGGAGGGCGCCGTTGCCAAGGGCGCCGTTGCCAAGGGCGCCGCCGCCAAGGGCGAGGCTGCCAAGGGCGAGGCTGCCAAGGGCGGCGCTGCCAAGGGCGGCGCTGCCAAGGGCGCCGCTGCCGAGGGCGGCGAGAAGAAGCGCAAAGGCGGGAGAGACAGGGAGAAGTAGCTCCTGTCCCTCGTCGTGTTCGGCCTGGGCAACCCCGGGGAGCGCTACGCGCGCACTCGGCACAATGCGGGATTCCAGGTGGTGGACATGCTCGCCGGCCGGCTCGGCGTGGAGCCGCGCCGGCGCCTCTTTCGTTCCTACGTCATCTGGAAGGGCCGGCACGCCGGGCGGCCCCTGGCGCTCGTCAAGCCGCTCACCTTCATGAACGACTCGGGCCGGGTCTTCCGCGAGGCGCTGCGGGAGACAGGCGGCGGCGTGCCGGACCTGCTCGTCGTGTGCGATAGCCTCGACCTCTCGCCGGGCAGCCTACGCTTTCGCCTGCGCGGGTCGGCGGGGGGGCACAAGGGCCTTGCCTCGATCAGTCGGCACCTGGGCACGGACGATTTCATGCGGCTGCTGGTCGGCATCGGACGGCCCGCTCACCGGGGCCAGGTGGTGGAGTACGTGCTGGACGAGCCCCGGGCAGACGAGGAACCCCTCGTGGCCGGGGCCGTGCAGCGCGCGGCGGACGCGGTGCTCCTCCTCCTCGCGGAGGGCCCGGAACGGGTGATGAATGAGTACAACCGGCGAGAGCCGCCCGCTTAGCCGGGTCGCGTGGCGCGCCCTGTCCGCAGCCGGTGTCGGCGCGGAGGCGGTCGTGCTCGCGGGCGTCTCGGGCGGTCCCGATTCAACCGCACTCCTGTCGGTGCTGGCCTCCCTCGCTCCCGAGATGGGCTTCACCCTGCATGCCTGCCATATCGACCACGGCATCCGTCCGATCGGAGAACGGGAGGCGGATCTCGCTGCCGTGCGCGCGCTCTGTGCCGGGTTCGGCGTGCCGCTCGACGTACGCTTCGTTCCCGAGGGAAGGTGCACGCGCGAGGCGCGCGAGGACGGCCGCAGCCTCGAGGAGGTAGCGCGCCGGCGCCGGCTCGCCCTGCTCGTCGAGGCGGCGGACGCTGCGCGGGCAGGATTCATCGCCCTGGGGCACACGCGCGACGACCACCGGGAGACCATCCTGATGCGCGCCCTGCTGGGCGCCGGCGCCCCCGGTCTCGCGGGCATCGCGCCGCGGAGGGGCAGGTTCGTGCGGCCGCTGCTCGACGCCTCGCGCGCCGAGGTGATCGCGCACCTCGCCGCGGAGGGATTGTCGGCGCGAACCGACCCGTCCAACACGGACACCCGGTTCCTGCGCAACCGCGTGCGCCTGCTCCTGCTTCCGGCCTTGTGCCGTGCCGTGCCGGGGTGGGGCACGGGTCTGTCGGAGCTCGCGCGCGGGATGGCGCGAGTGGCCTCGTTCCTCGACGAGGAGGCGGCCCGGCTTCCCTGGACCCGTTGCGGTACGGGGTGGAGCATCGACCGCCGAGCCTTCTTCGCTGCCCACCCTGCCTTGAGGGCTCATGCGCTCTTCCTTCTCGCCGACCAGGTGCCCCGTGGCACCCGCCCGGCACGGCTTCCCCACCGGTTCCTCGAGCCGGCGCTCGGCGCAGACCCGGGCCCGAGCTGCCGATGCCTGGTCCGCGGGCACGGGCTGGCACTGCTGATCGACAGCGCGGACGTGTTCTGGGGCCCCGATATTGTCAGCCCTTCGGAAAAAGGCTATCTTGTCACCGTCCCTCGCGATGGAGCTCTATCTATCGAGGGAACAGGCGCCTCGGCGGTGTTCCGCCGCGGCCCGGACCTGCGGCCCGGCGAGACGGCCATCCCCGTTCGCGAGGTCGTCCCGCCCCTGGTGCTCAGGTCCCGACGGAAAGGAGACCGGATCGAAGGCCCGACCGGCAGCGCGACGTTGAAGTCGCTCTGCGGTGCGTGGGGACTGACCCGCCCGCAGGCCGGGCTGGTCCCCGTGCTCGCTGACCGCCGGGGCGTGCTGGCGGTCCTCGGCACGGCCGTCGGCGGGCAGACGGCGACACGGAGCGACGGGCCCCTGCCCGGAGAGGAATGCCTCCTCGTGCGGGTCACGGGGGGCACGAAGGAACAGAGAGCGTGAACGATAACCAGGACAACCGCGAGGGGGGGGGCGGGGAGCCCCGGATGCCCCGCTTCACCTTCAACAACCGCATTGCGCTGATCAGCCTGCTGATCCTCACCACGTTATTTGTCTTCCTGTTCGTCCGCAGCGACCGCACCGGCATGCAGGAGATCTCCTACACCTCCTTCCAGACCTACCTGGAGCAGGGGCGGATCGAAAGCGTGAAAATCGTCGACGAGTACGAGATCCAGGGCGCCTTCAAGTCGGGCGACTCCCGGGTCTCCCTCTTCAAGACCACCATCCCGTACCACGACGACACCCTGATGCCGGCGCTGCGCAGCGCCGGGGTGAAGGTCTCGGGCGGCCCCCGGGCCATTTCACCGCTGCAGGTGCTGCTCGAGTTCCTCCCGTGGCTGGTCGGGTTCTTCTTCATCTGGTTCATGTTCCGCCAGGTGCAGGGCAGCGGCAACAAGGCCTTCAGCTTCGGGAAGAGCCGGGCCAAGCGCTACCTCGACACGGCCAAGCGGATCACCTTCGTCGACGTCGCGGGGCAGGACGAGGCCAAGTACGAGCTGCAGGAGGTCGTCGAGTTCCTCAAGAGCCCGCAGAAGTTCGTGCGCCTTGGAGCGAAGATCCCGAAGGGGGTGCTGCTCGTCGGCATGCCGGGTACGGGCAAGACGCTGCTCGCCAAGGCCATCGCGGGCGAGGCCAACGTGGCGTTCTTCCACATGTCGGGTTCCGATTTCGTCGAGATGTTCGTCGGCGTCGGGGCGAGCCGGGTACGCGACCTCTTCGAGCAGGGCCGGCGGCACGCGCCGTGCATCCTCTTCATCGACGAGCTGGACGCGGTGGGCCGCACGAGGGGCGCCGGCTACGGCGGCGGTCACGACGAGCGCGAGCAGACCCTCAACCAGATGCTCGTCGAGATGGACGGTTTCGACACCAAGGACGGGGTCATCATACTGGCGGCCACCAACCGGCCCGACGTGCTCGACCCGGCGCTCCTGCGCCCGGGGCGTTTCGACCGCCAGGTCGTCATCGACATGCCGGACATCCGCGAGCGCGAGCTCATCCTGCGCCTCCACGCGAAGAGGCTCCCCGTAGCGGCCGACGTCGATCTGGACCGCATCGCCCGCGCCACCCCCGGGTCGTCGGGCGCAGACCTCGCCAACCTCGTGAACGAGGCGGCGCTGTTCGCGGGCCGCAGTGGCAAGGACCGGGTCGACATGGACGATTTCGAGGAGGCACGGGACAAAAGCCTCATGGGCATCGCGCGAAAGTCGAAGGTGATCCCGCCGAAGGAGAAGCAGATGGTGGCCTGCCACGAGGCCGGCCACGGCCTGCTGCACTACTACCTCAAAAACGCGGATCCGCTCCACAAGATTACGATCATCCCGCACGGCCGGGCGCTGGGCGTGGCCTTCAGCCTGCCCGAGGACGACACCTACTCGCACAGCCAGGCATGGCTGATCGACCGGATCACGATCGCCATGGGCGGGTATGCGGCCGAGCGCATCGTGTACGGCGAGACCACGACCGGGGCGCAAAACGACCTGGAGCAGGCCACGGAGATCGCCCGGCGCATGATCTGCGAGTGGGGCATGAGCCCCTCCCTCGGCCCGATCGCCTACGGCCAGAAGGAGGAGCCGATCTTCCTCGGTAAGGAGATCGCCCGACACAAGGACTACTCCGAGGATACCGCGCGCACGATCGACGTCGAGGTGAAGCGCATCGTGGAGTCCGCGCTGGCGAACGCCGAGCACCTCCTCGTCGAGCACCGGGACAAGCTGCAGCTGCTCGCCGACACGCTCCTCGTCAAGGAGAACATGAACGACGACGAGATCCGCAGCCTGCTCGGCTTCCCCGCCCGGCACCGGGGGGGCGAGAACGGTGCGGCAGCCGGCTCCGTGGCCGGCCCGGCAGCGGGCGGAACGCCCCAGGGATCGTGAACAGGCGGCCGCTCGCCATCGCCCTCGCCGGCCTCGCGCTCTGCCTGGGGGCCGGCACCGCGCGTGCCGAGGAGACGGAAGCCCGCGCGGCGGCCGCGGCTCTCGTCGCCCAGGCCGCAGCCGCGCGCCGGTCGGGCGACCCAGCTTCCGCCGTTGACCTCGTCCGGCGTGCACTCGAGCTCTCCCCCGGGTTCTCCGATGCGCTGTACCTCCGCGGACTCATCAATCTGTCGGACCGCTCGACGACCCGGCAGGCTCTGGAGGACTTCCGCGCGGCCGTCGCCTCCGGCAGCTGGCACGGGGCCGATGCCGACGAGGCGGCCCTCGCTCTCGGCGAGACGCTGGTCCGCACACGGCGCGCTGCGGAGGCGATCCCGCTGCTCGAGGCCCTGTCCGACCGCCGGCCCGCTGATCCCCGCCCGCTTACCGCGCTCGCGGCCGCCTACCGCGCGGAAGGCAGGGCGGACGCGGCCATCGCCTTCTACGCGCAGGGACGCTCGCGTTTCCCCGACGCGCCGGCTTTCGTCCTGGGCCTCAGCGCGATGCTCGCGGCGGCTGGCCGGATGGACGAGGGGTATGCCTTCGTCGATGCAGCGGCTGCCGACTCCCCCTCGGATGCCCGGCTCGGGCTTCGCCGGGCGGAGCTCGAGCGCGACGGAAACCGACGCGTCGCAGCCGTCGAGCGCGCCCTTGCCGCCGGCAGCCGGGATCCCCTGGCCCCGGTGCTCGCCCTGGAAAGCCGCCCGCCGGCCGCATCGATGAGGCGGTTCTTCGACCTGTTCCTCTCGGCCGGGGGCCTCTCCCGCTCGGATCTCGCGGAGCGGGCAGCCCGCGCGCTCGCGGGAAACCCCGAACTTGCGAAGGAGCTCGAGCAGGCGATGGCCCGGTACACGGGCCCCCGGGAGCTCGATCGCGACGGCGACGGCTGGTGGGAGGAGCGGTGGGACGTTGCCGCGGGTGCGATCGTCCGGTGGACGCGCGATGCGGATCAGGACGGCGTGCCCGAGTATGACGCGGTGCTCGACGCTGGACGGCCCGTCTCCCTGTCCTGCGAACCGTCGCCGGATCTCCGGTTCACGCTCATCTACGGCGTATATCCGTGGATCGACACGGTCGGGGAGTCCGGCCCGGGTGGCCAGCGGACCTGGACGCTCGCAAACCGTGCGCTCGG
This sequence comes from Spirochaetota bacterium, assembly GCA_026398635.1. Lineage (GTDB taxonomy): Bacteria > Spirochaetota > Spirochaetia > SZUA-6 > Fen-1364 > JAPLSM01. The sequence goes on along the minus strand of JAPLSM010000151.1, from coordinate 7,471 downwards.
TGCCCCGTTCCTCGAGCAGCCCGGGCCCCGGGTGCCGACGGTGGACGAGGTTGTCCGGGCAGCGGTCCGGCTCGAGGACACTGTTGGACCCGGCTCCGGCGTCCGACGCGTCGAGATGAAGGACGGCCTGAGGGTGTACCTCGAGGAGGATGCCAACGGCGACGGCCGACTCGACCACCGGTTGTGGTACGCGGCCGGGAAACCCGTGCGCGGAACCCGCGACCTCTCCGGCGACGGAGTCTTCGAGGCCGCGGAGACATGGACGGACGGAGCGCTCTCGCGCCTCTCGGTCGACACCGATGGTAATGGCCGGTTCGACTACGAAGAGACCTACCTGCCGGCCGCCCGGCTCTGGGACTACAACGAGGACGGCCGGGACGACAGCCGCGAGACGTCCGACGGGAAGGGCGGGCTCGTGCGCGAGTTCTCCACCCGGGCCGACGGCCGGTTCGACCTCCGCATCCTGTTCCGCAGCGGCGCTATCGTGGAGGTGCGGAAGTCCGGCCGGCTCGTCGCGGCAACGCCTGACGCGAAGCGCGGGGTGACGTGGATCGGCCCGGTTCCGAAGACCACGGCGGTGGACGCCTCCGCGGGCGACGGGTACCGCACGTTCGGCGGCAGGGAGTACCTGGTATTCAAGCACGCCTCCGTCGTGTACGTGGAGGCGCTGCCGTGACGCGACGTGCGGCTGTACGGCAGCCGTCTGCACGGGCAGCGGTCGTCTTCCTCGCGCTGGCTGCGCTCGTCTCTTGTGCGGGAACGCGCACACCGGTCCGCGTGCCCGAGCTGCCCGCGGTGCGCCTCTCGGAGATCGAACGCCAGATCGCGGACGGATCGGTCGCCGAGGCGCTCCAGGGCCTCGATTACCTGCGCCGCGAGAAGGCGGCCGACCTTCCGGAGGGCAGCCTGGAGCAGCTCCAGACTTCTGCGCTCGCGGCCCTCGGTGATGCGTTCGGCCGGGCGGTTTCGGGCGCCACCTGGACCGACGCCCTGCGTCTGGCCCGGTCCGCGGCAGCGCTGAGCCGGCCCGACCTCGCCCCCGGGTGGACCGAGAAGTCGCTCCTCCGCGAGCTGGCGCTCCAGGACGAGTCCCGGGGGGAGATGCTCGCCGGCCTGCTCACGCGCCTGCGCGCCGTGACCGTCGGGGAGCCGACCGCCTCGGAGCTGGCGGAGACCCTCGCAGCAGCCGTCGGGGCGGGCAACCCGGCGGTTGCCCGGACGGTGGCCGGCCTGATGCGCAGCCGGGGGCTCGAACCCGGCGCCGTTCCCGACACCCGCCCTTCGTTTGGCGACATGCTCAAGGGCACGGTGACCATCTGGGTGAACCGGGGAGTGAAGATCGAGAATGGCGTGGGGTACCCCGACCGGGTCATCGGCAGCGGATTTTTCATCGACCGGCGCGGCTACCTGCTCACCAACCACCACGTGATCGCGAGCGAGGTCGACCCCGGTTACGAGGGCTTCTCCCGCCTGTACGTCCGGCTGTCGGGCGACTCGACGGAGCGGATCCCGGCCCGGGTCGTCGGCTGGGACCCGGTGTTCGACCTAGCCCTTGTGAAGGTCGAGGTTGAGCCCGGGTACGTGTTCTCGGGCTCGGCAGCGAGAAACGCGAGCCCGGGCGACCGCATCTACGCGATCGGTTCGCCAGGGGGGCTCGAGAGCACCATCACCTCGGGCATCGTGTCGGCGACCGGCCGGCGGTTCCTGCAGGTCGGCGACGCAATGCAGGTCGACGTGCCGGTCAATCCCGGCAACAGCGGCGGCCCGCTGCTGGACGAGAAGGGCGACCTGGCGGGCATCGTGTTCGCGGGCATCGAGCAGTTCGAGGGCGTCAATTTCGCCATCCCGTGGTACTGGGTCGAGCGCGCGCTGCCACTGCTGTACGGGGGGGGCGAAGCGGTGCACCCATGGCTGGGCATGGCGCTCTCCGAGACGGACGCGAGGCTCGAGGTGCTGTACGCGATGCCTGGCGAGCCCGCGGCGAAGGCCGGCGTCGAGGTCGGCGACATCCTGGAATCCATCGACGGCAGGCGCGTCGCGACCCTGCGTGACGCGCAGGACACCCTGCTTACCCTCGCGCCGTCCACCCTGGTGAGGCTCGCCGTCCGGCGGGGCGGGACGACGCGCGACGTGCTTGCCTGTCTCGCGCCCCGGCCCGCCGAACCGGTGAAGACGGCGTTCGAACACGACGCGAAGGATCCGGTGCTGTATCCCCTGTTCGGGATGCTCCTTGAGCGGACCGGCGGGGTTCTGGGCAAGGGCTCGTACATCGTGCGCCGGATCGTGCGCGGCTCGGTGTCCGACGAGGCCGGCCTCTCGGTCGACGACCCGCTCATCGTGCAGGACTGGAAGGTCGAAGAAAAGAAGGGCTACGCGACGATCCAGATCGTCGTGAAGAAGAAAAAGGCCGGTTTCATCGAAAGCGCCATCCAGGTTTCGGCCTGGCTCGCGACCGACAACTTCCTGTAGCACGAACTTGGCGCGTAGCGCGTCTATGAGTACTGAGTATTCTCAGAACGAACTCGGCGCGCAGCGCGTCTATGAGTACGGAAGTCGGCGCCGCCATGGGCTCTCGCCTCCGCGCGCCAGAGGCGCGCTAGGGCTGCCGCCCTGGGGATGGCGCAGGCGCCGACGCAGCGGCGGCGGCGCAGCTGTTCTCACCCCGCGCCCGGGATCTGCTTCAATAGGGTCACCTCGTTGCCCCGCTCGTTCCAGCGCACCTCGTCGAAATGGACCCGGGCGAGCAGCACACCCCGACCGGTGAGGGTTGCGCCGGGCTCCGCGGCCGCGAGCGCGCGCCAGTCGAACCCGGCGCCCTCGTCGCGCACCGTCACACGGAACTCACCGTCCGCCAGCCGTGATTCGATCCACACCCGTTTCGCGGCATTCCCCGGTATGGCGAGCTGAGACGCCAGCAGTCCTGCGAACCGGCCTTCGGCCAGCGCCTTCTCCTTCTCGGCTGTCGAGATGCCGAGGTTGCCGTGCTCGACCGCGTTCGAGATCATCTCCCCGATGCCGATGCGAACGCCGAGCAGCCCGGCATCGCCCAGCAGGTTTCGAAGCGGGAGGGTGAGCGCGCCGATCACCGACAGGTCGCGCGCCTCGCGCGTGCTGAGGGAGAAGCAGCGCGTGCCGCCGGCGGGCGGCGTGGCCGCACCGTCCGCCCGCGACCGCCAGGCGGCGAGCTGCCGCACCTCCTGTACGAGCTGCGGCAGGTCGAAGGGCTTGCGGTAGAAGCTGCTCGCCCCCGCGCGCAGGGCGGCCTCCTCGTCGTCCCTGCCCGTGATGACGATGATGGCCTCCCCCGGGTCACGTTTCCTGATCTCGGCGAGCAGGGAGAGGCCGTCGGCGCCCGGCAGCACGAGGTCGAGCACGGTCACGACCGGCGCGAGCGAGCGGTGGCGCTCGAGTGCCTGCGCGGCGTCCGCCGCCTCGATGGCCTCGAACCCCTCGCGCTCGAGCGCGCGACGGATCAGCGCGCGGACGGGGGCCTCGTCGTCGACAACGAGGACCCGCGGACGATCGTCGGGGCGCGGGGGGACCCGGCGGGGCTGCGGGGTGTCCATGCGGGGACAGCGTGGGGCAGAGTTATCCCGTTGTCAACATCGCACTGGTCGGCCTTTCGGCGGCTCTCGCTGTCCGCATCGCGGCCAGCTGACGCCCTGGGGCATCCCAAGGGCGGCAGCCCATGCGCACGGCCGACCCATGCCACACGGCTTCGCCATGTGGCAGGCCATCCCCGGCTGGGATGCATTGCACCACCGCCCGCCTTTGGCTATACTCCGCCCGCTTGAACGCCCCGAACATCCGCAATTTCTGCATCATCGCGCACATCGACCACGGCAAATCCACCCTGGCCGACCGTTTCATCCAGCGGGCGCGCCTCGTGTCCGACCGGGAGTTCCGCGACCAGATCCTCGACACCATGGACATCGAGCGCGAGCGCGGCATCACGATCAAGAGCCAGGCGGTGGCGATCCCGTACCGTTCGGCCGACGGTGTCGACTACGTGCTGAACCTCGTGGACACCCCGGGTCACGTGGACTTCTCCTACGAGGTCTCGCGCTCGATCGCCGCCTGCGAGGGCGCGGTGCTGCTGATCGACGCGAGCCAGGGTGTGGAGGCGCAGACCCTCGCCAACCTGTACCTCGCCCTCGAGCACAACCTCGAGGTGATCCCCGCGATCAACAAGATCGACCTGCCGAGTGCCGACATCGAGGGCGTGCGCCGCCAGATCGAGCACGACCTCGGCCTCGACCCCGCGGGCGCGCTGCTCGTATCGGGCAAGCTCGGCACGGGAATCGACGCGCTGTGCGAAGCCATCGTGGAGAGGGTGCCAGCCCCGTCGGGCGATCCCGCGGCGCCCCTCACGGCGCTCATCTTCGACTCCCACTACGACGCCTACCGGGGCGTGGTGGTGCACGTGCGCGTCTTCGCCGGCACCCTCCGGGTCGGCCAGCGCATCAGGTTCCTCTGGAACGGCTCGACCTACGAGGTGGAGGAGGTCGGGATCTTTCGGATCACGCTCGTGAAGGCGGAGACCCTCGGCCCGGGCGAGGTCGGCTACTTCCTCGCGAACATCAAGACCGTGGCCGACACCCGGGTGGGCGACACCGTCACCGACGATGAGCGGCCCTGCACGGCGCCGCTCGCGGGTTTTCGCGACGTCAAGCCCGTGGTCTTCTCGTCGATCTACCCCGTCGACGCCAACGACTACGAGGAGCTGGTGGAGTCCATCGGGAAGCTCAAGCTGAACGACGCCTCGCTCGTGTACGAGAAGGACTCCTCGGTGGCCCTCGGCTACGGCTTCCGCTGCGGATTCCTCGGCCTGCTGCACCTCGAGATCGTGCAAGAGCGCATCGAGCGCGAGTTCCACCTGTCGATCGTCTTCACCGCGCCCTCGGTGCAGTACCGGGTGACGCTCCGCACCGGGGCCCTCGAGCTGATCGACAACCCGGCGCTGTTCCCCGACCCGGGGGTGATCGAAGGCGCGGAGGAGCCCTACATCAAGGCTTCGATGATCACCCCCGCCACGTACCTGGGACCGATCATCAGCCTGTGCCTCGAGAAGCGCGGCACGCAAACGGGCATGACCTACCTCGACGAGAAGCGGGTGGAACTCGTCTTCGAGATGCCCCTCGGGGAGGTGGTGTTCGACTTCTACGACCGGTTGAAGTCCGTCAGCCGGGGCTACGCATCGTTCGACTACGAGCTGATCGGCTTCCGGAAAACGGAGCTCGTGAAGCTCGACGTCCTCGTGAACGGGAAGGTCGTCGACGCCCTGGCCCAGCTGGTGTTCAAGGGCAACGCGTACCAGGTCGGACGGCGCATCTGCGAGCGCCTCAAGGACGAGATCCCTCGCCAGCAGTTCAAAATCGCCATCCAGGCGGCGCTCGGCGGCCAGATCATCGCCCGGGAGACCATCAACGCCTACCGCAAGGACGTGACCGCGAAGTGCTACGGCGGCGACATCACACGCAAGCGCAAGCTGCTGGAGAAGCAGAAGGAAGGCAAGCGCCGAATGAAGATCGTCGGCGATGTGGAGATCCCCCAGTCGGCCTTCCTCGCGGTGCTGAAGACGAGCGAGGACGAGTAGGCCGGGGGTTCCGGGCTCAGGACCTTCCCGCCGCCGTGGCAGCCGCCTCTCAGGCTGTCGCTGCGGCAGCCCGTGCCACACGCGCGCGGCAGCACGCAAGCGCAGGGATTGCCCGGGCAAGGAAGCTCCGCGAGCCGAGATCGGGCTCGTCGGGAAAGTGAAGCCACGCGTGACCCACCGCGTCGGCCAGCCGCTGGTCGGTCTCGGAGACGGCACGTGCCGATGAGAGCAAGTCCCTCACCATCGTCTGGGCCTCGTCCAGCAGCCCGGTCTCTGCCACCAGAAAGGCGCGCACCGCGGACGGGTCCGCGTGGCGGAGCCGGGTCTCCCGCACGCCGGGGGAGGTGGCCGGCGCACGTGCGGGCAGCAGGCCGGCCAGATCGTCCGGCTCGACGACCGGCGCCCCGTAGGGCAGGCCCTCGCCGCCGACGGAGAAGACCCGAGGAGCCTCCCGTGAAACACCGTCATCGCGGACGACGGTCTCCAGCAGGTCTCGGTAGGACTGCAGCACCGCGTCAGTGCGCACCCTGCCGGGCCGGGCCGAGAGCTGCCACGACAGCGACCGGCCGGCGAGCGCCGCAGCCGCCGCGTGACCCGGGGGAGTGAACCGGGTCGCGGAGGCGAACGAGCCGAGGTGGGCGGGAGTACCACGGGCATGCGTGGAGCCGCGGGGGTAGGAGAAGTCGAGCCCGGCGAGGAACACGCCGGATCCCGAGAGGCGGAGCGCCGTCCATGCCGCCGCGACCCCCACGGAGCCGAGTCCGGGGACACGCAGGGGCGCGAGGCCCGCCGACTCCAGCCGGTCGAGGAGAGCGAGCGGCGCGAACGTGGTGGAAAACAGGCTCAGGCGGCCGGGAAAGAGGCGCGCGGTGTCGGGGTGGCCGGCGAGCTCACAGGCCAGCCGTACCCCGGCGGGCCGGGACGGGAGGAAGTCGCGGAGGTTCGCCTGCTGCGCTTCGAGGCACACCACGAGGTCGGGCGCCAGGCCCGAGAGGGCGAGCGGCGGCAGCGCCGTGTCGGCAGCCACGAGCGCGTACCGCCCGCGCAGGGCCCGCAGGGCGGGGATCGCCGCGTCGAGCGAGGGTCCCGCGCCGGCGGCCACGACGGGCAGGTCCGTCGCGAGGTCCGCGGCGTCGCCCGCGGAGGCGAGCAGGGGGAGGTTGTCCAGGAGATTTCGCACCAGCCGGCCGCCCAGCATGACGAGGGTCATGCGGTTGCGCCACCAGGTCCGCAGGGTCAGCTCGAGTGCTTCTTGGAACGCGCGGTAGCGCTGCGGAGCGGTCCGCCACCCGCCCGAGAGTGCGGCCTCGCGGACTCGCCGGAACCGGCCCGGGCCCAGCGCCTGCAGGCAGGCGACGACTCCCAACTCGTCGGAGGTGCGCACCACGCGGAGGCGCGGGTCCGCGGGAAGGCCCCGGGCCGCCGCGAGCGCCATCACCCGCTGGTCGATCTCCACGCAGAGCACGGCGCACTCCGGGGGGAGGCGCGCGAGCAGTTCGGCGAGGCCGTGCCCCAGGCCGACCGAAGGCACGTAGACGAGGGTGCGCGGTTCGAGGGGCATGCCTCGCGCCCGGCGAATGGCCGAGCCGACCGGATCGTCGGGTGCGTAGAAGGAGATCCCCCTCAGGTGGAGGGTCGGGCCCTTGTCGGTGGAGACGACGCGGGGGCCCTCCGCGTCCATCAGCCCTTCGTGCCCAGGACGCGCTTCGTGAACGTCTCGTCGAAGTCGCTCTTCAGCCGCTTGTCGTTCATGAGCTCCTGGTCGAGGTCGGACTGCAGCGACTGGTTCGCGAGGTACGACAGCACCCGGTCCATCATCGCCGCGTTGCCCGCGGAGATCGGCTGCTCGCCCGCGACCTTGAGCACGATCACCTG
>JAPLSM010000483.1 GCA_026398635.1 Spirochaetota bacterium | reverse complement strand
GTCGCGACGACCGTACCGCTCACCCGCGCCAGTACCATGGATCGGCTCCCCGCGCGCCTACTTCCTCGCGGCCGCGGGTTTCGCGGCCGCCGACTGCCTTCCGAGGGGAAGGGCCGCGTCCACGGAGGCGTGCGGCCGCGGGATCACGTGCGTCGAGACGATCTCGCCCACCTTCTCCGCCGCCCGACTGCCCGCATCCACCGCCGCACGGCAGGCCGCCACGTCCCCCCGCACCACAGCCGTCACGTACCCCCCGCCGATCTTCTCGTACCCGACCAGGTCCACCTTCGCGGCCTTCACCATCGCGTCCGCCGCCTCCACCATCGCGGCGAACCCGCGCGTCTCGATCATCCCCAGCGCCTCGAACCCATCCTCAGCCATCGTTCACCCTTCCTTTCGTGCGCCTAGATACGCGCGACCGTTGCCGCGATCTCCCGTCCGCTCAGGCCCGCGAGCCGGGCCTCCACGGTCTTCCGTGCCTCCACGACCTCCGCCTCGGGACCCGCGAGATACACCCGGCCGAACGCCCCGAACCCGAGCACTTCGACGATGTTGACCTTCGCCGTCTTCTCCGCCTCGTTCGCCGCGTAGTACGCGTACCCCGCCGGTTCGATCTCCAGCACGTACAGCGTGTCGCCGCGGAGCACCATGTTGCCGTGCCGCACCTTGTTGATGAGCTGCGCGTGATGATCGGACATGTTCTTGATCAGCTGGCTCGTCATCACCCGGGGCTTCAGCCGATCGTTCTCGGTCTTCTTCAGCTCCTTCAGCACCGCCTCGCCGGCCATCCGGGTGTCGCCCTGGCTTTCGGAGTGAACCTCCAGCAGCCCGTACGCTCGCTCCACGATCTGCAGTCCGGGCGCTACGTTGGTCGCCTTCAGCGCGATGTCGGTGAGCCGGTTGATCTCGATGCCCGGCGCGATCTCGATGACGCAGCAGGCCTGGCCTCCGACGGGGTAGTACCCCTTGGACACCGTGGCGATGAACGAGGCGTTCTGCAGCTGCAGCGAGTCGAGGAACACGTAGGTCCTCAGGTCCACGGCCATGGCTTACTCCTTCCGGTCCCGCCGTCCGAGGGGAAGGGCCGCGTCCACGGAAGCATGCGGCCGCGGGATCACGTGCGTCGAGACGATCTCGCCCACCTTCTCCGCCGCCTGACTGCCCGCATCCACCGCCGCACGGCAGGCCGCCACGTCCCCCCGCACCACCGCCGTCACGTACACCCCGCCGATCTTCTCGTACCCGACCAGGTCCACCTTCGCGGCCTTCACCATCGCGTCCGCCGCCTCCACCATCGCGGCGAACCCGCGCGTCTCGATCATCCCCAGCGCCTCGAACCCGTTGTCAGCCATCCGTCCCACCTCCTCGGCCTGCCGCATCCTATCACGAGTCGGCACCGCGGGCTACTGAGTACTCTCAGCACGAACTCGGCCCGAAGGGCGTAGACGAGTACTCACTCCGCAGCCCCTGGACGTCCCTATCCTTGACGCCTCCCCGGGGCGCGCATAGTATC
>JAPLSM010000480.1 GCA_026398635.1 Spirochaetota bacterium | reverse complement strand
CCTTCACCACGGTCAGGACGATCGGCAGGCGCGCGGCGATCCGCGCGTAGCCTTCCTCGAGCAGGCGTTCCACCACGATCCTGCCGTCGGCGATCTCCTCGATCTTCCTGATGTCGGTGACGTGCGGCAGGCCGAGGTTCTCCGCCACGCCGGGCCCCACCTGGCCGGTGTCGCCGTCGATCGCCTGCCGGCCCATGAGGATGACGTCCGCGCCTCCGATCTTCCGAATCGCGAAGGAGAGCGCGTAGGCCGTGGCCAGGGTGTCGGAGCCCGCGAAGGCCTTGTCGGACACGAGGTACGCCTCGTCGATGCCCAGCGAGATTGCCTCGCGCAGCGCTTCGACCGCCTGCGGCGGCCCCATGGTGAGCACCGCGGTCGAGCCGCCGTGCTTCTCCTTCAGGCGCAGCGCCTCCTCGATGGCGTACACGTCGAAGGGATTGATGATCGAGGCCACGCCCTCGCGCACGAGGGTGTTCGTCTCGGGGTTGATCCGGACGTTCGTGGTGTCCGGCACCTGCTTGATGCAGACGACGATCTTCACGCGCCGCCCCTACTTTTTCCCCCGCACCCTTTCCTTGATCAGGTTGAGCGCGATCACCTCGCGCTGGATCTGGTTGGTACCCTCGTAGATCTGGGTGATCTTCGCGTCGCGCATCATCTTCTCCACCGGGTACTCCTTCATGTAGCCGTAGCCGCCGAACACCTGCACCGCGTCGGTGGTCACGCGCATTGCCGTGTCCGAGGCGAACACCTTGGCCATGGCAGAGGCCTTCGACACGTCCTTCTCCCCCGCGTCGATGGCGCGTGCGACCGCGTAGGTCAGAGCCCGGGCAGCCTCGACCTGCGTGGCCATGTCGGCGAGCATGAACTGCAGGCCCTGGAAGCTCGAGATCGGCTTGCCGAACTGCTTTCGCTCCTGCGCGTAGGCCACGGCCTTCTCCAGCGCGCCGGCGGCGATGCCCACCGCCTGTGCCGCCACGCCGGGCCGGCTCTGGTCGAGGGTCTTCATGGCAACGAGGAAGCCCATGCCTTCCTTCGCCAGCAGGTTCGCCTTCGGAACCCGGCAGTCCGTGAACACCAGCTCCCGGGTCGCCGAGGCCCGGATGCCCATCTTGTTTTCCTTCTTGCCGAAGTCGAACCCCGGGGTGCCCTTTTCCACGAGGATGGCGGAGGAGCCGCGCACGCCGCGCGTCGGGTCGGTCAGGCTGATCACCGTGTAGATCGTCGCCTCGCCGCCGTTGGTGATCCATTGCTTGGTGCCCGTGAGCACGTAGGAATCGCCGTCCGGTTTCGCCTGGGTCTTGATCGAGGCCGAGTCGCTGCCCGCGCCCGACTCGGTGAGCCCGAACGCCGCGAGGATCTCGCCCGCCGCGAGGCGCGGCAGCCACTTCTTCTTCTGTTCCCCGGTCCCGAAGAGGATGATCGGGATGGTGCCGAGGCCCGAGGCCGCGTAGGACAGGGCGATGCCGCCGCAGACCTTCGACAGCTCCTCGACCACGATGCACATCTCGAAGATGCCGCCGCCCAGGCCCTCGTACTCCGTGGGCACGAAGAC
>JAPLSM010000348.1 GCA_026398635.1 Spirochaetota bacterium | reverse complement strand
AGGGGAGTGATCCGGTGCTGCTGCTCCAGGTGGCTGTCGCCGCGGCGCTCGTGGGGGTCGTCGCCGCGCTGCTCACCAAGGGAACTGTGGCGCTCATGGGCAGGTTCGGCGGCCAGAGAGTTTCGCGCGTCCTCGCGGACGCCGAATACATCGTCGAGCGCCACGCGGTCCCCCCGGCCTGGCAGGCGAAGATGCAGAAGAACCTCCGCGGCCTTCGGCCTGACGGTGCCGAACTTCGAACGCTGGCGAGGCACCAGGCGCTGGCCAAGCGGGCAAGCCTGCGCCGGCTCGACCGGCTCATCACCTTCTCGAAGAAGACGTCCGTCGTGGCTGACGAAGAAGCCCGGCAGATCCTCGTGTCGGAGCTCATGAAGGTAGACGAGGAGTGGCGGAGTCGCGGCTGGAACGAGATGTGTGCTCCCGACGCCGGTGACGGAGCTGGGCTCCGGCCCTAGGCGATGCCCCTCAGGGTGAGTTCCTCCCGGCAGCTCCTCGCCGCCGCTCGCCACGCGCGGGTCCGGCACGGGCACCGCCGCCATGAGCGCGGCCGTGTACGGGTGCCGCGGAGCCCGGTAGAGCATAACACTATCGGCGAGTTCCACGAGCTTGCCCACGTACATCACCGCGACCCGATCGCAGATGTGCTTGACCACGCCCAGGTTGTGCGCCACGAAGAGGTAGGTCAGGTGGAGCCGTTCCTGGAGGTCGAGGAGCAGGTTCAGGATTTGCGCCTGCACGGAGACGTCGAGAGCCGAAACCGGCTCGTCCGCCACGACCAGCCGTGGATTGAGGGACAGGGCGCGCGCGATGCAGATCCGCTGCCGCTGCCCCCCCGAGAAGGCGTGGGGGAAGCGCCTCAGGTACTCGGGAGGCAGCCCGACGAGCCGAAGCAGCTCGGCTACCCGCTCCGTCCGCCGCCGGCGATCCTTCATGCCGTTCACCAGGAGCGGCTCGCCCACGATGTCGGCTAGCGTCATGCGAGGGTTGAGCGAGCCGTACGGGTCCTGGAAGATCATCTGCATCTCGGGACGCAGGGTGCGGAGCTGCCGGCGCTCGAGCCCGGCGAGGTCGACGGTTCGGCCGTCTGCCGCATGGAACAGGATCTCGCCGCTCGACGGCACCAAGGCCCTGAGAATGCAGCGCGCGGTGGTGGTCTTCCCGCAACCGCTCTCCCCCACCAGCCCCAGGATCTCCCCCTCGTTGACTGAAAAGCTCACGTCGTCCACGGCGCGGATGTTGCCCACCACCTTCTGGAGGAATCCCTTGCGGATCGGGAAGAACTTCCGGAGGTGTTTCACCTCCAGCAGCGGGAGCGGGCCGGCGCTCGTCATTCGGGCACCTCGATGTCGTGGTACTTGAAGCAGCTCACCGCGTGCCCGGCGTCGACCGGCTCGAGGGCCGGCGTGCGCACGTCGCAGCGGCCCGACATGGAGAACTCACACCGGGGATGGAACGGGCAGCCCCGGGGCCGGTTGAAGGGATGGGGGATCGACCCGCTGATGGTGGGAAGCTTGACGTGCGGCACCGCGTTGACGCTCGGGATGGAACGGAGGAGCGCCTGCGTGTAGGGGTGACGGGGCTGGTGGAAGATGGCGTCCACCGGTCCCAGCTCCATCACCAGCCCCAGGTACATGACCATCACGTCGTCGGCCATCTGGGCGATCACGCCGAGGTCGTGCGTGATGAAGATGATGGCGGCATTCCGCTCCTGTTCGAGCCGGCGCAGCAGGCGCAGCACCTGCGCCTGGGTCGTCACGTCGACCGCCGTCGTGGGCTCGTCCGCGATGAGCACGCGTGGGTTGCACGAGAGTGCCATGGCGATGATCGCGCGCTGCCGCAGGCCGCCGCTCAGCTGCCACGAGTATGCCTTGAGGCGCGCTTCAGGCATCGGGACGCCGACGTCGGCGAGCAGGTCGATCGCGATCCGGCGCGCCTCCTCGGCTCCCACGGGGCGATGCAGCATGATCGTCTCGATGATCTGGTTTCCGATCGTGTGGACCGGACTGAACGACGCCATCGGCTCCTGGGGGATGAGGGCGATTTCCGCGCCCCGAATGGAGCGCATCTCGCGGCCTCCCGCGCGGAGCACGGCCTTCATGGTGACGCTCTTGCCGCAGCCGCTCTCACCGACGATGCCGAACACGCGGCCGGCCCGCACGTCGAAGCTCACGCCGTCGACGGCGCGCACCACCCCCTCGTCCATCAGGAAGTGCGTCTTCAGGCCGCGGACCGAAAGAAGCGGGGGGCTCTCGGTTGCCATCGTTCCCCCTAGTGGCCGTACGGGTCCGCGGCGTCGCGCAGGCCGTCGCCGAGCAGGTTGAACGCCAAGACCGCCAGGATGACGAGGGCCCCCGGGATGAGCAGCCACGGCGCGAGCGCCACGGTCTGGATGTTCTGCGCCTCCTGCAGGAGCACGCCCCAGCTGATGGCCGGCGGGCGGATGCCCAGCCCCAGGAAGCTCAGGGACGTCTCGCTGATGATCATGACGGGGATGGCCAGGGTGCTCGACGCGATGATGTGGCTCGTGAAGGCAGGGATCATGTGGCGCCAGATGACGCGCGTCCGGCTGCAACCCGCGAGCTCCGCGGCGACGACGAAGTCCTCCTCGCGCAGCGAGAGGAATCGCCCCCGCACCTCCCGAGCGAGTGTGGTCCAGCCGATGAAGGCCAGAATGATGGTGATGGCGAAGAAGACCTGCTCGGGCCGCCAGTCCTGGGGAAGTGCTGCGGTCATCACCAGCCAGATCGGGATGGTCGGGAGGGACTGCAGCAGCTCGATGAGACGCTGGATGATCTGATCGACCCATCCGCCGAGGTACCCCGAGATCCCGCCGAGCAGGAGGCCCAGAAGAACGCTCAGCGCCACCGCGGCCAGGCTCACGGTGAGCGAGGTGCGCGTGCCGTACATCATCCGCGACCACTGGTCGCGCCCCAGCCGGTCGGTGCCCAGGAGGTGCACCCACGGCGCTGATGCCGGGTCGATGGGGCCGACGAGGTGGACATCCGACGAAAACAGCACCAGCACCTTGTAGCGGAACCCGTGTACGAGGAATCGGATGGGGATCCGGTTCGCCTCGTTCGTCGTCCACTTCACCCGCAGCGTCACGGGGTCGCGCGCTCCGACCACGGACGGGACGGACAACCGGATCTTCCCGACATCCCGGAGGTGGATACCCGTCACGGGAATGAACGCGCGAAATGCCTCGGTCGCCTCGGGATCGTGGGTCGCGAAGAAGCCGGGAAACAGGACGACCACGTAGAACAGCAGCAGCACGACCGCACTCGCGACGGCCAGCCGGTTCTTGCGGAACCGCCACCACACCAGCTTCCAGTTCGCCGCGACCGAGACGCGCTCCTCGGCCTGCGTCGAGACGACGGGTGCCACATCGGCCATCGGTCAGTTCCCCTCCATCCGGATGCGCGGGTCGAAGATGGC
>JAPLSM010000479.1 GCA_026398635.1 Spirochaetota bacterium | reverse complement strand
GCTACATCGCCGACCAGGTCGGCTCCGCCATCCCCGGCATCGTCGGCTACAAGATGCGCTTCGAGGACCGCACCGACCTCTCGACCGTCATCAAGATCATGACCGACGGCATACTTCTACAAGAGATGAAGGGCGGCCGCGACCTCTCCCCCTACAGCGTCATCATGGTCGACGAGGCACACGAGCGCAGCCTCAACATCGACTTCATCCTCGGGCTGCTGAAGGGCGTGCTGGCCCGGCGCCCGGATTTCCGGGTGATCGTCTCCTCGGCCACCATCAACGTCGAGGTGTTCTCCGCCTACTTCGACGGCTGCCCGATCGTCAGCATCGACGCGCCGATGTACCCCGTGGAGCTGCGGTGGGAGCCGCCCGAGGCCGAGGGCGACCTCGCAAGCCTCGTGGACAAGGTGGCGGAGATCGTCTTCGCGATCGAGAAGAAGGGCGACCCCGGCGACGTGCTGGTATTCCTGCAGGGAGAACTGTCCATCAAGGAGTGCCTCCAGCGCCTCGCCGACGGCGACCCCGACGAGCACCTGCAGCTGCTGCCGCTCTACGCGCGCCTGTCGCACGAGGAGCAGCAGCGGGTGTTCCAGGAGTTCCCGGGCAGGCGTAAGGTGATCGTGGCCACCAACATCGCCGAGACGAGCGTCACGATCGACGGCGTGGCGCACGTCGTCGACTCGGGCCTGGCCAAGCTGAACCACTACAGCCCGAAGACGTTCACGGAAAGCCTCGTGGAGGTGCCGGTCTCGAAGGCCTCCTGCAGCCAGCGCCGGGGCCGGGCGGGCCGCACCGGGCCCGGCACCTGCCACCGGCTGTACACGAAGGCCGACTACGACGCCCGGCCGATGTACACGCTCGAAGAGATCCACCGCACCGACCTGTCGGAGGTCGTGCTGCGCATGGCCGAGCTGGGCATCACGGACTTCGAGGGCTTCGACTTCATCTCGCCGCCGCTGCGCGAGGGCATCGTCTCCGCCATCGAGACGCTGCGCCTGCTCGACGCCCTGGACGACCGGCGCGACCTCACCGAGATCGGCCGGATGATGTGCCTGTTCCCGATCCTCCCGAAGCACAGCCGGATGATCGTCGAGGCGGTCCGGACCTATCCCCGCGTTCTCGGCGAGGTCATCATCGCGGCCACGTTCCTCTCGGTGAACTCCCCGTTCCTGCTGCCCGCGGGAGAGGAGCTCGAGGCCCGCCGGGCCCACCACACCTTCGCCGACCCGCTGGGAGACTTCATCTCGTACCTCAAGATGTACGAGGCGTTCACGGCCAGCCGCAACCGGCAGGATTTCTGCGATCACCATTACCTCGACCTGCGGGTGATGAGCGAGATCGTGAACATCGTGGGCCAGCTCGAGGAGATCGTGGGTACCCTGGGAGTGCCGATCACCTCGGGCGGCAGCCGCGACGACTACCTCTGCGCCGTGTCGCGGGGCCTGGTGCAGTTCGTCTGCGCGCGCAGCGGCAGAGGCGTCTACCGGAGCCTGACCGCGGAGAAGATCCACATCCACCCCGGCTCGGTCATGTTCCGCGAGGATCCGCAGTACCTCGTGGCGGGCGAGATCGTGCGCACTAGCCGGATGTACGCCCGGTCGGTGTCACCGCTGCGCAAGGCGCTGCTCGGGCGCATCTCGCCCCTGCTCGCGGGGAGCCTGCTCGGCGGGGTGCCGTTCGAGCCGGCCGCGGCGAAGGAACGCCGGAAGGATTTCACCAGCCAGATCCGGCTGGCCTCGGGCGTCTTCCCGATCACCATGGCCAAGGGCGGCCGGAAGGTGGTTCAGCTCGAGTGGGAGAAGCTCAAGCCCCTGCTGCGAGAGCTGGAGCCGGCCGGCCGGCCGTCGTTCAAGGACCTGCGCGGCTCCATCCTCTGGCAGGGGCACGAGATCTGCACGGCTATGAAGCTCGGCGCGATCCTCGC
>JAPLSM010000116.1 GCA_026398635.1 Spirochaetota bacterium | reverse complement strand
TCAGCTCGAGTGGGAGAAGCTCAAGCCCCTGCTGCGAGAGCTGGAGCCGGCCGGCCGGCCGTCGTTCAAGGACCTGCGCGGCTCCATCCTCTGGCAGGGGCACGAGATCTGCACGGCTATGAAGCTCGGCGCGATCCTCGCCGCAGCCCCGCACATCCACCCCGAGCAGGGCGTGTGGGAGGAATGGCCGATGGGCCGCACCTTCCCCTTCGCCTCGGAGGCGCGCGCCCTGGCGGACCTCCTGCCCCGGCTCCTGTGCCTGTGCCCCCTGAGGCCCGGTTCGAACCGTCTCGGTTTCCTCGCACTGCACAACGACAACCGGGGGCAGTACTGGTTCCGGGTCGAGAAGAGCCTCGTCACCGCGCGCCTGGAGAGCCTCGCGAGCCTCGAGTGTCTCGTGGACGAGCCGGGGGACCTCCTGAGCGCCGTGGAGCGCGAGACGGTGTCCCGGCTCTACCACGAGCTGTCGGACATCCTGGAGCGGGAGGGCTGAGACAGCCGCTTCAGCTCTCGGGCAGCGCGAGGGCGGTCTTCGGCTCCACGAGGATCTCGTCGGTCCCCCGGGCCGAGTACTGGACGATGTGACGGTGCAGGAACACCTCGATGAGCGACTCCACGTCCTTCGCGCTCATGCCGAGGTGCTCCAGCGCCCACTGGACGAAGTCCGCGATCTTCACCCGGAAACCCTTGAACCCCGACACCCCGTGCTCTTTCGCGTACTCCACGAGGCCGACCCACACCTGGTTCTGACGGCTGGTGGCCATGAGGTTCTGGATGACCTGGTTGGCGCGCCGGATGCGGTCGGAGAGGATCCGGATCATGCGCCGCGCGAAGTCCGGGTTGGAGACGAGCATGCGGTCGAAGAGCTTGTCGTTCAGCACGAGCAGTCGCGTCGGCTCCACGGCCACCGCGGTCGCCGATCTGGGCTTGCGGTCGATGAGCGCCATCTCGCCGAAGAGGTCGCCGGTATGGAGCGTGGTGAGGGTCTTCGCGGCTGACTGTCCCGTTGCCTTGCGGATCTCCACCCGGCCCTGGGTGATGATGTACATCTCCGCGCCTTCCTCGCCCTCGTGGAAGATCGCTGCTTCCGCGTCGAAGAACCGCAGGTGACGGTCGTAGGTTCCCTTGTCGATCTTCATCTCACCCCATCTCCCGGGCGCCAAGCGCCCCGGCCACGTCCCCGTCGGCGGCGCTGACCACCGCCACGTCCCCCGCCCCCCGCGGCACCACGAACTGCAGCGTGCCCGCCCGCCGCTTCTTGTCAAGCCGCAGAGCCGGTCCGAGCTCGCGCAGGCCTGCCGGCGCTTCGAGCCGGAAGCCGTATGCCGCGAGCAGGGCGGCGAGGCGCCGGGCGAATCCCGGTTCGGTCGCGCCCAGCGCCAGGCCGAGCGCGACAGCCCGGCCCATCCCCCACGCCACAGCTTCGCCGTGGGTCCAGCCCCGGAAGCCCGTCCAGCTCTCCAGCGCGTGGCCGAAGGTGTGCCCCAGGTTGAGGAGCATCCGGCGGCCCTCTTCACGAGGATCGGCCTCGCAGATCTCACCCTTCACCCGCAGGCACCGCTCGACCACCTCGGCGAGCAGGCCCGGATCCCGCGCGAGCACCGCCTCCCGCCTCGCCTCGAGCAGGTCCAGCAGCGCCGGGTCGCCGATCACGGCTGTCTTGATCGCCTCCGCGAGCCCCGAGTGGAACTCACGGTCGGGGAGCGTGGCCAGCGCAGCGGGGCACACGAGCACCAGGGACGCCGGGTGGAAGCTCCCCACGAGGTTCTTCCCTCCCCGGAAATCGATGCCGGTCTTTCCCCCGAGCGACGCGTCGACCATGGCGAGCAGCGTGGTCGGCGACAGCGCCAGGTCGCAGCCGCGCATGAACAGGGAGGCCGCGAGGCCCGTGACGTCGCAGACCACCCCACCGCCCACGCCGAGCAGTCGTCCGTCCCGGCCGAGACCGAGGGCGGCCGCCCTGCCCAGGATGGCCTCCACGCTCCGCCACCGCTTGGAGCGTTCGCCGGCCGGAAGAACCACCGAGCGCTCGGCTGGGAAACCCCCGCCGAAGAGGCGTCGCGTGACCGTGTCGAAGACGGCGACCGACGCCGGGTCCAGGGGTTCGATGCGTTCGACGAACCGTACCTCCGTGCGCACGCCGCCGATGGTGAAGGCCAGGTCCGCGCTCACCGGGTCATCCTCATGCCACGGTGCCCCCGAGGGACTGGAAATCGCGGACGAATTCCGGGTAGGAAACCTTCGCGCACTCGATGCCCGTCACCCGGACGCCTGTCTCGGTACCGGCCCCGGCGATCGCGGCCGCCATTGCGATCCGGTGGTCGCCCGCCGGATCGACGGTCCCGCCGGCGAGCCGCTGCGGACCCTCGACCCGGAAGCCGTCCGCGAGCGGCTCGATCCTGCCGCCGAGCGCCGCGGCGAGCCTGATCACCGCGGCCAGCCGGTCGCTCTCCTTGTGCCGCAGCTCGTCCGCGCCGCGTACCTCGGTCAGGCCCTCGGCGAAGAGCCCCAGGACCGCGAGGAGCGGTACCTCGTCGATCAGGCCGGGCACCTCGTCGGGTCCGACGGACGCGGCCCGAAGACGTCCCGGCGATACCCGCACGGTGCCCCATGGCTCGCCGAGCGAGCTCCCCTCCTCCGACGTGTCGACTCGGGCGCCCATGCGGCGGACCACGTCCAGGAAGGCGAGCCGAGTCGGATTGAGTCCGCAGTCGCGCACGACGATCTCCCGGCCCGATACGAGAGAGCCGGCGATGAAGAAGGCCGCCGAGGAGACATCGCCGGGCACGAGGATCTCGAAGCTGGGCACGGCCCGCGCGGGCTCCACGCGCAGCCGGCCGCCCTCGACGCGCACGCCGAGCCCGAGTCCGGCGCCGAGCATGCGCTCGGTGTGGTCCCGGGAACCGATCCTGCCCCCGATCAGCGACGGGCCCTCCGCGCGCAGCGCCGCGAGGATCAGGGCGCCCTTCACCTGGGCACTCGCCATGGGTAGGTCCCAGGACAGGGGCCGCAGGCTTCCCGTGCCCGGCAGGAAGCACAGCGGCGCGAGCGTCCCCCGAGCCCTGGCTTCGATGCGGGCGCCCATGGCGCGCAGGGGCTCAACCACGCGGGCCATGGGCCGCCCGGCGAGCGACGCGTCGCCGGTCATCACCGCAAACAGGGGCAGGCCGGCCAGCATGCCCGAGAGCAGGCGCATGGTGGTGCCCGAGTTCCCGGCATCGAGCACGCCCGCAGGCTCGGCGAGGCCCCGAAGGCCGGCGCCGCGGATGGACAGGGTCCCGTCAGCCGCCTCCCCGATTAGGATGCCGAGCCGCTCGAGGCACGAGCGGGTGGACCGGCAGTCTCCGGTGGCGAGCGCCTGACGGACGACGCTCGTTCCCCCGGCGACGGCCGCGAGCAGGAGCGAACGGTGGGTGATGGACTTGTCCGCCGGTGGCGCATACGCGCCTCCCAGTCCCGGATTCCGGGCGTGGAAGGTCGCCTCCATGGCGGAGAGTCTAGCGATGGGGTATAGTTCTGTCAAATATGATCGACCTCCACACCCACTCGAGCATGTCCGACGGCACGTACACGCCGGAAGCCCTGGTGGATCTCGCCCTCGAGACGGGCCTCGGTGCCCTCGCACTCACCGACCACGACAGCCTCGCCGGCCTCGAGCGGGCAGCCGCTCGCGCCCGGGGCACCCGGCTCGTCGTCGTGCCCGGCGTGGAGCTCGAGATCGCGTGCGACACCGGGGAGTTCCACCTGCTCGGGCTCGGGCTCGACGGCGAACGGGCGGAATTGGAAAAGGCGCTCGAGCGCGTGCGCCGGGACCGCGACGTGCGCAACGTGCGCATGGCCGCCCGGCTCACGACGGGCGGCATCTCCGTGACCCTCGAGGAGCTCGCGGCGGTTTCCGGCGGCGGCATCGTGAGCCGTGCGCACTTCGCGCGCCTGCTCGTGCAGAAGGGAGTGGTGAAGCGCACGGACGACGCGTTCAGCCGTTTCATCGGGAAGGGCCGTCCCTACTATGAGCCGCGCCAAACCCTCGGACTCCCGGACGCGGTGCGCCTCCTGCGGCGGGCTGGGGGCATCGCGGTGGTGGCCCACCCTTTCTCGCTCGGCCTCGCGGGAGCCGCCCTTCGGCAGTTTCTGTCGCATGCCCGGGACGCGGGCGTCGCGGGCATCGAGGCCTGGCACCCGAAGGCCGCGGTGCGGGACTGCCGGCGCCTCGAGCGCCTGGCCGGGTCGCTCGGCCTCGCCGTGACCGCGGGCTCGGACTTCCACGGCCTCAACGTTCTCCAGCGCCGGCTCGGCCACACGGCCGGCGGCCTCGCGATCGACGACCGGTTCCTCGCGGCGCTGCGGTTGAAGGCCGGACCTGCTTGAACTATACTCGGGCCCCACGGGACTGATGATGCTCGCCCGACTCGGCAGGTGGGCGATCGAGCGCGCGCGCGGCACGGGCTACGCGCTGGGCTTCCTCGCCCAGGTGATGCGTGAAACCTTCCTCTTCCCACGGCGCCGGCAGGTCGCGTTCAAGGTGCTCGTGCTCCAGATCCTGTTCACCGGCGTCGAGGCGATCGGCATCGTCAGCCTCAGCGCCCTGGCCATCGGCGCGGTGATCATCGTTGAGGGGAACACGCTGCTGCCCCGCTTCGGGCAGAGCGGCCTCCTCTACCAGATCCTCATCGTCGTCATCACCCGCGAGCTGGGCCCGGTGCTGACGGCGTTCATCATCATCGCCCGCTCGGGCACGGCCATCGCCACCGAGCTCGGCAACATGGTCGTGTCCCACGAGATCGAGGCCTACGTCTCGGTGGGCATCAACCCGATCTCGTACCTCGCGGTGCCCCGGGTGCTCGGGGTGACCATCGCGATGATGGCCCTCACG
>JAPLSM010000245.1 GCA_026398635.1 Spirochaetota bacterium | reverse complement strand
TCCGTCCCGACTCCGCCGCCTGCCATAGGTGCGCATCTCAGCCCGGTCATCCATCCTTGGGTGGTCCGCGGCTGTTCCCGGCAAAGCATGCGATGATCTTTGGCCAGCAGCCGTGCCCATGCTTGCCTTCGGGAGAGCGTGCTGACTTCCTGATTCTTCGGGGCATCCGTGGGCTCGGGATGGTGAGGCCACATCGAAGGATCGAATCACCACGGACCGAAGCTGGCGGGGGGATCTCTTGAGCCCTCTGGGGTGAGCGGGCAGGCTCCTTTCGTTGAATGCTAGCTGCCGATTCGTATGTCTGCAGGCAGAAAAGGAAACAGCGCGTGAACATCCGCGCTTCGAAGCCCGGCCCCATATTCGCAGAACTCGAACGCTTCGACGTACCGGATCGCGCTGGCCCGCTTCGCCCCATATATAGCGACCAGCGGCCCCTGCAACTCCTCCCTCATGGTCCTGAAATACCCGGCAAGCAGGGTGTCGATGAGCCAGGAACGGCGTTTCGTGTCATCACTGGGGACCTGATCCAGGATCCCCTGATTGAAAGGCATCCACTCATACATCTGCGATTTGTGGCAGTCCAGCATCTGCGCCTTTCGCTCGGCGACCTCGTCAATCGGAACAATGACATCCGGCTTGAAAGGGTTGGGTTTCGTGAACCGGTCATACATGTAGCAGATCCGGGGAGGCCGGGGCAGGAAGTCGGTCAGGGGGAGCATGTTCGGGACCGTGACGATGTATGACGCATCCATGACCAGGGTCGAGGTGGTGCGATGGTCGGGATGATAGTCGTTGGGTCGATGGGTGATGATGAGATCCGGTCGATACTCACGGATGCACCGGATCACCTGCTTGCGATTCACGATCGACGGCTCCAGCTCCCCGGTGTGGTTGTCCAGCACCTGGTACTCGCTGATCCCCGCGACGCCGGCGGAAGCCTGAGCTTCGGCATGCCTTCTCCTCGCAAGCTCGATTCCCCCGATACGGTGGTGCCCGGTGTCCCCGTTCGTCAGGGACAGGAATTTCACGTTGTGACCGCGCGAGCTGTACATGATCGCGATGCCCCCGCAGAGGACATCCGGATCGTCGGGATGGGCACCGATCACAAGTATTCTCAAGTTCGTCGAGTTCATCGCCTTTTCCCCCTGCGGGCCGCAGTTTCCCGCATGCTGCCGCGTCGGCGCCCCACCTTACAGGAGCCGAATTCTGGATCGGTATTTCTCAATGAGCTTCCGGCCGGCCTCCTGCCCTCCCGGCATGTTGCCGCTCGTCCAGATCGGTGGTTCAAAGCCCCGCTCTTTCAGCAGCCGCACCGTCTCAATCACCATCAGGTTCAGCGTATAGCTCAGCACCAACGTGGATACCGGTGCCACCCGCGCCGGTACGTTCTCAAACTCTACCACTGCATCGCCCAACGGCATGTGACAGTCCACAAACACGTCCACAAGCTGGTAGAGATTTTTCCCGCTGGGATGCCGCGCAGGATGATCGGCCGGAATGTTGTCTCCGAACGAACGGCTGGTCACCCCGATGGTTGGGATCCCCCTCTTCTTCCCTTCCAGCGCCGTGTCGATCGTCATCGCATTGATTCCGTAGGCATTGATGATGATGAGCACTCCGCCCGTCACGTTGAAGGCATCCAGCACCGCGGGCGCATATCCGGGGGTGCGTTCAATGCGTGAAGACCTCAGCGCACCCATGCTCAGCAGTGTCCCCGGGTCGAGAACGCCGTTCACCGGGCCTAGGCCCCCGGCCCGCATGAACATCTCGTAGGTGCCTATGTTTGAGTGGCCACCGGTGCCGATCACGTGAATCAGCTCATCACGAATGATCGTTTCACTCATCAACTTCGCAGCGTCATGAATCGAGCGTTCTTCGCTCTCGATCTGCCCCAGGAGGGCATGGACAGCCTTCGAATACTGCTCTGCATACCGTGTCATGTATTCTCTGGCTCCTTTCGTAGATCGGATTGTATCTTCTTGATCCGGTCAACCACATCGACAGCGCTTACTAGGAGCATGACCGCCGCGGCAACGGGAATGGACAGGTACGCATAGCCGGTTGGAAGGGGGAGGACCGTGAAGTTCAATCGCATGCGCAGGATACTCACCACGATGCCCTGGTAGATAAGAATGGCGAGAAAAATGATCATCACCAGATCCTGGATCAGCGCAAGCACATCCTGGGTCCCTTCCCTGGACCGCTTCACCAGGAAATCAACCACTATGTGCTCGTGTCGATAGTACATGACGGCGGCTCCCGCAAAAATGCACCAGATGAAGAGGAATCGAACCAGGTCGGGCAGCCAGAATAACGACTCACCGAAGAAGTAGCGGAGGACGATCTGGAGAACGCTGAGGAGAAACAGCAGCAGGAATGCCGCTGCAGCCAACCATTCCAGCACCTTTGCGAGCGTTGCCAGCAGGCGTTTCATTGCTCATGTCTCCTAGTGGAAAAACAGGTTCGGGAGGAAGGTGACGAGCGGGGGAATATAGGTGCATATCAAGAGAACGAGTATGAGTGCGATTGTGTTCGGGGTGATTTTACGGGCCAGACGGTCGAAAGGAATTTTGGCGAGCTTGGTAGTCAGAAACAGCAGGCCGCCAACAGGAGGTGTGATAAGCCCGATCATCAGGTTTATAACAACAATGACTCCGAAGTGAATCGGATCGATTCCCAGCTTGATTGCGACAGGCATCAACACGGGGAAAAAAATAAGCATTCCGGGGATAGCGTCCATCAAGCAGCCCCAGATCAGGAAGAAGACGTTCACGATCATCAGAAAGGTGTACTTGTTCAGGTGCCATGCCACGAGGAGGCTCATCACCTGCTGATCGAGTTGTTCGGATACGGCGATATACTGGTACAGGCCCACAATACCAAACAGGATCATCATCGTCGAGGAGAAGAGCGCCGCCTTCCCGATAATACCGAAGAGATCCTTCCATTTTATGCTTCGATATACGAACAGCGAGATCAGCAGGATGTACACATTCACCAGTACGGCCACCTCAACCACTGTCACAATGCCGAGTATCACGCCAAGAATGACGATCACGGGGGCGATGATGGCCAGAAAACTCTCCCGGAACAGCTTGAACAGCGACGCGAAGGTGTACTGCCTTAGTGGCGTGGCCTGGCGATCCTTCTTTCGGAAGGTGATGAAGACGGTGACCGCCAGGAACAGGCCCATCATCAAGCCAGGAACAAAGCCTCCCAGGAACAGCTTCCCGATCGAAAGGCCACTGATGGCTCCCAGGAAGATCATGGGGATGCTGGGCGGTATGATGGGCCCGATGACGGCGGCGGCGGCATTGATGGATGCTGAGAACTCCGGGTCGTATCCTTTTTCCTTCATGGCAGGAAGCATGACTGAGGCTACGGCGCTCGCATCAGCTATGGCCGAACCCGAGATTCCGGCAAGGATGACATTGACGATGATGGCGACGTAGGCGAGGCCTCCTTTCAGACGGCCTACAAAGTATTCTGCAAAGTCGGACAGCTTCTTGGTAATGCCGGCGCGGTTCATCAACTCCCCGGCAAGGATGAAGAGCGGGATCGCCAGGAGGCTCGAATTGTCGACTCCGTTCAATAACGACGAAATAACCACTTTGAGCGAGTAACTGCCCCGGATGAGGATATAGACCACGCCGCTGATTCCCATGGCGGCCCAGATGCTGAAACCGAATCCGACAAGAAGAAACATGATTGCCAGCAGAATCAATAGTGCCATAGCCCCCCCCTGCAGGATAATCGCGGGAGGGGAGCGACTCCCCTCCCGATCGGGCCCCTTATTTTACACTCTTGATATAGTCGAGCATGCCCGGGGGCCAGGCCGCCGCACGCTCCGTAAAGATCCCGGAGTCTTCGATGGCCTTTCGCATGGAGGCACCATCCGGATTCTCGATGACCGTCATCTTTGTCTTCAGGAAAGTGTAGACGTCTGCGAGCTGCTTCTCCATGAGCTCTGTCTCATAGTTCCCGGCCTGTTCCGTGGCCTTGTAGATGAGATTCTGGTCTGCCTTGGAAAGCTTGTTCCAGAAGTCCAGGGCCATGTAGAACGTCTCAACGTCCCTGCTGTAGTCCGTCTTGATGTAGTAGTCTTGAACCTCGAAGAAACTGGCGGACTTCACGGTGACGGAGCCGTTTTCCTGCGCGTCGACCATCCCTGTCTTCAATGCCATGTAGAGATCGGAGTAGGCTATCACCTGGGGCATGGTGCCCAGCGCCTTCCACACCTTCAGGTTCAGCTCGCTCTGTGCAACCCGGACCTTCAGTCCCTTGAGATCAGCAAGGCTGTTCACGGCTCTCCCCTTGGTTGTCAGCCCCCGGGGATCCTTCATGCCGTTCATGTTGACGATCTTGATCTTCGTCTGATTCTCCACCTTTTCGATGTGCGGCTTGAGGAAATTGGAATTGAGGACCTTGCGTATTTGGCCGTAGCTCGAGAAGAGGAAGGGCATTGCCGTTATCTCGAAGAGTTCCCCTCCCTTGATGAATGTGAACGTCTGAATGCCTCCGTAGGCCATTTCAAGGTCTCCGGACTGCATCTGGGCAAACATCTCGTTGGGAGTGCCAAGCTGACTGTTGGGGAAGACCTTCACGGTGATTCGCCCGCCGGAGTTCTTCTCCACCAGCTCCTGAAACCTCACAGCTGCGAGATGTGTGGGGTTGTTCGTGTCGCGGATGTGACCGAGGCGCAGAACGATATTCTCTTTCTTTCCTTCCGAGAATACGAGTCCCGCGACCACGGCGATCAGTAGCAGAGAAATTGCCAGCTTTCTCATGATTCCCTCCTCAGATTTCGGATAATTTCGGAAAGGCATTCCAAGTCAGTCGTGAGAAGTCAATTGTTTTCTTCCCGATCCTCTACCTCCTTATCTGATACACGTTTTAGCCTTCTCCTGGCTGAGCCAGTCGAGGACGTCCGCGAAATGGTACCCCATGACCCTCGTGGCCATCTCCGAGTCCTTCTTTTTGATCGCTTCGATGATAGCTCCATGTTGCAGGAGGAAGCTGTCAGGGTCAGTCGTCCAGTACCGGTTGATGAGCACCAGGTTCCTTTGGAGTGTCGAGAATAATCTGATCAGCTTGATCAGAAGCCGGTTTCCGCTGTGCCGGTACAGAGCGCAGTGGAAGGCAGAGTGAGCTTCAATGGCATCCTTCACGGAATTCGGGGAATTGGTCTTTTCCAGTTCCCGATAGATCGACCAGAGATCCTCGATGTCCTGATCGTTGAACTTACCCATGTCCCGCACGATGAAGTGTCTCTCCAGACACGCCCGTATCTCAACGATCTCCTGGAGGCTGTGGACATCAGTCTCGAGGCTGTAAGGAAGATTTTCCAGAATCACGTCATAGCTGAACTCCTTGATGAAGTTGCCGACGCCGTGCCGCGATTCGAGAATGCCGACATTCTCCAGAGCTTTCAGCGCTTCGCGAACGGTGGTCTTGCTGATGCCGAGCTGCTCAGCCAGCTTGCTTTCGGTTGGCAGGTGATCCCCAGACTTCAACCCTGAGTCGATAATATGCGCTCTGATCTGCTGTTTTACGAGATCCTGCAGTTTTCCCCCCTTGACATTCCGCAGCATATAGTGTTCGGTATTCATAACTCTATATGATGATGATTCAAGTGTCAAGTGCGGAATTGTCGTTTGTCGCGTCAGCATGGTACGCCAGCTCACTCCCCTTAGCCCGCGGGGAGGCCGTCACGGGACCTGTCAGCCTCAGGCCGGCGACGGGCTGCTGGGAGGTGCCGCAAGTCTCCACCACTATGCGGGCAGCCAACGGAGGACGGGATGGAACGCAACAGAGAACTCGAATCCTACAAGCACTCGATCGTCGGCGTCATCGATAAGATCGCCGGGAACATCGAGGCAATCGCCAAGGCGGCGCGGCCGGTTGCCGACGCGATCGCACGAGACGAGCTGGTCCATGTGATCGGCCCCGGTGGCCATTCGAACATGGCAGTGGAGGAGGTGTTCTGGCGAGCGGGAGGATTCGCGGCGATCAACGCGATCCTCGATCCCGGCACCAACCTCATCCATGGAGGAGCCCGTTCAATGGTCATAGAGCGGACGCCAGGCTATGCCAAAAGCGTGCTCAACGCATACCGTGTGGGATTGAAACCCGGGGAACTGCTGATCATCGTCAACGCATACGGAGTGAACTCCATGAGCATCGACCTGGCTTTGGAGGCGCGAAAGCGCCGGATGACCACCATCGCAATCACCTCACGCTCGTTCGCTGACTCCCTCAGCAAAGACCATCCGGCCCGGCATCCGACTGGAAAGAACCTCTATCAGGAAGTCGACTATTTCCTCGACAATTACCTTCCCTACGGTGACGCGGTTGTCGAGATCGAGGGGACCGACCGAAAGATGGGACCGACCTCCACATTCTGCAACGTATTCACCATAAATCTGTTGATGATCGAGGCCGCGAAGGCCCTTATAGCCAAGGGGGTCGAGCCGCCTATATTCGTGAGCGGGAACATGCCGGGCGGGGATGAAGCTTGCCGGGCGCTCATCGAGCGCTATATCCCACGGGTGAAGCACCTGATGTGAATCCGGGCGGTCTGCTGCCCGCAGCCGGGCCATGGCCGAGGCTGCCTGTCGCCTGCTGATCCGGTTCGCCGCGAAACTGCGCCACCTCACCGACGCGGGTTCCTGAGCTTCACGCGGACGGCAAGACTCTCGCCGAGGCGGTACACGCCCTCCACCTCGATAAAGTGATTCATAGCTCCCCGTGTCGCCGGAATCCCCATTTCCGTCCCGACTCCCTGCTCCTGCCGACCTGTTGGGGACCCGGGATCAGCACCAGCGATCCGACCATCAGGGGAGAACGTTTGATCGTCGCCTTCGAAGGGACAACATCGGCCAGGAAGAGTTCGGGGCATTCCTCCGCGAGGTCCTTGAA
>JAPLSM010000291.1 GCA_026398635.1 Spirochaetota bacterium | reverse complement strand
AGTTTTCCATCATTTCGGATTCGCGTAATAGATGTTCCCGGTTTCCCGCCAACTTGTATCATCCCAACTGAATCCATTGACTGAATACTCGATTATGGGTGCAAGGTAATCGACATCCTCCTGTGGGCCGACGAACGCCCTGTATATTCTTTCACGCTCTTCGTTCTCTTCCACGAGGAACATGGATTTTCCGGGGAACTCTGCGTCGAGTCCTAGTTCTTCCACTACCGTCTGAGGTATGTCGAGCAAAGACACCGGGGCATCCGATGTCCTCAGTTCGCCTGTGGCATTCATTCTTTTGACGAGTATCAGAGGAATACCGGCAGCTTTGAAGGTCTTGAAGTTGCCTTGATAGGGGCCGCTTTTATTAAAATTATCACCGTAAGGTGAAATATTGATGGTGGCACCCGCTACTCCGGAACCATGGTCCCCGACGATGAAAATCAGGGAATTGTTATAAACACCCATTTGCTTGAGTCGTTCGAGGAAGATCGCTGCCATTTTCAATACACCGGTTCCCTGGCGCTTCATGTTGGCCCTTGTTGGATCCAGCACCTCATAGAGCAGATCTTCGTTCATCCTCAATTGGAGGTGAATCCCATTGAGATGGATGAATTTAAAGACATCGGTATTTTCGATTATCCCTGACATTGAAACCATTGTGTTTAGAAATCTGGCATCCCAGTGCTTTGGGAGCAATTTTTTTGAATTTTCTAGTTCTCTCGAATACTTCAGATTGTAAGATCCCGAGGTTTCCTGTTCGCCGTTTTGCAATGTACCATCGGAACTTTCCGCATATAGATATTGTTCAGCCAAACCAGAAATGAACCATCTCTGGTGATTATAGACCCATTTTTTCATGAATTGCGGCAAACTCCGGAACAGTGAAAGGTCTGCAATATACGCCTGCTCTTCAAAAAAGGCGTTCCAATCTCTCAGTTTCTTTCCCAAAGGTGCAATACCCGAAAAATCAGTATATACAGAAGGCTTAAGCATGGGGAGCAGATCGACACTGAAACTGTACTCCTTCAACGTTTTCGGCAATGAATTTTCGAGGAAAGATGTTTTGACGAAATCAAGGAACGGTACGCTGTTATCGTAGTTATTCGCGGTGAGCATGTTCGGTATGGATACGACGGTCCCGTCGGAACCTGCCAACGAGTTGCGGAAATAAGTGAACCCGTCGAATGAAGCCTCCAGATCGGTATTTTCCATGACGATATCCTGGAAGATATCCGATTGAAAGGTGTCCAAGACCAGAACGATGACATTGATGTGTTCCGAATAAAGATGAAGAGTATCGGTGTTGCTTTCCTGCCGCTTGAAGCTTTGATCTTTCGGCATCGAAAACCAGAGCACGGAAACCGAAATCAGCTGTACGATGATGAGAACAATGCTCATGAACCTGGAAATCCGGAAAACCAGATCGGCCTTGAAAATCGCGAATGCTATCAGAGCGGTCCACAACACCGAATCAATGATTCCATAATTGATGAAAGTATCCCATTCGATATCCTTGCCGTCTAAGACCCCGTATTGCCAGACGAGGATGTTTCCCTGAAGCCACAACAGGAAAGCGGACACGGTAAGCATCGAAACGATGATCCGGCATGTTTTTTGATGCCGAGAGACCAGCAGAACCGCAGCGAAGAATATCAGTATCAAGACAAGTGAAACTGCCAGGAAACACAGCATGCTTTCGTGAAAAGGAAAGGTAAACTCCATGAAGTTGCCAATGGAGATCCTGGCCGGGGTGAACAGGAAAAGGCTGAGGACGAACAATGAAACCGATAGAAAAATCGTGGTGGTGTTTTTTTTCGAGGCAGGAGTGCCATCATCCATGGAAGATATCTCTTGCATATCTCACACGTGGAAACATGAAAGCCTTTCGCTCTGGCATCATTCTTCAGCCACGAAATGATGAAACTCAGAGCAAAAGGCTGGGCATCGCGAGGGGACTATACTCTCGCGCACTTTTTCTTTCAAGATGCAGGACCAGAACCTGGCCTGGGCGCAGCGCATCTTCGCGGCTACCGGCCATCGGGCATGAAACAGGTGTCGGGGAGACCCGGGACTCTTGCGAGCGAGGGCTGGACAAACTCGGGAATCGCATTCTCGGCTGCAGGCCGCCCGTTCGCGTCGGGTTGGATGCGGAAATGACCCCCTGTCCCGGCACGTGGCAAGAGTTCCAGTTGCCCCCGGGCGCCGCTTCCGGTACAATTGATCCGCAATGAGCGAAAAGGACGAGACCCCCCGCTGGCTCGGCGGCTGCTTCCTCGTCTCCGACTTCGACCTCGTGGATCCGAACTTCCACCGGGCGGTGGTCCTCATGATCGACCACGACGAGGAGGGCGCGTTCGGCCTCGTCGTGAATCGTCCGTCGCCGTTCACACTGGGAGAGGTGATCGACGGCATGGACGACTCGCCGGCCTCGTCGATCCCCGTGTACGTCGGGGGCCCGGTCCAGCAGAACGCCCTGTTCGTGCTGCACGAGGAACGCCCCGCAGGTGCCGGAGCGGCTGACGCGGCCGAACAACCCGTCGAGGGTGTGGCGTTCGAGCCGGCCACGCAGGAGTTGATGGACTGGCTGAAGGGCGAGTGGGGGGATCTCCCCGAGGCGGACCGGCCGGCGGTAAGGGTCTACGTCGGGTACTCCGGCTGGGCATCCGGGCAGCTCGAGGGAGAGTTGGAAGCGGAGGCCTGGGTGGTGCTGCGGGCAACCCGGGAGATCGTTTTCCATCCCGACCCTCGGAACGCGTGGGCGGAGGCGCTCGCACGCACGGGCCCTCTCTACCAGATCATCCTGCAGACCGGATTCAAGCCGTCGATGAACTGACGGTCACCCTGCCCGGGGGCCGCCCCCGACGGGGCGGCCCACTGCAAGGAGGAAAGGGAGGGAGACTATCAACGCGCGAGGCCGATGGTAACCTCGACGTTTTTCCGGTTGATGCGGAACGTCACTTCCTTCTTCGAACGGTCGTTGATGCCCCGGTAGAAGTCCATCATCGTCCGCACGGCTTTGCCGTTGATCTCGGTGATGACGTCGCCGGGACGGAACCCCGCGATGGCCGCGGGCGTGTCCGTGTCGGGGATGTAGCCGATCACCACACCCTCAACCCCCGCGGCAATGCCGGCTTCCTTGCGGATGTCGGCGGTGATCTTCACTACGGTCATGCCGGGCCACAGGTTCTTGTACTGCGCCACTTCGTCCTTGTCGTCCCGGGCCCCGACCTTCACCGAGAGCTTCTGCCGCTCGCCGTAGCGCACGATCTCGAGTCCGTACGTCCTGCCCGCGACCATCGCGCCGACGATCTGAGTGAGGTGGTCGGCACTGCGGATGTCCTCGCCGTCAGCGCGCAGCACGTAGTCTCCGGGCAGCAGGCCCGCCTTGTCCGCGGGCGAACCCTTGTAGGTGTTCAGCACGAAAGCGCCCATGAGACCCTCGACCTTGAGGTCTTTTGCGAAGCCGGGGTAGGTGGCCGAATCCTGGATGTCGCCGATCTGCACGCCGAGCCAGCCGTACTCGACCTTGCCCTTGGTGATGAAGTCGTCGATGGCCGCCTTCGCGTTATTGATCGGGATGGCGAAGCCGATGCCCACGCTGCCGCCCGTCGGGGCCGCGATCCACGTGTTAATGCCCACCACCTGGCCGCGCGTGTTGACCAGAGCGCCGCCCGAGTTGCCCTCGTTGATCGCCGCGTCGGTCTGGATGTAGTCGGTGTACGTCTGCTGTCCGTGCGGCGCGCTCCTGCCGAGCGCGCTGACGATGCCCATGGTGAGCGTGCTCTCGAAGCCGAACGGGTTGCCGACGGCCATCACCAGGTCGCCGACCTGCAGGTCCGCCGAGTCGCCGAGCTCGGCGGTCACGACGGGATCCTTCGACTCGAACGAGATCAGGGCGATGTCCCGGCGCGCGTCCTTGCCAACGATCTTCGCGGAGAACGTCCTCTGGTCGTTCAGCTTCACGCTCACCTCGGTCGCCGATTCGACGACGTGGTTGTTGGTGAGCACGTAGACGGTGTTGCCGGTCTTTCGTACGATGATGCCTGACCCGAGGCCGTTCACCCGCATCTCCCCGGACTGGTTCCCGTTGTCTTCGTTGTTCTGGTCAGGGGTGCCGAAGAAGAACCGGAACGGCGACTGGCCGCCGATCGTCGGCCGCTTGACCACCTCTACCACGTCGACCTTGACCACGACGGGTAGCACCTTCTTCGCTATCTCGCGGAAGGAAAGCTGGATGGCCTCGAGGGTCTTTGTGGCCTCGGCAACCTGCGCGACCGAGGTCGCTCCCGCCAGCGAGGCCGCGGAGCTGGACGGACGGGCCTGCGCCCCGGCCGACAGCGGCAGGATCACGAGGAATGCGAGCACCGTCAGCGCGACCGCAGCCCCCTTGTGCATGGCCATCTTCGAAGCCTCCTGGACAGGAAGATAGCCGGGGCAGGTTGCGGAGAGGTTTCGCTTCTGTTAATTTTCCGTAACATTGGGGGGTAAAGCCCGTGAACAGGGACCAGGTCAAGAAACAGCTGCTCGGCCTTCGGAAATCCGTCGAGGAGTTCGAGGTCATCTTCTCGGGGAAGAAGAGCCGGAAGGTCGACGGTCTCTACAAGCCCGCCTCGCGCGAGATCATCCTGCACACCGGCAACTTCAAGACCGACGACGAGCTGGTGTACACGGCCATCCACGAGTACGCGCATCACCTCCAGTTCACCGGCTCGGCGGTGCCCATCTCGGCGAAGGCC
The DNA here is from genome assembly GCA_026398635.1 of Spirochaetota bacterium. Classification (GTDB taxonomy): domain Bacteria; phylum Spirochaetota; class Spirochaetia; order SZUA-6; family Fen-1364; genus JAPLSM01. The sequence goes on along the minus strand of JAPLSM010000291.1, from coordinate 8,282 downwards.
CACACCACCGCTTTCTGGAGCCTGTTTCACGAACTGCTCTTCGAGGCGGAGCGCACGGGGCTCTACCGCAGCCCCTTCGACGGGATCCCCGCTTTTACAGAGCTGACCCGCGAGATCAGGGAGAAGTTCCTTCCGACGAGCGGCTCGCTGATGAAGGAGCTGGGACGCCTCTTGGTGCAGGCGCACGAGCTGTGCGAGCGGCACGGCACGAGCTTCGGCGACTACGTGGACCGGGTCCTCGGCCTGCCGCGCACGAGCGCCCAGGTCATCATGAAGGCGCACCGCCAGGACCTCGACCCCCGGGTGGGCTTCGAGAACATGCGCCAGCTCACGGCTATCCGCGACGACGGCGACCGGGCGAAGGCGCAGGCCGCGCTCCTCGCGGGCCGCACGCCGGACATGGTGAAGGCCGCGTACGGCGCCCGGCCGAAGCCGAAAGACCCTCGCGCGGAGCTGGAGGAGGAGCGCTCGCGTATCAGGCGCACCATCAGGCGGCTCCAGGAGCGCCTGAAGGAGATCGACCGCCGGCTCGGCGGGGAGGAGGGGTGAGCATGGACGTGTACGAGGCGATCCGGACCAGGAAGAGCGTGCGCGCCTGGAGTGAACGGCTGGTGGAAGAGGACCGGCTCGAGCGCGTGCTCTCGGCCGCGCGCCTCGCGCCGTCGGCCCGGAACCTCCAGGAGTGGCGGTTCGTGGCGGTGAGCGACCCCGGGCTGCGCCGGCGCATCGGCGTGGAGGCGGCGGCGCAGGAGTTCGTGGGCGCGGCGCCGATCGTGCTCGCCTGCTGCGCCGAGACCGACGGCCGGGTGATGCGCTGCGGCCAGCAGGCCTATCCCATCGACGTGGCCATTGCGATGGACCACTTAACCCTCGCCGCGGCCGCGGAAGGTCTGGGGACCTGCTGGGTCGGCTCGTTCGACGAAGGGAAGGTGCGGGAGATCCTCGGCATCCCTCCCGCGGTGCGGGTCGTACAGCTGATGCCCCTCGGGTATCCGCTCGACCCCTCACCGGTGGAGAAGCAGCGTCTTGCGCTGTCGGCGATCGTGCACCGCGAGCGGTGGTAGCCTCAGCGCCGCAGCTTGACCTCCCGGCCCGTCGCGATCGAGCGCTTGGCCGCGTCGAGGATTTCCTGGGCATTGCGGGCTACCAGGGGTTCCAGCATGCCCTCGAAGGGCGTCTTCTCCCGGATGTGCTTCACGAACCAGGGGATCACCCGGTTCTCCCATCCCTTCGAGGAGGGGATGGCGAGCGGCTGCAGCTCCTTCGCGCCCTTGCGCTGGATCAGGAACCGGTCGGGATGCGCCATGCTGTTGAAGACCGCGCCCGCGTCGCCGTGGAGGCTGAAGGTTCCGAGGCCGGGCCGGGAGGCCCAGGTGCCCTCGATGACGCCGATGGCGCCCGAGTCGGAAGTGACCGTGATGACCGCGTGGTCCTCCGCCTTGTAGCGATTCTTCTTCACGAAGGTGCCGGCCCGTGCGCTCACCCGGCTCGGCCGGCCGAAGTACCATGCGTAGAGCGCCGCGCCATACGTGCAGAAATCCTGCAGCGCGCCTCCCCCGTTCTTCACGGGGTCCAGCAGCCAGGCAAGGAACTCGGGGCTGCAGAACTCTTCGGGTCCCGAGTGGCCTGCGGCGAACCGGAGCATCCAGGGCCGGCCGAGGGTACCCCTCGTCATCTGTCGGTGGCATTCCACCGCGAAGCCCTGGAAGGAGGTGGGGTAGTTGACCATGAGCCGGATCCCGTGCTTCGCGGCCGCATCGAGCATCCGGTCGGCGCCCCGCAGGTCGGAGGCGATGGGCTTCTCCACCATCACGTGCAGGCCGCGCCGGGCGCAGCTCTCGGTGAGCTCCGCGTGCCGTGAGTTGGCGGCGAAGATGAGGCACGCGTCGAGCTGCTCCTTCTCGAGCATGTCGAAGTGGTCCTCGTAGAGCCCGGCGGCGGGGATTCCCGCGACCTTCGCGGCCTTCTCGCGGAGGTGCGCGTGGGGATCGGCGGCGCAGGTGATCCGCGCGCCCGCAGCTCCTCGCACGCCCTTGAGGTACGACCAGAGATGGTCGTGCTGCAGACCAACGATGCCGATGCGGAACGCGTTCGCCATGCCCGTCCTCCCTGCCCGAATCGCCGCCCATGATAGTCGCAAGGCCGGGGCGCGATCAAGCACGGCGCCGCATGCTGAACGTTCACGAACGGGAGAAGATGCTGGGTTCCACCGTGTTGCGCAAGGCTCTCGGCAACCCTTCGTTAATCGGCAAAACGTACCGCTTTGAAGTGCTTGGACCGATCTTGGGCTTTATCGGTGTTTTAAATAGGTAGGCGGGCCGTCGCCGTGCTGTTGGGTATCTGCAGGATTGGAGGCGTTGGATGAATGATTCGGTACTGAAGCGGGTGCTGCTCATTGTGGCGGCCCTCGCGGTAGTGGCGGGCGCTGCGGCCGCGGTGATCGGACTTCTCGGGGGTGTCACGCCCCAGCAGGCGGTCGCCGGCACGGGCACCAGCGGGCGGATTGACGTAGACCAGGCGCGGAGCCTGCCTCTCGCTGGGGTGCAGTCGATCGACGTCGAGGTGGTGAGCTCCGACGTCACCGTGACCGAAAGCGCGGACGGAAGCGTGAAGGTACATCTGTACGGCACGGTGAGCTCGAAGCGGAGCACCGCCGAGCCCGAGTTGATCGCCGAGACCCGCGGCAGCACCGCGTCGTTCCGCGTGGACCACAAGAGCATCAACGTGGTGATGGGCTGGTACCGGTCGGACCTGAAGCTCGAGGTGGCGATCCCGAAGGGGTATCGGGGCACGCTGATCATCCACGGGGTTTCCTCGGACATCGAGCTGCCCGGGGGACGAACCTTCGCATCCCTGGAAATCACAACGGTTTCGGGCGACATCACCCTCGGCGCGTCCGCGGCGGAGTCTTTCAGGTGCCACACGGTCTCCGGCGACCTCGACGCGCAGGCCGTGTCGGCGAAGTCCGTCGACCTCGGCTCTACGAGTGGCGAGATGACCGTCCGCGGCCTCACGGGCGACCTCACCGCGCGCACGGTTTCAGGCGACCTCGAGCTGGCCTGGACCGTATTCCCGGGCAGCATCGATGTCGGCACCACGTCGGGCAGCGTGATGCTCGGCATTCCGGCCGGCAGCGGCTTCCGGCTGGACGCGGGCTCCACCTCGGGAAGGATCACGAGCGATCACCCCGTCACGGTCCGGGGATCCACCTCCGGCCCAGGGAAGCACAGCCTGACCGGCGATGTGGGCTCGGGCGCCGGCTCGGTGCGGGTGCGAACCGTGTCAGGCGAGATCAGGATCGGGATGTAGAAGCGAGCGTTGCCAGGACCGCCGCGAAATCCCCGGGCGCCGGCGCCTCGATCACGAGCCTTCCGCCCGTGAAGGGGTGGTCGAAGGCGAGCCTCTCGGCGTGCAGCAGGTGTCGCGTGGGGAGCGACTCGTCCAGCCGGCAGCCGTTCCGCCAGTACCGCAGGAACAGCGCCGGGTCCTTGTAGATCAGGTCTCCCACGACGGGGTGACCGATCGAGGCGAAGTGCACCCGGATCTGGTGCTGACGCCCCGTCCGGGGCACCGCGTGGAGCACCGTGTAGTCGCGGCTGCGCTCCACCACCCGGTACTCCGTCCGGCTGGGCAGGCCGTCCGGCGTCACGGTCATCCTGATACCCACGGTGGTGCCGGATTCCCCGTCCGCCGGTTCTCCGACCGGGGCAGACCCGATCGGCGTGTCGATGATTCCCCCGTCGTCCGGCACGCGGCCCTCGACCACCGCGAGGTAGCGCCGCTCGAGAAGTCCCCGTTCCCGCAGCGTCTGCATCGCGGCGAGCGCGGGGCCGGTCTTCGCCACCAGCACGATGCCGCTCGTGAACCGGTCGAGCCGGTTCACGAGGGTCGGCCAGGCCGTGCGGTCGCCGCCGGAGAGCCGTCCGCCGGTCACGGGCCACAAGTGCCGCCTGACCTGCTGGATGACCGTGCCCGACTGGACGGCGCCCGCGGGGTGCGACGTCTGGCCCGCGCTCTTGTCCACGGCCACGAACCACTCGTCCTCGTGGAGGATCGCGGGGGGCGTCTCGCCGGGATCCGGCTCCTGAACGGGCCCGCGCCACGTAACCGCGATCACGTCGCCCTCGTGCACCCTGGCGGACGTGGCGAACCGCCTGCCGTTCAGCAGCGCCTCGCCCTGCTGGATTTTCTGCCTCATGCGCGTGCGCGAGATCAGCGGGAAGGCGAGGCAGAAGAAGGCGTCCGCGCGCAGGCCGGCCCGCTCCGGCAGGACACGTACCGTGGTGCTGCGCGGTCCGCTCGCGGTCGGCGTGCCCGCGGCCGGCTCGCTCACGGCCGGACCGGCGCGTCCACGCGCGTCTCGCGCCGGATCGCCTCGACTTCTTCGTCGTCGAAGGCCGTGCTGTCGGGCCGCAGGATGTCGTGGAACCAGACCGCGGGTTCGTCGCCGCCGGCCCGGTCCTTCCACGACCAGATCGTCTGCGTCTTCCCGCTCACCAGTCCCCAGCAGAGGCAGCCCACGCCCTCCCGCTTGAACACGGGCAGGTGCGTCTGGAACCGGCTGCCCGACGTCCGGGCCATGAACTCCGTGCACAGCAGCGGCCGGCCGTGCTGGTGCAGCTCGCGGATCCTCGCTTCGAGATCGGGCAGCGGATGGTAATCGTGGAAGCTCACAATGTCCGAGAGCCCGACAAGCTCGCGGTTGAGGCGGGCGTGGTCGATCCAGACCGATGTCGTGAGCGGTTGGGAAGGTTCGACTTCGCGCGCCCATGCGAATGCCCTGCGAAGCAGCGGCCGGGTGGGGATGGGCTCGAGGTATAGCCGGATCGCCGCGACAGCGAGCCGGGGAGCCATGCGCAGCGGGGGCAGGCTCATGGCCGGCAGGAAGAAGTTGCCGACCTCGTTGTACAGGTCCCACGCGAGCACCCGGTCGTCGGACCGGTGGGCCGCGATCACGTCCTGCACGTAACCCCGCAGCCGGTCCTCGCACGCGGGGTCGACGGCAGCCTTCACGCCGGGCGACTGCACCCACCGCGAATTGTGCACCCCGGGCACGGGATCGGCCTGGGGCCCGGGCGCGGGGTTGGGGTGCCAGCAGTCGTCGAACAGCACGGGCATCGTGCGGATGCCGAGGCGCGCGGCGGCGGAGAGGAACCGGTCGAGCCGCCCGAGGAATCCGGCAGGGTCGGCGCGCCAGGCGAGGTCGTGGAGGAACACGCGCACCGCGTTCATCCCGAGCCCGGCCGCCCACGAGAGCTCCCGCCCGATGGTCGGGAGGTCGAACGTGTCCGCCTGCCACATCTCGAGCTGGTTGACCGCGGTGCTGGGCACGAAGCTGCAGCCTGCGATCCACGGCTGAGCGCGGCCCCACGCTGCCGCCCTTTCGCGCGGCCAGCGTCCGGGCACCGGTCCGTCAACGGCTCGAAGCACGCGCCCGCCTCAGCGCCGGCTGCGCGGGAGTCGCTTCATCCCCCCCGCCTCCGGGCAGATTGGGTTGAACCCGCACCAGTTGCAGAGGATCGAGGGCCGGGCAGGCCACGAGGAGGCGGCCTCGATCGCGGCGATCCTCGCGAGTAGGTGGCCGCGAACCTCCCCGGCCTGCGACGCCGGAAAGGGAGCCGTGAGCGAGGTCCCCCCGCGCAGGCCCTCGTAGCAGAGCTCGACCTGCCCGACCCGCTGCTCCGCGAGCACGTGCAGCGCGTAGGACTGCAGCTGGCGATCGGTGCGGGGGTCGGGCACGGACCGGCCGGTCTTGTAGTCGATGAGCCGCAGGGTGCCGTCCGCGAGGCGCGCGAGCCGGTCGATGACCCCGGCCCAGACAGGGCTTCCGGCGCCGTCGAGGGCGAGCGAGAACCGGCGCTCGAGGTACACCGTCTCGCTGTCGTCCGCGGCGAAGACCCGGTCGTGGAAGGACCCGACCATGGCGAGCCCCTGCGCGCGGTACTCGTCGGGCGTCACTCCGCGCTTCACCACCCGGTGCGTGGCGAGTTCCGGGGAGTGCCAGAGACGTTCGAAGGCGGCGGTCAGCCAGCCGGCGTCGACCGCCTGACCGCGCGAGCGCTCGGCGTACGCCTGCTCTAGCACGTCGTGCACCACCTGCCCGAGGTGCTGCTCGATGGTGGTGAAGGCATCCGCGATGCCGTCGAGGTACCGGTAGCGGTAGGCGAGCGGGCACTGGTCGAAGAGGCCGACGCGCGAGTGGCTGTACGCGGTCCCGCTCATGCCGGCGCCGGTTGCGCGAAAACGGCCACGAGGTCCGCGAGCGGCTTCTCGGGCGGCGCGGCCAGGGTGAAGACGCTCAGGCTGTCCATGGCCCGGGTCATGGCGACGTAGATGAGGTTGCGGGCGAGGGTGTCGCCGGCAGCCTCGTCCCAGTCGCCCTGGGCAGGCAGGCCGGGCAGGTACAGCAGCACCACGGGGAAGTCCAGGCCCTTGCTGGAGTGCAGGGTGGAGAGGCGCACGGCGCCCGACTGGCTGAATGCGAAGGCCTCTTCGCGGATGTCGGCCGACGGCCGGCCCGCTCGGGCGAGCAGCTGGCCGAGGCGCGCCACGTCGCCCCGGCTGGGGGCGAGCACCGTGACGTTCTCGGCGTCGTAGCCGAGGGTGTCGATGAAGAGCGCGACCCGGGCGAGCAGGAGCCGGTCCATCTCGTCGCGCGTGGCCGCCGCGTACAACTCGGGCACCGGGCCCTCCCGGAACGCCTGGGGGTTCGGCTCCTCCTCCTCGCGCCGGGTGAGCGCGCGGTAGCGGTCGGCCGCCTCCTGGATCGCGCAGGTGGTCCGGAAGCTCGTGCGCAGCACCCGGGTCCGGCCCGAGATGTCGATGCCGGCTCTGCGGTAGGGAGAGCCCACGCCGTAGATGGTCTGGCCCGCGTCGCCGGCCAGCACCAGGCCCCGCCGGGTCATCAGCTTCAGGGCTTTCAGGTCCACCGCGGTGAGGTCCTGCGACTCGTCGACGTAGGCGAGGTCGACGTCGCACAGGGCCGGGTCGCCCGGCGTCTTCTCGAGGTGGTCGATGAGCCGCATGCGCGACCAGTTCTTGCTCAGGATGCCCGCGCGCTCCATCTCGTCGATCACCCGCGCGCGCACGCCCCAGACCAGGGCGCGCTGCTGCGCGGACAGCGGTTGCCGCATGCCGCGGCGCAGCACCACGTTGTCGATGTACTCCTCGCGGGTCACCGCGTTGGCGAAGAGGAAGTCCTCCAGCTCGGCGGCGAGCTCGACGTTCGTCAGGAACTCGGTGCCGTTGAGCGAAGCGGCGAGCCGCGCGACGACGCCGTAGTCGACCCGCGCGCGCGCGTCGATGCGCCGGAGGCGTGCCAGGAAGAACGCGTCGGCGGTGCTGATGAGATCGTCGACCCCCGTCGCGTGCAGCACGGCGGCGAGGTACCGGTCGTACTTCACCAGCGTGTTCGTGTAGGTGAGCAGCGCCATGCGCGCGGGCCGGCCGAATCCCAGCTCGGCGTCGCGTTCCCGGCGCGCCTGGTCGAAGGCGTGCAGGAGCACGATGGTCTTGCCCGTGCCCGCGCCGCCCCGGATGAGGAAGTCGTGGCCGGGCCGGATCTCCTCGAGGGCCTCGCGCTGCTCGGGGGTGAGGCGCATGAGGCTGCGCTCGTAGTCCCGGCGCGTGCGCGTGTAGAGGGTGAAGCGCGCGAGGTGCTCGAGGTACCGCTCCAGGTCGCGGTACCCCTCCAGCTCCTTCGCAAGCCGCGTGCGCTCGAGCGTCGCGTCGTTCAGCGCCCGGCGCAGCTCGTCGACGCGCTCCGCCTTGGCGTCCGCGCGCGCCTTCTCGCGGGTGAGCTCCGCGGCGAGTACCTCGACCTTCCGCCCCAGCTCGGCGGCCCGGGCTGCGTCCCGCTCGTAGGCGCCCAGCCGCTCGAGCAGCCGCCGGTTGTCCTGCCGGGCCGCGGTCAGCTCGTCGCGCATGCGGCGCAGCTCCGCGCTGCGCTCGAGCGGCGAGTGCTTGTCATCCCAGGCCTGGAGGCCCGCGCGGAGGCGCTCGAGCGAGGGGGAGGCGATGCCGCAGAGGCCGCAGAAGGCGAGGAAGTTGTGGGTCGCGGCGAGCACCTCCTCGGCGTCGAGGCGCACGAAGGCGTGCCGGACCTTGTTGGTCAGAAAGTGCTCCTTCGAGATCCGGGTGAGCGCGGCCAGGCGCTCCACCGGCACGCCCCGGGCCTTCAGCACGTCCCCGAAGGCCCAGAGCATCTCGGGGAACTTGTCGAAGTTGCCCAGCGGCGGGTGTTCGGCGCAGGCGTGGCTCTCCACGAACGAGTGCAGGGCGAG
>JAPLSM010000006.1 GCA_026398635.1 Spirochaetota bacterium | reverse complement strand
GGTGCCCGCGCCGAAGTAGACTACAAACGGAGAAGGGGCTCCGGAGATTCTGGGCCCGACGACGCTGAGGATCGGGAGGACGAGGGGAAAGAGGAGGAACATCAGCACCTGCGTCTCTCTAGTCGCCCCAAGCCAGAGCTGCCGGAGGAAGGCCCGGCTCGGAGTCGTGAGCCGCAGGCGCACAAGAGTGGGAGTGGGGACGGAGGCGCGGCCAGACCCGACCGCGACCGTGGCTGCCCCGCTGCGGCCGAGGAGCCGGAGAGCGGTCACAATGAGGAGCGCTACCACGACGAAGTAGCCGAGGGATCCCAGCGCAGCCGGGAGAACCGGCACGTCGGCACCCAGCCCCGCGGCGCGCGCCGCGAGGAGCATGGTGAGCGAGGCTGGAGCCGTGGGAAGCGGGGCCCAGGAGAGGGCGAGAATGATAGTTCGGGAGACGGCCGCAGCGAGTCGCGGAGAATCGAACAGCCGCGAGAGGAAGTTGATGGCGACCTGCATCACGAACACCACTAGGAGAGTTCCCAGCCCGTACGCGAGCATGGTGATAACGCGGGCCGTCTGCGCGCCGCGCGAGGTCCCTCCCTGCCCGCGGAGGGTGCGATGCAGCCACAGCCCCGTGAGAACGACCAGCGCGAGAGTGAGCGGAAGGTGGGCGGCGCTCGTCACCACGGCGATGCCGGCTACTGCCCAGGAACGGCTCGAGATCCCCAGCGCCAGAGGATATGCAACGGCAACGCCGCACACCGGGAGGAAGAGGCCTCGCAGGAGGGAGAACAGGCGGAGGCGGGCGATGCCTCCCGTGGAGACCGGCAGGGTCTGTGGCCAGGCGTACAGGTCGTCATCGAGAAGCTCGGACACGGCGAGCACCGTCAGCATGAGGATGTATCCGAATTGGATCAGGAAGAACGTCGCCGCCGACACGGAGGAGACGAAGAGGTTCCACTCGTGGGTGCTTCCCGAGCGCAGTTTCACAACCGCGAGGATCGGGAGAATCATCATGGAGAGAACGTACGCAGCGGCGATTATCTGGATCCTGAGGGACTGGTGCCGGACGTAGCCCGGGTTCTTCCCAAGCCGTTCTCTCAGCGGACCGGGATTGCCACCGGCGGCCGTCAGGAAGCTTCTGAGCGTGGCTTCCCGGTAGATGAGCCCCGAAAGGTCCCACAGCCGCACAGGCTTCCCCTTCACGCTACCCTTCCTCCCTCAGCCGTCGGACGATCGCCTGAACGGAGGCATCCTCTTCTGTGAGCCGCAGGAAGACGTCCTCCAGGCTCGCACCGGCGGCTTGGGCCCGCTTCTCGAGCTCCGCCACCGTCCCCATTGCCACCATCTTCCCCTTGTTGATGATGGCGATCGTGGTGCAGAGCTCCGCGGCGACCTCCAGGATGTGGGTGGAAAAGAGGACGGAGCTGCCGCGCTCCCTGTGGAGTGCGACGATCTCCTTGAACACCCGGACGGCCTTCGCATCGAGCCCGGTGAGAGGCTCGTCCAGGATCAGGAACTCCGGCTGGTGAAGGAGGGCGGCGATGATCTGCACTTTCTGCCTATTGCCTCGCGACAGTGTGGCGATCATCGCGTCCATCGCCGAGGCGGCATCCAGGCTGCTGAGGTAGCGCTCGAGCCTCTGCTGCACCGTCTCGGCATCGATCTCTCGGACCGACGCAACGAGCTCATAGACCTCCCGCGGCGTCATCGCCTGGTAGAGAATCGGTTCCTCGGAGACGTAGCCGATCCGTCTCTTCACCTCGAGGGGCTGGACGTGCGGATCGAAGCCTCCGACGAGCACCTGCCCGTCGTCCGGCTCGAGCAGCCCGAGGATCATCCTGACGGTGGTCGTCTTGCCGGATCCGTTGGGGCCGAGAAGCCCGATAATTTCGCCCGGGCGGATCTCGAAGCTCAGGTCGTTCACTGCGACGAGGTCGCCAAACCGCTTGGTGACGTGATTGACGGTTGTGCTCACGCCCCCAGTATCGCATGGAACCAGAGCGCCTGCCACTGCGGCGAGTTCCCGACAGTTATAAACTTGACGAAGCGCTCAGAACATGCTATCATTCCGGCTAATTCGTCAGAGCAAGCGCGTGACGCGCGCTGGGCCTTGATGGCAGCGGGCTTACCACCCGCGGGACTGAACCACTGATCTGGTTTTCCCCGCGGCAGGTGAGCCCGCTGTGCATTAAGCGGCACTCCAATCTGCGCGGGCAGGAGGAGTGTCGTGACCGAACGCGAAACCCCTTCCATCCCCCTCCCCGTACTCGTGAAAACCGCCATCCGCAACCTGGCCCGCCACCGCCGCAGGACAGTGTTGAACGCCTTGAGCGTCGCGGCGACCACGGCAATCCTGGCCTTCTTCATGGGGTATTACCGGGGATCCTACGAAGAGCTCCTCTACTCCTCCATCATTGACTACCAGACCGCTCACGTGCAGGTTCAAACTGCTGGATTCGACAAGGCGGACGCGGATGCGTACGCCAAGCCGGCGAATCTCATGCCGGAATGGCGCGGGCTGCTGAGTGAAATCCGGGGCGTGGAAGGCGTAGTCGAAGCCGCCCCGCGACTGCTCCTCGCCGGCTTTGCAGGCGACGGCACAGAGAAGTTCCCCCTGCTCATCGCGGGGGTGGAACCGGAAGCGGAACGGACCGTCGGCATGGCCGAGCGTTCCATCGTCGCCGGCGCGGATCTCACGGATTCGGGCTCCATCCTTATCGGGGAGTCGTTCGCCAAGCTTTTCATTCTCAAGCCAGGTTCCCGGTGCGTGCTTCAAACATGGACCGCGAACGGAACGCCCAATATCCGCGATTTCACGGTCTCGGGCATTTTCCGAACCGGCTACGCCCCCCTGGACAGGACCTCCGTCTTCGTACGCATGGGGGACGCTCAAGCCCTGGCCGATACCGGAGACCAGATCAACAAGATCTTCGTTAAGTGCCGGGAAACGCGCGCGGTGGAAGGCATCCTGCCCGCCATTTCCGCGGCAGCCCAAAAATCCGGCACCACGGCCGAGTCCTGGCGGACCTATGCCGCGGGCATCCTGCGCCATTCCCAGAATGAAACCTACTTCTATTACATCTTCCTCGCCATCCTCTTCGCGCTGTCGGTATCCACGATCGCCAACACGATGTACGTGAGTGTGTTCCAACGCACGCGGGAGATCGGCTCCCTGCGTGCCATCGGCTGGCGCCGCGGAGAGGTGTTCCGCCTGTTCCTCTTCGAGTCGGCGGCGGTCGGTGCGCTGGGCGGCGTTATCGGCACCCTCATCGGGGCGGCCGCGAGCTTCGCCCTATACGCCTTTCCCGTCGATCTTCGATCCATGTCGTCCGCCATGGAGGTTCCATTCTTCGAGATCAAGAGCATTCCGGCAGCGGTCGACTTCGTGGTATCCGCGGCTGCCGGATTCGTCTGCGCGGCCCTGGCGGGAACCACCCCCGCGCGCCGGGCAGCCCGCGTGGACGTGGTGAAGGCGCTTACAACGCACTGATGCGGGAATGGAGGAATACATGAGAGCTTCGACGATGATTGTTGTTATCACGACCCTGATAACGGCCCTGGGCACGCCGGCATTTCCCCAGACGGCAGCCGAGATCGTCTCCCGCATGGACGATGCCATGAACTTTCCGGAAGGGACCATGGTCCTTTCATTCGAGGACGTGAAGGCGAGCGGGTCAGGTCGGAAGCTGGAAGCCCGGGTGCTCTACGCCCTGGATGCGGGCACGCTGGTGGAGTTCGTCTCTCCCGAGCGCGAGAAGGGGAAACGGGTGCTCATGATCGGAGACTCGATGTGGATGGGCTCGCCGTCCGTGTCCAGGCCCGTCCGCATGTCCGGCAAGGACTCCTTCATGGGAACCAGCTTCACCAACGACGACATGATGAACTTCACCAAGTCTGACGACTACGATGCGCGCATTCTCTCATCGTCCGCCGACGGCTGGACCCTGGAGCTCACAGCCCGCAAGAAGACCGTCCCCTACCCGCGCATGGTCGTGGATGTGGACCGCGCCTATCTTCCCGTGCGAATGGTCATGTACGCGCTCTCCGGACAGGAGGCCAAGCGCATCGAGTTCTCCGATGTGCGCTTTTTCGAGGGCAAGATGCGCCCCTCGGTCATGACGGTCATCGACGCGATGACGGCCGGCAACAAGACGATCGTGGGGTTCAAATCCATCAAATCCGGTGCCGTGGACAGGGTGCGTCTTTCACCCACTGGCTTCATGAAGTAAGGAGCATCCAATGAGCTCGATACGGATAAAAGGAGTGAGGAAGAGCTACCTGCTGGGCAGGCAGATCGTGCCCGCGCTCAAGGGAGTGGACCTCCGTATTGATGCGGCGGCCATCGTAGGGATCGTCGGGCCGTCGGGGTCCGGAAAAACGACGCTGCTCAATGTCATCGGCTGCATCGACCGGCCGGACGAAGGAACGGTTCTATTGGGGGATCTGGACATCGTCTCCCTCAAGGACCGGGAGCTTACCGAGATACGGAGAACCTCCATCGGCTTCATCTTCCAGTCCTTCAACCTCATCCCGGTCCTCACGGCATGGGAGAACGTGGAGCTGCCCCTCATTGCCCTCGGCGTGCCGAAGGGCGAGCGCGCCCGGCGCGTGGACAGGATGTTCGAGCTGGTGGAGCTTTCGGAATACACGCGGCACAAGCCAGACGAGCTGTCCGGCGGCCAGCTCCAACGCGTCGCGATCGCCCGCGCCCTGGTCATCGGCACGAAAATCGTCCTGGAGGATGAACCCACCGCCAATCTTGACGGGGAAACAGGCCGGAAGATCATGGAATTGATGCATACCATGAACGAGGACCT